>NZ_CM151156.1:0-360000 GCF_056481585.1 Stenotrophomonas sp. 86428_Sma
ATGGATGCCTGGTCCCGTAGTCTCGAGCGCCTCGAAGCGGAGTTCCCGCCGGAAGACGTTCATACCTGGTTGAAGCCGCTGCAGGCCGATCTGCGCGTGGACAGCCTGGTGCTGTATGCACCGAATGCCTTCATCGTCGACCAGGTCCGCGAGCTGTACTTGGCCCGGATCCGCGAACTGCTGGCCCATTTCGCCGGTTTCAGCGACGTTTTTCTTGAAATCGGCTCGCGCCCGCGTCCCGTGGAGGCGCAGAACGCGCCGGTTTCCACGCCGTCGGCGCATGTGTCCAGCGAACCGCAGGTGCCGTTCGCCGGCAACCTGGACAACCACTACACGTTCGCCAACTTCGTCGAAGGCCGCAGCAACCAGCTGGGCCTGGCCGCCGCCTTCCAGGCGGCGCAGAAGCCGGGCGACCGCGCGCACAACCCGCTGCTGCTGTACGGGGGCACCGGCCTGGGCAAGACCCACCTGATGTTCGCCGCCGGCAACGCCATGCGCCAGGCCAATCCGGGCGCGAAGGTGCTGTACCTGCGTTCGGAACAGTTCTTCAGCGCGATGATCCGGGCCCTGCAGGAAAAGACCATGGATCAGTTCAAGCGCCAGTTCCAGCAGGTGGACGCGCTGCTGATCGATGACATCCAGTTCTTCGCCGGCAAGGACCGCACCCAGGAAGAGTTTTTCCACACCTTCAACGCGTTGTTCGATGGCAAGCAGCAGATCATCCTGACCTGCGACCGCTATCCGCGCGAAGTCGAGGGCCTGGAAGCGCGCCTGAAGTCGCGGCTTGCCTGGGGCCTGTCGGTCGCGATCGAACCGCCGGACTTCGAGACCCGCGCCGCGATCGTGCTGGCCAAGGCACGCGAACGCGGTGCCGAGATTCCCGATGATGTTGCGTTCCTGATCGCCAAGAAGATGCGCTCCAACGTGCGCGACCTCGAAGGCGCGCTCAATACCCTGACCGCCCGCGCCAATTTCACCGGCCGCGCGATCACCACCGAATTCGCCCAGGAAACCCTGCGCGACCTGCTGCGCGCCCAGCAGCAGGCGATCAGCATTCCCAACATCCAGAAAACCGTTGCCGACTACTACGGCCTGCAGATCAAGGATCTGCTGTCGAAGCGTCGGACCCGCTCGCTGGCACGCCCGCGCCAGGTCGCCATGGCCCTGACCAAGGAACTGACCGAGCACAGCCTGCCCGAGATCGGCGACGCCTTTGCCGGTCGCGACCACACCACGGTGCTGCATGCCTGCCGCCAGATCCGGACCCTGATGGAAACCGACGGCAAGCTCCGCGAGGACTGGGACAAGCTGATCCGGAAGTTGAGCGAATGATGCACGGATGCCGATGAGGCGTCATCGCACAAAACGGTGCAGAATCCGGTAGCAAGCGCGGGACACGTTGTGGATAAAAATGGCGTCTGAAATCGCGTCGAATTTATCCACAGCTTTCCCCACCCCCTGGGGGTCGGTAATACAGAGGGTTTCGAGGCCTGAAATCCTTTTATTTACAAAGACTTAGCGTTGTTTTCCAGCGATTCTGTCTCTACCAGCACCACCAAGCTTTTGATTTATTCCACATTTTTTAAAGCATAGGGGCACGGAACCACATGCGTTTCACACTGCAGCGCGAAGCCTTTCTCAAGCCGTTGGCACAGGTCGTCAACGTGGTCGAACGCCGCCAGACCCTTCCGGTTCTGGCCAATTTCCTGGTCCAGGTGCAGAACGGCCAGCTGTCGCTGACCGGTACCGACCTGGAAGTGGAGATGGTGTCGCGGATCGCGGTTGAAGATGCCCAGGACGGCGAAACCACCATCCCCGCCCGCAAGCTGTTCGAGATCATCCGCGCCCTGCCCGACGGCAGCCGGATCACCGTCTCGCAGACCGGTGACAAGATCACCGTGCAGGCCGGTCGTAGCCGCTTCACCCTGGCCACCCTGCCCTCCAACGACTTCCCGTCGGTTGACGAAGTGGAAGCCACCGAGCGCGTGGCCATCGGCGAAGCGACCCTGAAGGAACTGATCGAACGCACCGCGTTCGCGATGGCCCAGCAGGACGTGCGCTACTACCTCAACGGTCTGCTGTTCGATCTGCGCGGCGATGCGCTGCGTACCGTCGCCACCGACGGCCACCGCCTGGCGCTGTGTGAAACCGACCTGGCCAAGCCCAGTGGTTCCAAGCGCCAGATCATCGTGCCGCGCAAGGGCGTGACCGAACTGCAGCGCCTGCTGGAGAGCGGCGATCGCGAGATCGAGCTGGAAGTCGGCCGCAGCCACGTCCGCGTCAAGCGCGACGATGTCACCTTCACCTCGAAGCTGATCGACGGCCGTTTCCCGGATTACGAAGCGGTGATTCCGATCGGTGCCGACCGCGAAGTGAAGGTTGATCGCGAAGCACTGCGTGCCTCGCTGCAGCGTGCCGCGATCCTGTCCAACGAGAAGTACCGCGGCATCCGCGTGGAAGTCTCGCCGGGCAACCTGAAGATCAGCGCGCACAACCCGGAGCAGGAAGAAGCCCAGGAAGAGATCGAAGCCGACACCACGGTCAGCGATCTGGCCATCGGCTTCAACGTGAACTACCTGCTGGATGCCCTTTCCGCCCTGCGCGACGAGGAAGTCATCATCCAGCTGCGCGACTCCAACTCCTCGGCGCTGGTGCGTGAATCCAGCAGCGAGAAGTCGCGCCATGTGGTGATGCCGCTGCGTCTCTGACGGCAGCCTGTTCCACGTGGAACCGAACGACGCCCGGGATCTTCCCGGGCGTTTTTTTTGCAGGTTCCACGTGGAGCATCGCGATGGCCGGATCTCCAGGTGTGGGTGAATGGCTTCCTTGAGATCGCTGGTTGCCGATTGATCCTGGCTGCCCTTCTGATGCAATCGGTGCTGAGCGATTGGAATCCAGGTTGTGAGCTTGGGCGCTGTCCAGCCGCTTTCGATCGAGTATGCCGTTCTGGGTCTTCAGCCTGATGCACGTTCCCCGAACTTGCCGGAGGGGTGAAGCAGATCGTGGGTCGCAACGCTGCGGTTGCTTCATCTGCAGACGCCACTGTCCACAGGTCTCGTTGGGGTCGGATCGGGGTCGGCCTAGCTTCTAAATTTGGGTATAAATCTAAAGCATGGTGGTGATGGTAGGCCCAGATTTCGTGGAAAAATGCATTATCTAATTGATTTTTAAAAGATTTATGCAACTGAAACCCCCTGTATAGAGGCCCCTCAGGCTGGGGGGGAACCTGTGGATAGTTTCGCAGGTCGGGCAAAAGGGCTTTTTTATCCACAGTTTGCCCATATCTTGTGTATAAGTCATACAGACCTGCTGTGGACAGTGTGAAACGGCGGGCTCGAATTCCTTGAAATCTGTGGAACCCTCCAGGGCATCGCATCGTAGATTTCAAGAAATCTGCGCGGTGTTCGCGCAAACCACCGTCGGGGCACCTGGCGATGCTCGCGGAATGAGGCTGAAATCGCTGAAATCTGAGGGCCGGTACCCTGCGCCGCCGCTCAGAATTCAAGGATTCCCGGGCGTATCCAGACCCAGGCGAGCCCAGGTGAGGAAGCGCCACCACGTGGAACACGCGTAGGGTTGCCAGACGGAAGCTTCAGCACAGTGGCGATGTCTGGGGCGGCACGGCTGGCTTGACCGATGCAGTAAGCTGATGGATTCCCTGCCCCTCTACCGCCTTGTGCGGATGGTCTTTCGCGCCCCATGCAGATCCGCCGCCTCGCCTTGCATCAACTGCGTCGTTTCAGTGCGGTGGACCTGTCGCCCCAGCCGGGATTGAACCTGCTGACCGGCGACAACGGTGCCGGCAAGACCAGCGTGCTCGAAGCCCTGCACTTGATGGCCTATGGCCGCAGCTTCCGTGGCCGGGTGCGCGACGGTCTGGTACGCCAGGGCCAGGAAGCGCTGGAAATCTTCGTGGAATGGGACGAACAGCGTGCCCTTCACCCGCCCCACCGCCGAAAAGCCGGCCTGCGCCACAGTGGTCAGGACTGGAAGGGTCGACTGGACGGCGAGGATGTCGCACAGCTGGGTAATCTCTGCGCAGCGCTGGCCGTGGTGACGTTCGAGCCCGGGAGCCATGCACTGGTCAGTGGTGGTGGTGAACCCCGTCGCCGCTTCCTCGATTGGGGCTTGTTCCACGTGGAACCGGATTTTCTGTCCCTGTGGCGTCGCTACTCCCGGGCGCTGAAGCAGCGCAATGCCCTGCTCAAGCAGGGCGGGCCGTCGCGGATGCTCGATACCTGGGATCACGAGCTGGCCGAGGCAGGAGAACCACTGACCAGCCGCCGCCAGCACTACCTGGAGCGTCTGCAGCAGCGCACGGTCGCCTTGGCCGCCAGCCTCGCTCCACAACTCGGTATCCAGGGATTGGAGCTGAGCCCCGGTTGGCGGCGGCATGAGCTTCCCTTGGCCGATGCGCTGCTTCTGGCCCGGGAACGTGACCGGCAGGCCGGGTATACCTCGGTGGGCCCGCACCGCGCGGACTGGAGTGTGGATTTCCACAGCATTCCAGGTCGTGATGCGCTGTCCCGCGGCCAGGCCAAGCTGACGGCGTTGGCGTGCCTGTTGGCACAGGCGGAGGACTATGCGGAACAGCGAGGCGAATGGCCGGTGATCGCATTGGACGATCTGGCCTCGGAGCTGGATCGCACCCATCAGGCGCGGGTACTGGAGCGCCTGCTCAATGGGCCGGCACAGATCTTCATCACCGCCACCGAAACCCCGGCGGCGCTGCAGGAACTGACCCACATCGCCCGGTTCCACGTGGAACATGCACAGATCGTGGCTGTGCCATAGTGGGCACACCAGGGCCGCTCGACCCCGGCTGGTATAATTCGGGTTGGAATCCTTTCATTCTCGGCGCATCGCCCCAAGCGGTGCCCGACCTGCGGAGCCTACGGCAAGCGCAATGAGCGACGAACAGAACACCCCGGCAAACAACGGCAATTACGACGCCAACAGCATTACCGCCCTGGAAGGCCTGGAGGCTGTCCGCAAGCGTCCCGGCATGTACATCGGCGACGTGCATGACGGCACCGGTCTGCACCACATGGTGTTCGAGGTCGTCGACAACTCGATCGACGAAGCGTTGGCCGGCCACGCCGACCACGTTGCAGTGACGATCCACGCCGACGGCTCGGTCTCGGTGTCCGACAACGGCCGTGGTATTCCGACCGGCAAGCACGAGCAGATGAGCGCCAAGCTCGGTCGCGAAGTGTCTGCGGCCGAAGTGGTCATGACCGTCCTGCACGCAGGCGGCAAGTTCGACGACAACAGCTACAAGGTTTCGGGCGGCCTGCACGGCGTCGGCGTCAGCGTGGTCAACGCGCTGTCGCAGAAGCTGCTGGTGGACGTGTTCCAGAATGGCTCCCACTACCAGCAGGAATTCAGCAACGGCGCAGCCGTGACTGCGCTGGCCAAGCTGGAAGCCACCACCAAGCGCGGTACCACCGTGCGCTTCTGGCCGTCGACCGTCGCCTTCCACGACAACGTGGAATTCCACTACGACATCCTGGCCCGCCGCCTGCGCGAGCTGTCGTTCCTGAACTCCGGCGTCAAGATCGTCCTTGCCGACGAGCGTGGCGATGGCCGTCGCGATGACTTCCACTACGAAGGCGGCATCCGCAGCTTCGTGGAGCATCTGGCCCAGCTGAAGACCCCGCTGCACCCGAACGTCATTTCAGTCACCGGCGAGCACAACGGCATCGTCGTGGACGTGGCGCTGCAGTGGACCGACTCCTACCAGGAGACGATGTACTGCTTCACCAACAACATTCCGCAGAAGGACGGCGGTACCCACCTGGCCGGTTTCCGCGGTGCGCTGACCCGTGTGCTCAACAACTACATCGAGCAGAACGGCATCGCCAAGCAGGCCAAGATCAACCTGACCGGCGATGACATGCGCGAAGGCATGATCGCAGTGCTGTCGGTGAAGGTGCCGGACCCGAGCTTCTCCAGCCAGACCAAGGAAAAGCTGGTCAGCTCCGACGTGCGCCCGGCGGTGGAAAACGCCTTCGGTGCGCGCCTGGAAGAGTTCCTGCAGGAAAACCCGAACGAAGCCAAGGCGATCGCCGGCAAGATCGTCGATGCCGCACGTGCACGTGAAGCCGCGCGCAAGGCCCGCGATCTGACCCGCCGCAAGGGCGCGCTGGACATCGCGGGCCTGCCGGGCAAGCTGGCCGACTGCCAGGAAAAGGATCCGGCGCTGTCCGAACTGTTCATCGTCGAGGGTGACTCGGCAGGTGGTTCGGCCAAGCAGGGCCGCAACCGCAAGAACCAGGCGGTGCTGCCGCTGCGCGGCAAGATCCTCAACGTGGAACGCGCGCGTTTCGATCGCATGCTGTCCTCCGACCAGGTGGGTACGCTGATCACCGCGCTGGGCACCGGCATCGGCCGTGACGAGTACAACCCGGACAAGCTGCGTTACCACAAGATCATCATCATGACCGACGCCGACGTCGACGGCGCCCACATCCGCACCCTGCTGCTGACGTTCTTCTACCGCCAGATGCCGGAGCTGATCGAGCGCGGTTACGTCTACATCGGCCTGCCGCCGCTGTACAAGATCAAGCAGGGCAAGCAGGAGCTGTACCTGAAGGACGACCCGGCGCTGGACAGCTACCTGGCCAGCAGCGCAGTGGAAAACGCTGCACTGGTGCCGGCCACCGGCGAGCCCGGCATCGAAGGCCTGGCGCTGGAGAAGCTGCTGCTGGCCTACGCGGCGGCGCTGGATTCGATCGAGCGCAACGCACACCGCTACGACCGCAATCTGCTTGAAGCGCTGGTCGACTTCGTCCCGATGGACCTGGAAAGCCTGCGCGCTGCCGGCGAAGGTGAGGGCCTGGATGCACTGGCCAAGCGTCTCAACCAGGGCAGCCTGGGCAGCCCGCGTTTCACGCTGGAACTGCAGGACGCCAACGACGAGCGCCCGGCCGCTGTGCTGGTGACCCGTCGCCACATGGGCGAACAGCACATCCAGGTGCTGCCGATGTCGGCCTTCGAAAGCGGCGAACTGCGCGCGATCCACCAGGCATCGAAGCTGCTGCACGGTCTGGTCCGCGAAGGCGCGACCATTTCCCGCGGTGCCAAGTCGATCGAAGTCGACAGCTTTGCCAAGGCACAGAACTGGCTGCTCGAGGAGGCCAAGCGCGGCCGCCAGATCCAGCGATTCAAGGGTCTGGGTGAAATGAATCCGGAGCAGTTGTGGGACACCACGGTGAATCCGGAAACCCGTCGACTGCTGCAGGTGCGCATCGAAGATGCTGTCGCTGCCGACCAGATTTTCAGCACGCTGATGGGCGATGTCGTCGAACCGCGTCGCGACTTCATCGAAGACAACGCGCTGAAGGTCGCAAACCTGGATATCTGACACAATCGGGACACGGCCGGTGCGCGGGGAGGCGCGCCGGCCTTCGACTCTTGAACGCAGGTACCTGATGTCCGCATCCGCCCCGGTTTCCGCTCCGCCCCCGGTTCCGCCGGCTTCTGCCGCGCCGCGTGTCGTTTCGCCGTTGGCGGGGTTTTTCATCGACCTGGGTATCGCCGCTGTCACCCTGTTCGGCCTGAGCCTGATCAGCGGCCTGCTATGGGGCCTGTACCGTGGCCTGGTGGTCGGTTACGCGAACGCGCAGGCCGGCGCTGGTGCCCCCGACGCCAGTTCGGTAGCGGCGTCACTGGGCCAGCCGGGCGCGCTTGCGCAGATTCTCATGGCGCTGTTTGCCACCGGCGGCGCCGCGCTGCTGCTGTACTTCTGGCGACGGCCGGCCAATGCCGCCGAGCGCCACGCGTCGCGCCAGGCGCTGCGCCGTCCCTCCACCTGGGGCTGGACCCTGCTGGTGGCGACCCTGATCGTGCTCGGCAGCAATGGCATCGCCTTCCTGGCCAAGCAGTTCGGCATCGAGCCGGTTCCCACCAATCTGGCGCTGATGCAGAGTGCGATCGCGCGCTTCCCGTTGTTCCTGGTGCTGTTCGCGGTGGTACTGGCACCGGCCTACGAGGAGCTGCTGTTCCGCCGCGTGCTGTTTGGCCGCCTGTGGAAGGCCGGGCGCCCGTGGCTGGGCGTGGTACTGAGCAGCCTTGCTTTCGCCCTGATCCATGAAATCCCTGGCACCAGTGCCAACGGCCCGGCCGAGATCGCGCAGCTGTGGCTGGTCTATGGCGGCATGGGTGCCGCGTTCTGCTGGCTGTACCAGCGCACCGGCACACTCTGGGCCGCGATCACCGCGCACGCGCTGAACAACGGCGTGGCGCTTGCCGCGCTTGTGTTCTTCGGGGCAACGTAACGCCGTGTCCGCTTGACGAAAGATTAAGCCGCTACGCTACACACTGCGCATATGAACACGGGGGTGGATCCATGAAACAACTGCTGCTGGCCCTTGTCATCACCACCCTGGTCAGTGCCTGCGCGACCACGACCTCTCCTACCGGCCGTCGGCAGATGGTGGGCGGGGTGTCGCAGGCGCAGCTGGACCAGCTCGGCGCACAGGCGTTCGCCGAAACCAAGCAGAAGGAAAAGATCAGCACCGACGGCCGCCAGAACGGTTACGTGCAGTGCGTGGTCAACGCCCTGGTCGCGCAGCTGCCGCCTCAATACCGTGGCGTACGGTGGGAGACGGCCGTGTTCGTCGACAAGGAGCCCAACGCCTTCGCCCTGCCCGGTGGCAAGGTCGGCGTGAACACCGGCATCTTCACCGTCGCCAAAAACCAGGATCAGCTGGCTGCCGTAATCGGCCATGAAATCGGCCACGTCATCGCCCGCCACCACGAAGAGCGCATCACCCGGCAGATGGGTGCGCAGACCGGGCTGGCCGTGCTCGGTGCGCTGGCCGGCGCGGCCTACGGAGAAGGCGCTGCCAGCACCGTCAACCAGCTCGGTGGCATGGGCGCGCAGACCGCCTTCCTGCTGCCCGGTTCACGCACCCAGGAAAGCGAGGCCGACGTGATCGGCCAGCGACTGATGGCCCAGGCCGGTTTCAACCCGGCGCAGGCGGTCGACCTGTGGCAGAACATGATGGCCGCCAGTGGCGGCCGCAGCCCGCAATGGCTGTCCACCCACCCCGATCCAGCCAACCGTATCCAGGAACTGCGACGCGATGCACCGGGACTGACGCCGGTCTATCAGCAGGCGCAGGCGGCCGGGCTGCGGCCAAAGTGCGGATGAGTGCGCAGTTCTATGCTGTATTGCAGCACATAAAACGATTTCTCACGCCATCTGTTTCTGATACGTTTGGCGGCTCAGATTTTTCTGACAGTCCGACTTTGCCGCTATCCGGCGGTTCGATCGAGGTGAACGATGATTTTCCGTAACCACAAAGCTGTGCTTTCCGTCCTCGTCGCGACCGCCCTGACCGGCGCCGTGGTCACCGATGCCTTCGCGCAGTCCTCGCGTTCCTCCGAGCGTGGCAACCGCGGCGGCAAGCAGGCCAAGGCCGAAGCGCTGTACCCGAACGCGACCCGCGAGGAGCCGACCGTCAAGGCATCGGCCAAGCTGGGCAGCAAGCTGCAGAAGATGATCGACAGCTACAACAAGGAAAAGTTCCCGGAGACGCGCACGCAGGCCGACGCGATCCTGGCTGACAGCGCCGCGAACGAGTACGACAAGTCGCTGGCCGCGCAGCTGGCCTCGCAGGCCGCCTACCAGACCGACGACACCCCGGCTGCCGTGGCCTACCTGAAGCAGGTCCTGCAGTTCAACGGCCTGGACAACAACGGGCACTTCCAGTCGATGCTGATGCTGGGCCAGCTGCAGCTGCAGGAAGACCAGACCGCCGAAGGCCTGGCGACCCTGGACAAGTACTTCGCCGAGAGCAAGTCGACCAAGCCGGAAGAGCTGATCGCCAAGGGCCAGGCGCTGTACCAGCTGGAGCGCTACCAGGAAGCGATCCCGGTGCTGAAGCAGGCCATCGCCGGCGCCACCGAACCGAAGGACAACTGGAACCAGCTGCTGATGGCGGCCCTCTCCGAAGCCGGCCAGTCCGGTGAAGCGGTGAAGGAAGCCGAGGCACTGGCCGCCAAGAACCCGAATGACAAGAAGGCCCAGCTGAACCTGGCCAGCATGTACATGCAGGCCGATCAGATGGAGAAGGCTGCCGCGGTGATGGACAAGCTGCGCAGCAGCGGCCAGCTCACCGAAGAGCGCGAGTACAAGCAGCTGTACTCGATCTATGCCAACACCGAACACAAGGAAAAGGACGTCATCGCGGTCATCAACGAAGGGTTGCAGAAGGGCATCCTGAAGCCGGATTACCAGGTCTACCTGGCGCTGGCCCAGTCCTACTACTACTCCGACCAGGTGCCGCAGGCGATCGATGCGTGGCAGAAGGCTGCCCCGCTGTCCAAGGACGGTGAGACCTACCTGAACCTGGCACGCGTCCTGCATGCCGAAGGTCGCATCCCGGAGGCCAAGCAAGCCGCCCAGCAGGCGCTGGCGAAGGGTGTGAAGAACCAGGCTGATGCAAAAAAAATCATCAACCTGAAGTAAGTAGGAATAACGCCTGAATGCCTGCTCAGTTGATGCGCAGGCGCTCAGGATTGGTATAAGCTTGGAGGTTCCTGCGGTGTCATGCACCGCTGATCAGGGATTCCGCCCCCGGCATCCCGGCCCCACTATTGAGCTCTTGGCGCATGACGGAACAACTAGTCGTTCACCGGTACGAACAACCCGATGACAAGGGGCTGAGCTGGCCTCGCATCGTCGGCATCGCGTTTGTAATTGCCCTGCATCTGGCCGCGTTCATGATGCTCCTGATCCCCGCCGTGGCTCCCAAGGCCGTGGCTGAGAAGGAGCGCAACGTCATGGTGACCATCGTCGACGCGCCGCCGCCGCCCCCACCGCCGCCGCCGCCGCCGCCGCCGCAGGATACTCCGCCACCGCCGGTGAAGAATCTGTCGCCGCCGAAGCCGTCGCCGGTCCCGCCGCCGCCGCAGGCGCCGGTCGTGGACGTGCCGGAACCGCGTCCGAACGATATCGTCACCCCGCCGTCGCCGCCCGCGCCGCCGGCTCCGCCGACCTCGATCGAGGCCAGCGTGGATATCTCCTCGAAGGCCATGAATCCGCCGCGTTACCCGCCGGCAGCCTTCCGCGCGGGTATCCAGGGCGAAGTGATCCTGATCATTGATGTCGATGCCAACGGCAACGTCACCAATGTCACGGTGGAAAAGTCCAGCCGTAACCGCGACCTGGACCGTGCTGCGATGGAAGCAGCTCGCAAGTGGCGCTTCAACGCCGCTGAATCTGGCGGTAAGAAGGCGGCAGGTCGCGTTCGCGTCCCGGTCAACTTTGCGCTGAACTGATGCGTCCGGGTGGCCACCTGGCCACCCCCGCTCCCAGTTCGATTGTTTAGCTTAGCTACACCCTTTATCACCACACACAACAAAGGTAAGCGTCATGCTGCAGGAAATTTTCATCGCCGCTGCTGCCGGGGGCAATCCGTCCAACGCCCTGTCGCAGATGGGCTTCGAGCACCTGATCCACGAAATGACCACCAAGCCGGGTGATTTCGCGGTTTCCTGGGTCGTGCTGCTGACCCTGGTCATCATGTCGGCCATGTCCTGGTACTGGACCGTCATCAACATCTTCCGCGCCACCCGCCTGAAGAGCGCCGCTGATCGCGTCGTCAGCCTGTTCTGGGACACCCCGAACGCGCAGGACGCCATCCGTGCGATGGAAGAACAGCCGGCTTCCGAGCCGTTCTCGAAGATCGCCCTGGACGCTGCCCAGGCAGCTGCCCACCACCAGCGCGCTGAAGGCGGTGCTACCGGCGGCGTCGGTGAGAACCTGAGCCGTTCGGAGTTCGTCGACCGCGCTCTGCGTCAGGCGGTCACCCGCGAAAGCAACAAGCTGCAGTCGGGCATGACCCTGCTGGCCACCGTCGGTGCAACTGCTCCGTTCGTCGGTCTGCTGGGTACCGTGTGGGGCATCTACGGCGCGCTGATCAAGATCGGTGCCACCGGCTCCGCTTCGATCGACGCCGTTGCCGGCCCGGTGGGTGAAGCGCTGATCATGACCGCGATCGGTCTGTTCGTCGCGATCCCGGCCGTGTTCGCCTTCAACTTCTTCAGCAAGATCAACAGCGCGACCATCAGCAAGTTCGATACCTTCGCGCACGACCTGCACGACTTCTTCGCCACCGGCTCGCGCGTCCGCTAATTGCGGCGCGCGTCACCCAGCGACGAACGTAAGTAGTCACCAAGATCTAGACGGAGCCCGTTATGGCTTTCAGTAGTGGTAACAGCGGCGGCCCCATGGCCGACATCAACGTTACGCCCCTCGTGGACGTGATGCTGGTGCTGCTGATCATCTTCATCATCACGGCGCCCCTGATGTCCCACAAGGTCAAGGTGGATCTGCCGGAAGCCAACCTGATCCAGAAGCCGGAAGACGCTGAAAAGCGTTCCGGACCGATCACCCTGGCAGTCAAGGAAGACGGCTCGATCTACTGGAACGACGAAGAAATCAACAAGCAGACTCTCGAGTCGCGCTTGGCGACCGCCGCCCAGCAGACCCCGCAGCCGCCGCTTAACCTGCGTGGTGACCGCACCACCAAGATGCGCGTCATCAACGACCTGACCAAGGTCGCGCAGGAGCAGGGCATGCTGGACGTCGGCTTCGTCGCGACCAAAGAAAAGGGGCAATAAGCCATGGCATTCAGTAGTGGTGGTGGCAAGGGCCCCATGGCAGACATCAACGTCACGCCCCTCGTGGACGTGATGCTGGTTCTGCTGATCATCTTCATCGTGACCGCGCCGATCATGACGTACCCGATCGCCGTGGACCTGCCGCAGCGCGTGCTCAACCCACCGCCGCAGCTGGTCGAACCGCCGCCGCCGATCGAACTGAAGATCGACGCCAGCAACCAGGTCTCGTGGAACAACAGCCCGATCAATACGAGCGAGCTGCAGCAGCGGATGGAGCAGGAGGTCCAGCGTGACCCGACCAACCAGCCGGAACTGCGCATCGACGCCAGCCCGGATTCCGAGTACGACGTGATGGCCAAGGTTCTGGCCGCCGCGAAGAATGCTCAGATGAAGAAGATCGGTTTTGTGCAGCAGTAAACGCTACACCGCAACACAACAGTCATGACGCGACTGCAGACGCCCCTGGAAACAGGGGCGTCTTTTTTATGCCTGACGGTCTGGACCGTTATGATCCGCGGATGCTCGCCCTCTTCGACTCCCTGCGCCATTGGCTCGACGGCATCGCCCACCTTGGCACGATCCTGGCGGTCGCCTATCTGCTGTACCTGTTCGCGCTGGCGGGCTGGATCATGCTGCAGAAGCGCGAGCCGGTGGCCACGCTGAGCTGGATCCTGTCGCTGGCGCTGCTGCCCTACCTGGGTCTCTTCATCTACTACCTGCTGGGCCCGCAGAAGGTGAAGCGGCAGCGCCTGCGCCGTGGCCGTGCCCGCTCGGGGATGGAGCACTACAGCGATGTCTGCCCACCCGACGCCGACTGCACCGAGCTGGCCAAGGTCGCACAGGCCACGACCGGGCTCGCGCCGAGCAGCGCCACCGAAGTCACCTGGCTGGTGGATGGCGCGGCAACCTACGCGGCCCTGCTGGACGCCATCGCGCAGGCCCGCGATCACGTGCACCTGGAGTACTACATCTTCAACCCGGACCATGCCGGCACCGCGCTGCGCGACGCCCTGGTCGAGCGCGCCCGCGCGGGTGTGCAGGTGCGCCTGCTGCTCGACGCGGTGGGTTCGTCTGCCCTGCCCCGCCGCTTCCTGCAGCCGCTGCTCGACGCCGGTGGCGAAGCGATCTGGTTCCACCCACGGCAGCTGCTGAAGCCATTCAAGCGCCCGTGGTTGAACCTGCGTACCCACCGCAAGCTGGTGATCGTCGACGGCCGCCTCGCCTTCACCGGCGGCATCAACATCACCGACGACGAGGATGAAAGCCGCAGGGCGGATGCCTACCGCGACCTGCACATGCGCATCCGCGGCCACGTGGTGCGCAGCCTGCAGCTGGTATTCGCCGAGGACTGGCTCTACGCCAGTGGACAGGATCCCTCGCGCATGGACATCGCGCGTCTGTGGCCAGCTGACATGCCGCTGCGCGTCGATGGTGCGATCAACGCCCAGGTGCTGGTCTCCGGCCCGGACTCGGGCTGGGAAACGATCCATCGCCTGCATGTGGCGGCGATCCAGGAAGCGCACGAGCGCGTCTGGCTGGTCACGCCCTACTTCGTGCCGGGCGAAGCGGCGCGGATGGCACTGACCTCGGCCGCGCTGGGCGGGCTGGACGTGCGCCTGCTGGTGCCGAAGATGAGCGATTCCTGGTTCGTCACCCAGGCCGCCCGCTCCTACTTCGACGAGCTGCTGCATGCCGGGGTGAAGATCTACGAGTACGGCCCACGCATGCTGCATACCAAGGCCTTCATCGCCGATGACGACGTCTGCATCGTCGGCAGTGCCAACTTCGATCACCGCAGCTTCCGGCTGAACTTCGAGCTGTCGATGATGATCAGCGACCGTGACCGGGTGGCTGCGCTGGCCGAACTGCTGCAGGGCGAATTCGACCGTTCCACGCGGGTGCACGACCAGGCCGGTCGTTCGCTGTGGCTGCACCGCCTGCCCGAGGCCTTCGCCCGGCTGGCCTCGCCGCTGCTCTGACGCAGCGCTACACTGCGCCGATCATCCGGGGAGCCCGACTATGTACTGGTTGTACCTGCTGCTGGCGCTGGGCTGTTTCGCCTTCGCGCTGAAGACCCCCAGCCCCGGGCTGATGACCCTGTGCCTGCTGGCCGCCCTCGCCTTCCTGCTGGCCTGGGTACGCGGCCGCTATGTGGCCCGTTTCGGTGATCCACAGCGCGATCCGTCCACACTGGTCGATGCCGAAGAACTGCGCCGCCTGCGCGAACAGGCCCAGGCCCGCCGCGGTGACGACCCCAACGATCACGATCCATCCCCTCTTTCCAAGTAGTTTCGTTCCATGACCCAGCTCAGCGTCAACGTCAACAAGATCGCCGTCCTGCGCAATTCGCGCGGCGGTGCCGAACCGGACGTGGTACGCGCCGCCCAGGCCTGCCTGGATGCCGGCGCGCATGGCATCACCGTGCATCCGCGACCGGACCGCCGCCATATCACCGCCGAGGACGTGCTGGCCCTGTCCACGCTGACCCGCGCGCGTGGCGTCGAATTCAACATCGAAGGCAACCCGTTTGCGCCGCCGCGCGAGGGTTACCCGGGGCTGCTGCCGCTGTGCGAACAGACCCGTCCGGCGCAGGCCACCCTGGTGCCGGATGGCGATGGGCAGATCACGTCCGACCACGGTTTCGACTTCGAGCGCGATGCCGAGCGGTTGCGCCCGTTGATTGCCGAACTGAAAGCGATGGGTTGCCGGGTCAGCCTGTTCGTCGACGCGGGCAACCCGCTGCTGGAGCAGGCGGCCGAAGTGGGTGCGGACCGCATCGAGCTGTACACCGGGCCCTATGCGGAGGCGCATGCGGCTGGTGATGCTGACGCGATGCTGGCGCTGTTCGCCACTGCCGCACGCCGTGCACAGGCCGTTGGCCTGGGCGTGAACGCCGGCCACGATCTGTCGCAGGACAACCTGCGCGATTTCCTGGCCAACGTGCCGGACGTGCTGGAGGTGTCGATCGGCCACGCGCTGATCGGTGAGGCGCTGTACGACGGGCTGGACGCCACGGTGCGCGGGTACCTGGCGCTGCTCTGACCCCTCCCCTGTAGCGTCGAGCCCTGCTCGACTTCGGTCTGGGGCCACCCTGGGTGCAGTCGAGCAAGGCTCGACTCTACGGGTGGCGCTGAACCCTTCAGGCGGCCGTCGCAGCCATTGAGACAACCACGACGTACCCTGCCGCAATGGGTATTGCGATCAAGGGCCGAGGTTCCACGTCCCACCTTGCCGGGCGCTTTGAAAGCACCGTCAGCGAGGCGGTGGACGACGGCTGGGCGGTCGACGAGAGCGAAGAGTTCCTCGCCCCTCGCCTGCGCACCGAAGTGCGCGCCGAAACCGCGCGCAGCATCATCACCCGCAACACCTCGCCGGACGTCGGCTTCAGTCAATCCGTGAATCCCTATCGCGGTTGCGAGCACGGCTGCTCGTACTGCTTCGCGCGACCCTCGCACGCCTATCTGAACCTGTCGCCAGGCCTGGACTTCGAGACCAAGCTGTTCGCCAAGACCAATGCGCCGCAACTGCTGCGCAAGGAGCTGTCGAAGCCGGGCTACGTGCCGCAGCCGATCGCGCTGGGCATCAACACCGACGCGTACCAGCCGATCGAGCGCAAGTTCAAACTCACCCGCCAGTTGATCGAAGTGATGCTGGAAACCAAGCATCCGTTTTCGTTGATCACCAAGAACGCGCTGGTCGAGCGCGATATCGATCTGCTTGCACCGTTGGCGGCGGAGAACCTGGTCAGCGTGCATTTCTCGGTAACCTCGCTGGACCCGCACCTCTCCGCGAAGCTGGAACCGCGCGCGTCGGCGCCGCATGCACGGCTGCGCGCAATGAAGCGTCTGCATGACGCCGGCATTCCGGTGGGTGTAATGGTGGCGCCGGTGATCCCGTGGATCAACGACAGCGAACTGGAAGCCGTGCTGGAGGCCGCACACGATGCCGGTGCCAGCACCGCAGGCTACGTGCTGCTGCGCCTGCCACTGGAAGTGGCGCCGCTGTTCCGCGAGTGGCTGGACACCCATCATCCAGATCGCGCCGCACATGTGATGAGTACCATCCAGCAGTTGCGCGGCGGCAAGGACTACGACAGCCAGTTCGGCACGCGCATGCGGGGCCAGGGCGTGTATGCCGATCTGTTGAACAACCGCTTCAAGCTGGCGCGAAAGCGTCTCGGCTTCAATGCGCAGAACAGCCATTGGCCGAAGCTGGATTGCAGCCGGTTCCAGAAGCCGCTGCCGCCGAAGAAGGATTCGCCACAGGGTTCGCTCTTCTGAGGTGTGTACATCTGCTGGCGTATGCACCAGCGATTCGTCGCGCTGTGCTGTGCCCAGCTCATTGATGGGCAATGCACGAGAAACATTACGTGCCTCCATTGCACCGTTGCAGCGTGCCGTCATACACTCGTTACAAACATGAATTCCCGATGACTGAATGAGTCGGTCTCGGATGAGGAGCTAGGCAAGCGCATGACGCACGTTGCAACACGGAACACCTTGCAGTCCCGACTTCTTCTTCTGCCGCTGCTTTCCCTGCCGATGACATTGGCAACTGCGGCAAACACCCTCGAAACCGTTCAAGTCACCGCCACGCTCCCTGTTGGAGGTGGCGGTGCAGGCGGTTTTGGATTTGGTGGCGGCAGTGGTGTCCACCTGTCCGAGTCACAGATGGACAATGGCGGTGGCGGCGGTGCAATTCCGACCGAAACGGCGAAGGAACAGCCGACCGATGACAAGGAGAAGGACTGTAATGGCCGCAAGGGCAATCCTGTCGTGCTCTACAGCGGCAACAAGGTCGAGCCGGAACTCGATTTCGCCAGCCAGGGCGAAATGGGCCTGTTCCTGCAGCGCAACTACAATCATTACTGGAGCGCGACCGGTCTGTTCGGCAATCACTGGCTGAGCAACTTCGACTATTCGCTCGCGTTCACCGATGCAAACCAGCTGGCGTGGGTACAACGGCCCGACGGTCGCCGCATCAAGTATCTCAAGGATCCAGCCAGCGGCCGCTGGTACGAGGACAAGGCCCAGCCCATCGCGTATCTCGCCGCGAACGGAGACGGCACGTTCACGCTTCGAAACGAAAACAACGGGACGGAAATCTACAACGCCGAGGGCTACATCACCCGGCTCAGCAATGAGCAAGGTGTGAGCTGGACGTTCTCCTATACCGATCGCTACCTGCAGAAGGTCACCCACTCCTCGGGACGCAGTATCAGCTTTGGCTGGACCAATGGACAGGTCTCCCAGGTGACCGACCCGGCCGGCAACATCTACCGCTACACCTATACCCCCAACGTGTTCGGGAATGGGCGTGGGCGGCTCGCCAGCACGACATTGCCAGGCGCTCCTGCAACGACGATCAGCTACCACTACGAAGACGGCCGCTTCCCGGGTGCCCTGACCGGCAAGTCCTTTGACGGCGTGCGCTATTCCACGTTTGCCTACGACGCGGAGCGGCGCGCCATCAGCACCGAGCACAATGGCGGCATCGAACGATTCCGCTTCAACTACGCCGTGCGCAGCACCGAACCGGTGCTTCCGCCCCCCGCCCCGGCTCGACCGGGCGGTGTCCGCGCCGACGAAGAGCGTGGATGGTGCGAGCAGCGCCCCGGAGGCTCACGCATCTGCTACCAGCCGCGCTCGCTGCCTGTCGATTCGCTGCCGATGGAGAGCGCTCTCGGCATGACCGCCGCCGCTGCGCCGAGCCTTACGCGGCCCGTCGATATCGATGTCACTGTGATCAACCCTCTTGGCCGCAGCACCACCTACACGTTCAAGGACGGAAAGATGGTGTCGACCAAGGGTGATCCGTCGCCGAACTGCCCTGCCAGCTACAAGGAGCAGAGCTACGACGCCAATGGGTACCCTGATCTGGTCCATGATTTCCAGGACAATCTGACCAACTTCGACTACAGCGCACAGGGTTACCTGCTGAAGCGGGTGGAAGCGGTCGGCAGCACGGCCGAACGTACGACGTTGCAGGAGTGGGATACCGCGCGTAACCGGCTGCTCAAGACAACGGTGGTGGGTGATCTTGAAGTCGCCTACACCTATGACGATCGCGGAAACGTGGCCAGCGTGACTGAGCGCAATCTGACGGCACGTGGGGTGCCCAGCCAGACGCGGGTAACCCGCACCACCTATAGCTATCACGCCAATGGATTGAAGGCCTCGATCAAAATCGATGGCCCGCTTCCGCAGGATGACGTCACCTCGACCTTCAACAACCAGGGCGATCTGACCAGCACCACCAACGCTCTCGGTCATACGATCAGCTATTCCAACTACAACGGACTTGGGCTGCCGGGGCGCATCGTCAACGCGAACGGTGGTGTGCGAGAGCTGACGTACGACGGCCGCGGCCGCGTTCTATTCGACAGAACCAGTTCGGGAACCGGCTGGGCGACGACCGCCTTTGGCTACACCGCTGCAGGTGACATCGCCTCGCTTACCCAGCCTGATGGCGTAACAGTCCGCTACGGCTACGATGCAGGGCGCCGACTGACACAGGAAGTCCGTTCGATGGGGGACGGCAAGTGGGCGTGGACCCGTCATAGCTACAACAACGCCTCCAATCGCACGCGCACCGAGGTTTCACAAACCGACTATCCGCTGGATTCGGTGGTGAGCGGCGTGATTGACGAAATCACCCATGATGCGCAGTGGAACTGGTTCGTACGTGGCTGGGCCTGCTCCACCGGCTCGGCTGGGTCAATCCAGGTGGACGGTTACGCCGATGGCAACGTCTATCTGGGTAGCACTCAGGCAAACCTTGCCAGCGAGCCAGGTGTTGCTGCGGCTTGCAAAGCATCAGGTAGTGCCTATAGGTATCAGTTGCCGATATCGCTAGCCCAGAGGCAACAGTTGGGCGGTCGCAAATTCTCCGTCTACGGCCAATCTCCGCAGGGCCGCGGCCAGGATCGACCGCTCGCGAACTCAGGGGTGTTTGCGATTCCAACTGCAAGCATCGTTGGTGACATCGGCGGCGTGACCCAGGACGGCAACTGGAACTTCTTCATTGAAGGCTGGGCCTGCTCAGCTGGCGTGGACGCCTCGATCGACGTACACGTCTATGCCGGTGGCGCAGCTGGTGGCGGTACATTCGTCGCTTCGAGCCGCGCCAACTTGGCCACCGACGGAAACGTTGCCAACGCGTGTCAGGCACGCGGAAGTGCCTATTGGTTCAAGATTCCTCTTGACGGCAACGTACGATCGAATCACGGAGGCAAAGCACTATACGTGCACGGTATCTCGCCTGTTGGCGGTCCGAACCTGACCATCAATCGCTCAGGTGCTTTTACCGTACCTGCTGTGGTGCGTAGCGCCGAGCTGGTTTCCGCATCAACCTCGGCGCCTCATATCTTCAATGGCCAGTCATCCAGCGTGACATTCCAGTTCCGGAACACTGGCAATGTCATCTGGAATCCAAGCGATACCTATATGGTCCTGAGGACGTTGCGGACCAGCGAGGCCATCGGGCTTTCGTCTCCGGTCGCACCAGGCGCTGTAGCCACATTCACCGTGATCGTCTCGCCCGTGAACACCGGCAGTGGTGTTGCGCAATTCGGGTATATGGGCCAGTTGGCATCTGGGCCCACCTCTTGGGGGCCGCAGGCACAGGTGACGGTAAGGGCGGAAAACGACAAGGGTAGCTGCAACCCGAAATTCTGCGAAGAGCCACGCTAAGGAAGGCCCAAAAGACATGTCCGCAATTGCCTTGGCCATGATGGGGCTAAATACCATCGTCTCTTCCGTGAACTATCAGTACGACGAGTTGGGGCGTGTGATATCCGAGAGCACTGAGCAGGGAAGAAGCATAAGGTACGTCTACGACGCAGAGGGGAGAGTCACCCAGGTGACCGATTCGCAGAATCGCGTCACCCGTATGAGTTACGATCCGCGTGGACGCCTGATCAAATCAATCGACGCCGCCGGGGGCACGACCCAGATTGCCTACGATCTGGCAGATCGCCCGATCCGTGTGAGCGATCCCCGCAATCTCGTTACCACCTACGAATTCGATGGTTTCGGCCAGCTTTGGAAACAGGTGAGTCCGGACACGGGAACGACACAGCACCAGTACGATGCTGCAGGTCTGCGGACATCGACGGCGCGGGCCGATGGCAGCGTCGTCTCCTTCGGCTACGACGGTCTGGGACGAATGACTTCTGCGAGCGCAGAAGGCCGAACAATGGGTTACAGCTACGATTGGTGCGGCAATGGTAAAGGCCAACTGTGCGGCACTTCAGGGCCCGGAACCGCCACCCATTTTGCCTATACACCGAACGGTCAGCTGCAGATACGCCGCGACTTCACCGATCTGTCTGGTCAGAAGACGGACTACAGCACCACCTATGGATACGACGGCATCAATCGCCTGAGCCAGATCACCTATCCCAACGGTGACAAGGCGACCTACACATATGGCTCCCAAGGAAAACCAAGTGCGTTGATGGCGACGGTCGACGGGACTCAGCGCTCAATCATTTCCCAGGCAAACTGGAAGGTCACGGGAGCGCATGAGTGGCTGGCCTACGGCAACGGGCTTGCCCGGGGCTACAACCACGATCAGGAGGGGCGGCTGACCGCAATGTCGGTCTGGGGACCCAATGGCAGCAAGGTCAGCTATTGGGACTATCAGTACAGCGGCGATGGCGAAATCACCGCCATTGTCGACGCTGTCGACCCGAACATGACCCAGTTGATCGGCTACGACGCGTTGAGTCGTATGACCAAGCTGACCCGCTTCGGTGTCATCAACAATCTTTCCTACGATGCCGGCGGCAATCACGACCGCTACCAGGCAGGAAATCAGCTGACCCAATACAGCATCGACCCGGGGAGCAACCGGGTGCTGAACTACACCAACCAGGACGGCAGCCGTCAGTACCAGTACGACGCATTGGGAAACCGCATCAGCGAGACCGCAGGCAGCCGGATCAGCACTTACGAGTATGACGCCTTCAATCGCATGAGCCGCAGCAACATCGGTGGCATTGCGACTGACTACGTGCTCAATGCGCAGGGGCAGCGCGTTGCAAAGATCAACCAGACCACCAACAGCCGCTACTTCTACGCCGGCCAGAACCAGCTCATGACTGAGCTGAACAACGGGGTGTGGACCAACTACTTCTGGTTTGAAGGTGAACTGGTTGGGCTTGCTCGCAGCGGGCAGCACAATTACGTGCATACCGATCATTTGGGACGCCCGGAGTTCGTCACCAGCCCAAGCCAGCAGACCGTCTGGAAGGCGTACAACTACGCCTACGGACGTAGCGTCCAGAAGGATGAGATTGGCGGGTTGAACATTGGCTTCCCGGGCCAGTACTACGACGCGGAAAGCGGACTCTGGTACAACGGCTTCCGCGACTATGACGCGAGCATTGGCCGGTATGTGCAGAGTGATCCGATTGGCTTGGCGGGGGGATTGAATACCTACGCGTACGTCTCAGGGAATCCAATAAACTTCATTGATCCACTAGGTTTGACTCAGGAGGACATTGATCGCCTATACGCACTCGCGAAGGCAACGGAAACGGATCTTGATTTCCCTGCACGTGACCCATTTGTAAGGGATATGGGAAATGTGGCCGGGCAGTACAATCACGTAACCAGAAGGCTCTACTTAGACAAGCAGTATCTTGAGGTCCTTTCTGATGCTCAGAAGAGAGAGCTATATGACACCATCGTCCATGAAGTTCTCCATCGCAATAGAGGCGTGCTCTCGGGAAATGGAGATAAGTACACTGGGCGCCACAAGGAAATCTACGATGAGGCCGCGCGGAGAACGAGCCGAAATGCTACCAAGATCAAGCTTGCTACAGAAAGCTGTGAATAATTTTCTAACGTTGACAGCCTGTGCATTTCTGTTTTCCATTCCCAGCGGCGACGCAGCTGCAGCAAAGAGTGTTCGATTCTTCGTCGATAAGGCGGCGATGAATGCTCAGGACTGTTTGCGGGTCGATAGTCGGCGTCTTCTTTTCGATTGCCATCAGATCGTCCCTGGCGACCGCAAGGTGTTCGGAATCAGAACATTCTATTCCTCGTGGAGGAGCGATAGATCGAGTTTCATGAAGCTCACTGTCGAGTTGCCAGACGGGCTAAAGTCTGGCGATTCCTACAAAATAGCGGATGGCATAGCCAAGGCATTCCGTAGCACCGGGCCCAGTGCGTTCGCGGGCAAGAATGGATGCTATGGCGCTGCATCGTCAGGAACGATTACGATTGTATCGTCTAGTCCGGGCCGCGTTGATATTCAGGTCGACGCTCTCTTCGATCAGAAGAGCCCGTTGGAATGGCGGGGAGAGTGTGACATTCCTGCTCGTGTTTCTGAGAGATTTAGAACAACGGAACTGGACATTGGGCAACTGGATGCCTGGACGGGAAAAGCTGACCCGGACGCCTCACCGTTTGATCAGGCCCACCCAGTGAGAGGGAAGTAGCGGTCTGTTGTTACATGTGCTGCTGCACCGCATTACCCCCCAAATAACTTCTGCGCACTCTGGAACAGGATCCAACTCGTCGCGATGAACTTGTCCCCACCCTGTGGCCGATTGCCACGATGGGTATGAGTAAACGCAGTCGGCGCAATCAGCAGGCTGCCGGTGCGCGGCGCGATCTTCCGCCCCTGGAACAGGAATTCGGTCTCGCCTTCGTCGAAGTCGTCGTTGAGGTACAGCGTCCACAGCACGTGCCGGTGCAGGGTCTCGGCCTGCGCATCCTTCGGGTACAGCTCGCAATGCCAGTACGGGTAGCCGCCCTCGCCTGCCGCATACCACTGCAGGTTGATCGCACCCGGGCGCAGGCAGGTGCGGGCCAGATCGGCCAGCTGCTGCTGCGGCATGTCAGGGAAGTCCTCGGCAGACAGGCGTCGCGATTGGCCGTTGCTGTCCTGGATCTGCAACATCAGCGGCGCGATCAACGCCTGTGGATAACGGCGTAGATAAGTCAGCAGGCCATTGAACACCGCGATCTGCAGCTGCTGATCGACATCCTGCCAGCCGTCCAGGCCACTGATGCGCAGATCCTTGCTGTGCTTGAGTTCCGGGAACACGCCACTGCCCACCGCACCGGGCTGCAGGCCACGCGTAGCGCGCAGGCGCTCAACGATGGCCGCGCAGACCTCGCTGGGGACGGCGTTGTGGATGACTTCGATGAAATCGACCGGGCCCTGCTCGTGCATGCGTGCATTCCTTAGGCGGCAACGGCTTGATGGTGCCGTTTGCCGCCCTCGGTGTCACCCCACGGTCATGTCACCGAACTGCCATGACCGCTGTCAGGCGATAGGCCGTCAGCCCTGCGCGTCGTCGTGCGCGTGGTGGTAGCGCACGGCTTCAGCCACTTCCTCGCGCGAACCCAGGAACACCGGCACGCGCTGGTGCAGCTGGTCGGGCTGGATGTCGAGGATGCGCTCGCGGCCGGTCCAGGCAGCGCCACCGGCCTGTTCGACCAGCAGGCCCATCGGGTTGGCTTCGTACATCAGGCGCAGCTTGCCGGCCTTGGACGGATCCTTCTTGTCCCACGGGTAGATGAAGATGCCGCCGCGGGTCAGGATGCGATGCACGTCGGCGACCATGCTGGCGATCCAGCGCATGTTGAAGTTCTTGCCGCGCGCGCCTTCCTTGCCCGCCAGCAGATCACCAACATAGGCCTGCATCGGCGCTTCCCAGTGACGCTGGTTGGACATGTTGATGGCGAATTCCTGGGTGGCCGCCGGAATCTGCATGTTCTCGGTGGTCAGCACGAACTCGCCCTTCTCGCGGTCCAGGGTGAAGGCATGGGTACCGTGGCCGACGGTCAGCACCAGCTGGGTGCTGGGCCCGTAGATGCAGTAGCCGGCGGCGATCTGCTTGCTGCCCGGCTGCAGGAAGGCATCATCGCCCGGCAGTTCGACGTTGGTCGGGCAGCGCAGCACCGAGAAGATGGTGCCGACGGAGACGTTGACGTCGATGTTGGAGCTGCCATCGAGGGGATCGAACAGCAGCAGGAAATCACCGCGCGGATAAATGTCCGGCACCGGCTGGCTGTGGTCCATTTCCTCCGAGGCGCAGGCGGCGAGGTGGCCGCCCCAGGCGTTGGCTTCGAGCAGGATCTCGTTGCTGATCACATCCAGCTTCTTCTGCGCTTCGCCCTGCACGTTGCCGGTACCGGCGTCGCCGAGCACGCCACCGAGGGCGCCCTTGCTGACGGCGATGGAGATGCTGGTGCAGGCGCGGGCGACGACCGCGATCAGCTGGCGCAGGTCGGCATTGATGCGGCCGGCGTGCTGTTCCTGGATCAGGAAGCGGGTCAACGAAGTACGGGACATGGTCGGGCAGGTCTCGGCAGCGGGAAAACGCCTATTGTCGCCCGTATGGCGGGGCCGTGCGTGAGCGCGGGAAGGCGTAATCGTTTCCAGATGCGTTGCGCTCGTGGCGCCTTCCTTTTGTCGAGGCGCGTGGAAGGGGGAGGCGATGCAGGACACGCTGCAAGTACGTCCATGTAAGCTCGATGGCGCCTTGCTCGTGTGCGCTGTCCTGCGCACACGGCAAGACCGGGGTGGTGCGTCCTGCCCAACCCGCCCGAGGCATGCCTCGGGCCCATGGCGCCAACGGTCCTGCATCACCTCCCCCTCCCACGCGCTTCAGGGTTCGCCGCGAGCGCGGTGGGGATGGCAAAGGCAAGAGCAAAAGCAAAAAACAAAGGCGCCTTTCGGCGCCTTTGTCTTCAAACCACTGGAGCGTTGTTTCAGCCCTTGGCGACGGTGGCCACGGCCTTGGCGACGTATTCCAGGTTGTTCTGGTTCAGCGCGGCCACGCAGATGCGGCCGGTGCCGACGGCGTAGATGCCGAACTCGTCGCGCAGACGCTCGACCTGCTCACGGCTCAGGCCGGAGTAGGAGAACATGCCGGCCTGTTCGTTGATGAAGCCGAACTGCGGGGCACCGGCAGCGGCCAGCTTCTCCACCAGGCCCTGGCGCAGTGCGTGGATACGCTCGCGCATCTCGGTCAGCTCCTGCTCCCACATCGCGCGCAGTTCCGGGTTGGTCAGCACGCCGGCCACCAGCGCGGCACCGTGGGTGGACGGGCTGGAGTAGATGGTGCGGATCACGCGCTTGACCTGCGACTGCACGGCCTTGGCGTCAGCGGCGGTCGGCGCCACCATCGACAGCGCACCCACGCGCTCGCCGTACAGCGAGAACGACTTGGAGTACGAATTGGCGACGATGAAGCTGTCGATGCCGGCTTCGGCGATGATGCGCACGGCGGCGCCGTCCTGCTCGATGCCCTTGTCGAAGCCCTGGTAGGCCATGTCGATGAAGGGGAACAGCTGCTTTTCCTTCAGCAGCTGCGCGACCTGCTTCCACTGGGTGACCGTGAGGTCAGCGCCGGTGGGGTTGTGGCAGCAGGCATGCAGCAGCACCACGGTGCCGGCTTCCAGCTTGCCCAGGTCGGCCAGCAGGCCGTCGAAGTTGACGCCGTGGGTGGTCGGGTCGAAGTAGGTGTAATCCACCACTTCGAAGCCGGCCGCGCTGAACACGGCGCGGTGGTTTTCCCAGCTCGGGTTGCTCAGTGCAACGGTGGCGTGCGGCAGCAGCTTCTTCAGCACATCGGCGCCGACACGCAGCGCACCGCTGCCACCGACGGTCTGTGCGGTGGTGACGCGGCCGGCGGCCAGCAGCGGCGAGTCCTTGCCGAACACCAGCTCGCGCGTGGCCTGCGTGTACGCCGGCAGGCCATCGATCGGCAGGTAGCCGCGCGGTTTGGCTTCAGCGGCGAGCTGCTGCTCGATCTGCTTGACGGCGCGCAGTAGCGGAATGCGGCCGCTCTCGTCGTAGTAGATGCCCACACCCAGGTTGACCTTGGTCGGGCGGCTGTCGGCGTTGTACGCCTCGGTCAGGCCCAGGATCGGGTCGCCTGGGACCAGTTCCACGTTTGCAAAGAAGGACACGGCGGTACTCGTTCGGTAGACGGAAAGGGGGAGGAATTGCGCCACGCGGTCTGCGGCTTTTCGGCCGGAAACAGCCCATCGTAACAAAGCCTGCCGGGGCTGGCCGCCGCCATCGTCATCCGCGGCCCCGTACCATGGCGTGCGTTGCCGCCCGATCCATCAACCTGAATCATGAATCCTGCCGCACGACGCCGTTGCCTGCCGCTGTCCGCCCTGCTGCTGTCGCCACTGGCGGCCATGGCCGAGCCTGCGCCCACCGCCCTGCCCGCCGTGCAGGTGCAGGTGGCGCGGGTGCCGGGTATCGACCCGTTCGCGCTGCCGGCCAGCCTGGACACCGTCTGGATCGACGCCAGCCGCGCGGGCACCGGCGCGCAGCTGTCCGAGGCGTTGGCCGGCGTACCGGGACTACTGGCACGCGACCGGCAGAACTTCGCTCAGGATACGCAGCTGTCGATCCGTGGCTTCGGTGCGCGCTCGACCTTCGGTGTGCGCGGGGTGCGGGTGCTGATCGACGGGGTGCCGGCGACCATGCCCGATGGCCAGGGCCAGCTGTCGCACGCCAGCTTGTTGGGCGCCGAACGCATCGAGGTGCTGCGCGGGCCGTTCTCGGCGCTGTACGGCAATTCCTCCGGCGGCGTGCTGCAGGTCTGGAGCGCGCAGGGCCAGGCCGGCGACCCGTGGCGGCTGCGCGTGAACGCCGGCGCCGACAACACGCTCAGTGTCGGCGCGCAACTGAAGGGTGCCGGCCAAGCGCTGGACTACAACATCGCCGCCAATCACTTCCGCACCGATGGCTGGCGGGACCATAGCCGCGCGCGCCGTGAATCGCTCAACGCACGTATTGGTGGTGATCTGGGCGGTGGACGGCTCGAGCTGCTGCTCAACGCGCTCGATGCCCCCGATGCGCAGGATCCGCTGGGCCTGAGCCGTTCCCAGGTGGCGGCCGATCCGCGCCAGGCCACGGCAGTGGCTCACCAGTACAACACCCGCAAATCGGTGCGCCAGCAGCAGGCTGGGTTGCGTTGGACCCGGGAAACCGACACCCAGCGCTGGCAGCTGATGGGCTATGCCGGGCAGCGTGAGGTCACCCAGTACCTGCCGATTCCGCCGACCGCACAGGCCAACCCGTTGCATGCGGGCGGCGTGATCGATCTGGACGCGGGCTACGGCGGACTGGACGCGCGCTGGGGCTGGCACGGCGACCTCGCCGGCCGACCGCTGGATCTTGTGGCCGGGCTCAGCGCCGACCGCCAGCGCCAGCATCGCACCGGCTACGAGAACTTCATCGGCAGCACCCTGGGCGTGCGTGGGCGCCTGCGTCGTGACCAGATCGACGTCGTGCAGAACGTGGACCAGTTCGCCCAGGCCTGGTGGCAGTGGAGCCCGCGCTGGTCGTTGCTGGCCGGGCTGCGCCACAGCGCCGTGCGATTCGAATCGAATGACCGCTACATCACCGGGCGCAATCCGGACGACAGCGGCCACCGTCGCTATCAGGCAACCACGCCGGTGGCAGGTGTCAGCTTCGAGGCCAGCCCGCAGTGGCGGCTGCACGCCGCCGTGGGCCGGGGCTTCGAGACGCCTACCTTCAATGAGCTGGGGTATCGCGCCGACGGCCACGCGGGATTGGCACTGGATCTGGCGGCCGCGCGCAGCCGCAATCTGGAGATAGGCAGCAAATGGCACGCACAGGACGGAACCCAGCTTGATATCAGCCTGTTCCGCGCAGATACCGACGATGAGCTGGCAGTTGCGAGCAACTCTGGTGGGCGCAGCACCTATCGCAACATCGGCCGCACCCGCCGCCAGGGTGTGGAACTGCAGTACCGACAGCCGCTGGCCGAGCAGCTGGAACTGCAGCTGGCATGGACATGGCTGCAGGCGCAGGTGCGCTCGCCGTACCTGACCTCGAACAGCGTGGTCGCCGCGGGCAGCCGCCTGCCCGGTGTGCCGCAGCAGCAGGCCTTCGCCAGGCTGCAGTGGACCCCCGCCGACTGGCAATGGGCGCTGGAGGCGTCCGCCAGTAGCGATACCGTGGTCAACGACGTGGCGACCGAACGTGCGCCCGGTTTCGCCCTGCTGCATCTGGAAGGCGGGCGTCGCTGGAACCTGCCGGGTGGCGAGCTGCGGGCCTTCGCACGGTTGGAGAACGTGCTGGACCAGGCCTACATCGGCTCGGTGATCGTCAATGACGGCAATGGCCGCTTCTACGAGCCGGGACCGGGACGGCGGGCCAACGTCGGCCTGCAGTGGTCGTGGCGTTGAAGTGGTAGTGCCGGCCGCTGGCCGGCATCGCGCCGTGCAGGACGTCAGGAGGTTGCCGGCCAGCGGCCGGCACTACCCGTAAATCGGAGGCCGTGGCCGGCATCGCGCCGTGCAGGGCGCCAGGAGGTTGCCGGCCAGCGGCCGGCACTACCGGTCAGTCGGGGGCCCTGGCCAGAATCGCGCCGTGCAGGACGTCAGGAGGTTGCCGGCCAGCGGCCGGCACTACCGTCAGTCGGGGGCCTTGGCCGGTACGAACGGCGAGGTCGGGTCGCTGGCCGGGAAGGTCTCCTCCAGCGCCTCATCCTGGTTGTCGCTGGCGCGCTGCTTGCGCTCACGCCGCTTGAGCGGGCTTTCCTGGCCGCCACGATGGCGGTCGCCGCCGTCCTTGCGGTCCAGCGCGGCCTGTTCAGACTCGTGCTTCACCGGCAGATGCTCTCCGGCATGCTCGGCATCGAAGAACGGTGCACCGGTGCCGCGGTAGTCGGCATTGTCGGCATCGCGCTTGCCGCGCTGCTCGCCGGGAATGGGCGGGTGGTTTTCGCGCAGCGGGTCTCGTGAGGTCTCTCGGCTCATGGTCTGGTACCTGCACTCGGGGGCTCCCACTACACCGCCCTGCAGGTAAAGCCGCCGCGAACCTGGCGTCATGAACATCTCGCTCACCCCCCGGTAACGGCACCGCGCGTATTCCTGCCCACCCGCCCCCGCTGCAGGAGCCGGCCATGCCCCGTCTTGAACGACCCGCACCGTCCGTGTTCAACGCCCTGCTCGATCCGCTCGGCCAGCGCACCGCGCAGCGCCGCACGCGCCGCCAGGAAGATCCGCAGGCGGTGGCGCAGGACTACCTGCAGTACATGCTCAGTGACTACGAAGAGCGCCGAGGCCAGAGCCACCGCAACTGGCGCGATCTGTGCCCGGTGTATGCCTTCGCGCTGACTACCCACGCTGCCGACTGGCCGCGCGGTGATGCCGCCGATACCTGCGAGGAACTGGCCGAGCATTGGGAGCAGATGCGCGGGCAGTCGCGGTTGAGCTGGTCGCAGGCGAGGCCGGTGGTGGAGGACGCCTGGCGCGCACTGGACCATATTCCGGCGGCGGCGGTGAGGCCGTTGCTGCAGTAGTGCCGGCCGCTGGCCGGCAACCCCAGGAAACTTCAGGCCGCGAGCCTCAGCCGGCCAGCGGCCGGCACTACCGCTTTCCGTAGAACCCACGTGCACGGCACGGACACGGCTGGTTTACGCCCTCCGGCCCACGCTGGGCACCCTGCCCCGCCAAAGGTGCGCCCATGGCCCGCCCGATCTGGACCGGCACGTTGTCGTTTGGCCTGCTCAACGTGCCGGTGTCACTGATGTCCGGCGAACGCAAGGTCGATCTGCAGTTCCGCATGCTCGACTCCCGCGATCGCAAGCCGATCCGTTTCGAACGGGTCAACGCCGACACCGGTGAGGAAGTGCCCTGGAAGGACATCGTCAAAGCCTATGAGTACGACAAGGGCAGTTATGTCGTGCTGGAGGAAGGTGATATCCGTTCGGCGGCGCCGGAAAGCCACGAAGCGGTGGAGGTGGAATCGTTCGTGGATGCGGCGCAGATCGACCCACGCTACTACGAGAAACCGTATCTGCTGGTGCCCGGCAAGAAGGCCGAAAAGGGCTATGTGCTGCTGCGCGAAACGCTGCGCAGTACCGGCAAGGTGGGCATCGCGCGGGTGGTGGTGCGCACGCGCGAATACCTGTGCGCGGTGATGCCGCATGAGGACGCGCTGGTGTTGATGATCCTGCGCTATCCGCAGGAGCTGGTGGATCCCGAGGACTACAAGCTGCCCACCGGAAAACTGTCCGACTATCGCATCACCAGCAAGGAAACGGCGATGGCCGAACAGCTGATCGAGTCAATGGCCGGTGACTGGGATCCTTCGGATTATCACGATGAGTTCCGCGAGCGTCTGCAGCTGGTACTGAACAAGCGCATCAAATCCAAGGGCGGCACTACCCGGGTGGAAGACGAGCCCGCACCACGTGAAGATGCCACCACCAATGTGGTGGATTTCATGGCGTTGCTTCAGAAGAGCCTGGACGCCAACAAGCGCACGCCGGCGAAGAAGCCGGCAATGCGCAAGGCACCGGCGAAGAAGGCTGCGAAGAAGGCCGCCAAAAGGGCCATAAAGAAGACCACGCGGCGCAAGGCAGGTTGAACCATGTCGCTGCACCAGTACCGGCGCAAGCGCAGACTGGGTGGTGGCGCCGGGCAGACGCCGGAGCCTGACGACACGCCCGCACGCGGCGATCCGAAGCGGCGGCCGACCTTCGTCATCCAGCTGCATCACGCAAGCTCGCGTCACTATGACTTCCGCCTTGAAATGGACGGCGTACTGAAGAGCTGGGCTGTGCCCAAGGGGCCTTCGCTGCGCGTTGGTGAGAAGCGGCTGGCCGTGGAGGTGGAAGATCACCCGTTGTCCTACGCCGGTTTCGAAGGAGACATTCCTGAAGGCCACTATGGCGCTGGCCACGTGGATGTCTTCGATCACGGCACCTGGGCCTGTGAAGGCGATCCACTGCAGGCGCTGGCGGCTGGAAAGATCGACTTCGTGCTGCACGGGCAACGCCTGGCCGGTGGCTGGAAGCTGGTGCGGACCGCGATGAAAGGCCGCCAGGTGCAGTGGCTGCTGATGAAGCGCGACGACGGCGAAGCGCGCGACGCGGAGGCGGATGACCTGCTGACGGCACCCACGCCGAAACGAGCATCTGCGGCGAAGAAGCGTTCCACAGCGAAGGCGGCGCGTGCTGCACCCGTCGCACGCACGACCACGCGCAAGGCCGATGCGCGTTGGCATGCACGCGCGCTGCAACTGCACGGCGCACGTGATACGCCCTTTCCCCTTGGGTTCAAACCGCAGTTGACCGATCATCGCGACAGTGCCCCCGACGGCGAGCGCTGGCTGCACGAGATCAAGTGGGACGGCTATCGTCTGCTGGCCGATCTGCACAATGGCGAGGTGAAACTCCGCTCGCGCAACGGCCTGGACTGGACGGCCGATTTTCCCGAGGTCGCGCAGGCCGTGCTGGCGCTGCCGGTGCGCGATGCGCGCCTGGATGGCGAGCTGGTGGTTCTGGACAAGGAAGGACGCAGCGATTTCGCAGCACTGCAGCGCGTGATCGATGGAAGCTCGAAGCAACCGTTGCGTTACATCGTGTTCGATCTTCCGGGTGTGGCCGGCGTGGACATCAGTCGTGCGCCGTTGCTGGAACGCAAGGCGCTGCTGAAGGATCTCATCGGGCCGGCGCCCGGCACACTGGCCTTCAGCGAACACGTGGTCGACCATGGGCCGCAGGTGTTCGATGCCAGCGGCGAGGCCGGCTTCGAAGGCATCGTCAGCAAGCAGGTGGATGCGCCGTACGTAAACACCCGCGCGCGCAGCTGGGTGAAGGTGAAGCACGAAGACACCGACGAGTTCGTGATCGTCGGCTATACGGCACCCAAGGGTTCCCGGGTGGGATTCGGCTCGCTGCTTCTGGCCACGCCGGACAAGGCCGGGCTGCGCTATGTGGGCCGCGTGGGTACCGGCTTCGACGACGAGCGCCTGCGCGCGCTGCTCAAGGCACTGCAGCCTTTGGCAGTGAAGACGCCGGTGCTGCAGCTGCCGGCGCATGTGCCGTTCCGCGCCGCCAGCGTACGCTGGGTGAAACCGGTGACGGTGGCGGAGGTGGCGTTCCGTGGCTGGGGCAAGGAAGGCCTGCTCCGCCAGGCCAGTTTCAAGCGGTTGCGCAGCGACAAGCAGGAGGAGGACCTGGGAATGAGCACCGCAGATGCCGAAGCCGGAGGTGAGGTCCAGATCACCCATCCTGAGCGGGTGGTGTTTCCAAAGCAGAAACTGAGCAAGGGCGACGTGGCCGACTACTACCAGCGCATGGCGCGCTGGATCCTGCCCGAAATCGCCGGACGTCCGCTGTCATTGCTGCGCTGTCCGGATGGCGTCGGCAAGGCCTGCTTCTTCCAGAAGCATCATGGCCCCGGCCTGGGCGATGCGGTGCATGCGGTGCCCCTCCTGCAGAAGAGCGGCCGCGAGGATTACGTCTACATCGACGATGCGCGGGGCCTGCTGCAACTGGTGCAGATGAACACGCTGGAGCTGCATCCCTGGGGTGCGACCGTGGCCGACCCGGAGCATCCGGATCGACTGGTGTTCGATCTCGACCCTGGTGACGGCGTCAGCTGGGCACAGGTGAAAGCCGGTGCACGCGATGTGCGTGACCGCCTCCAGCAGGTGGGTCTGGAGAGCGTCGTACGCCTGTCTGGCGGCAAGGGGGTGCACGTGGTGGTACCACTGCAGCCCAAGGCAGGCTGGGGCGAAGCCAAGGCATTCTGCGAGGCGTTCGCACAGGCGATGGCGGAGCAGGCGCCGGACCGCTACGTGGCGACGATGAGCAAGGCGAAGCGCAATGGCGTCATCTTCATCGACTGGCTGCGCAACACCCGAGGCGCCACCAGCGTGTGCTCGTGGTCGCTGCGTGCACGCGATTCTGGCGGCGTGGCGGTGCCGCTGCGCTGGGAAGAACTGGCGCGGGTGAGCGCGGCCGACGCGTTTCCGATGGCCAAGGCGCTGGCGCGTGCCAAGCGGCTGAAGGGTGACCCATGGCAGGGCATCGCGCGATTGAAGCAGACGCTGCCGTCGCTGAAGCGGTAGTGCCGGCCGCTGGCCGGCACCTGTAGGATGGGCGAGGTTGCCGGCCAGCGGCCGGCACTACCTGGATGCGCTCAGCGCGGATCGCGCGACGCGCGGCGACCGAACCACCAGCCGGCCAGCAGCTGCAGCGGCAGTGACGCCAGCAGCGAAATGACGAACCAGAGCGGGAAATCCGCGCCTGCGGTCCACATTGCGTAGGCGCAGCCGAGCGCGATCAGCGACCAGATCGAGAACCCATGCGAACGCGGCCAGCACGGCGCGTAGTAGGTGGCGAAGGAAATGCCGGCGATGCCGCCCAGTACGCTGAAGGCCAGGTCCCACCCCAGCTGCACGCTGTTGTTGTCCGGCGACATGCCCACCAGCGGGGGCAGCCAGCTGGCGACGCTGCTGACCAGCGCAAGCGACAGCACGCCGCCGATCAGGGCGACGAGGGACAGGAACAGGGTCTTGAGCAGGTCGGGCATGCGCGCATTGTACGGCGGCGCGAAATGCCTGGGGTTTGCCGGCCAACGGCCGGCACCACCGGGGGATAGGCATGGCCGCCGCGTCCGTGGGAGAGGGGGACGGAGCGACGGCGGCCATGCACAGGCGGTCAGGCGGCGAAGTCGAGCACCACGCGGCCTTCGATCGTGCCCGCATGCATGCGCGCGAACACGTCGTTGATGTTTTCCAGGCGGTCGGTGCTGACCGTGGCCGCGACCTTGCCTTCGGCGGCGAACTGCAGCGACTCCTGCAGGTCCAGCCGGGTGCCGACGATCGAGCCACGCACGGTGATGCCGTTGAGCACCATGCCGAAGATGTCCAGCGGGAAATTACCGGGCGGCAGTCCGTTGAGCGAGACGGTGCCGCCACGGCGGACCATGCCCAGCGCCTGCTCGAACGCCTTCGGCGACACCGCGGTGACCAGCGCGCCGTGCGCGCCGCCGATTTCCTTCTTCAGGAAGGCGGCGGGATCGGTGGTACGCGCGTTCACGGTGATCTGCGCGCCGAGCTGCCGGGCCAATGCCAGCTTGTTGTCGTCCACATCCACCGCAGCCACGTTCAGACCCATCGCGCGGGCGTACTGCACCGCCATGTGGCCCAGGCCACCGATGCCGGAAATCGCCACCCAGTCACCGGGTTTGGTGTCGGTGACCTTCAGGCCCTTGTAGACGGTCACGCCGGCGCACAGCACCGGCGCGATCTCGACGAAGCCCACGTCCTTCGGAAGCAGGCCGACATAGTTGGCATCGGCCAGTGCGTACTCGGCGAAGCCGCCGTTGACCGAGTAACCGGTGTTGCGCTGTGTCTCGCACAGCGTTTCCCAGCCACCCAGGCAGTGTTCGCAATGGCCACACGCCGAGTACAACCAGGGGATGCCGACCCTGTCGCCTTCCTTGACGTGCCCTACCCCGCCTCCCACGGCCACGACGTGCCCCACGCCCTCGTGGCCGGGGATGAACGGCGGGTTCGGTTTCACCGGCCAGTCGCCCTCGGCGGCGTGCAGGTCGGTGTGGCAGACGCCACAGGCCTCGATCTTGACCAGTACTTCGCCCGCCCCCGGGCGCGGTACCTGGACTTCCTCGATCACCAGTGGCTTGCCGAACTCACGCACGACAGCGGCCTTCATGGTCGAATTCATGTTCGGATCTCCGTAGTGCGCTTGCCCACAGAATGACGCCGGCTCGAGGCCGGCGCTTTGATCACGATCAAACCTTTGACGATTCGTGCAGCGGTTCAGCCGGCCAGTACCGAGGCCTCGCGGGCCAGACGCTCGATCGCATCCCAGTCGCGGGTCTGCAGCAGCGCCGGGGTGGTCAGCCACGAGCCGCCCACGCACAGCACGTTGGGCAGGTGCAGGAACTGCGGCGCGGTCTGCGCGCTGATGCCGCCGGTCGGGCAGAAGCGCATATCGGCGAACGGGCCGTGCCAGGCCGCCAGCAACGCAGCGCCACCGGCCTGCACCGCCGGGAAGAACTTGAAGGTGTCGTGGCCGTGCTCCAGGCCCAGGATCAGGTCGGAGGCAGTGGCGGCACCAGGCAGGTACGGCAGGTCGGCATCACGCGCGGCGGCATACAGCGTCGGCGTGGCACCGGGGGACACCGCGAAACGCGCACCGGCCTGCTTGGCTGCCTGCATCTGCGCGGCGTTGAGCACGGTGCCGGCACCGATTACCGCATCGGGCACGGCCTCGACCATCGCCTTGATCGCATCCAGCGCCTGCGGCGTGCGCAGCGTCACTTCGATCACCGGCAGGCCGCCGCGGAACAGCGCCTGGGCCACTTCGACCGCTTCATTCACATCTTCGGGGGTGTACACCGGAATCACCGGTGCCAGCTTCAACAGCGCGCGCAGGCGCGGATCAGCGCTGGACATCGTCTTGCTCCTTGCCCGACCGGGCATCGCGGATCGCCGCCGGGTCCGGCAGCGCAGCGGCGCATGATGCCACGTGGCTCACGACGGTGCTGGTGGTGCCCCGCCCTGCCCCCGGCTCAGGCCGGGTCGGCCTGCAATGCCTGGATGCGGCGTTGGTACCAGTCACCACCGAGTGGATCGAACACCGCCGAGCGCTCCATCTGCGCCTCGTACACGTGAACCGAGATCGCCAGCGCTTCGTTGCTGGCGTTGCGCAGGGTGTGGTACTCGTGCGGCGGAATCAGGCTGCCGGCACTGCCGCAGCCCCCGCGCAGCACGGCGTGGCGGCGGAAGCGGCAGCGCTCACCGTTGCGCTCCAGCAGTTCATAGCGGGTGATCTCCAGCTCGCCTGACCACACTCCCTCCACACACCACATGGCATCGTGGTCGTGCAGCGGCGTGCCCTGCCCTGGGCCCCAGCTCATGGCAATCACGCTGTAGCCGTGTTCGCGGCTGTGGTACAGCGGGCGTCGCGCGTAATGATCACTGACCGGACGGTGTACGCACTCGGGCAATTCGATGCGGCTGTCCGCGATGGCTTCCTGCAGCGCCAGCTGCAGGTCGGCGGTGATGCGCTCGGCATCACCGGAGGTCATCGCTGCGTCGACCGCAGCGATCAACCTGTCGCGGCCACGGAACACCGGAAACGGAGAAGTCTGCAGGTCCATGCCCCGACTGTAGCGGAGCGTGGTTAAGGGAATGTTGGCGTTCGCACGCGTCGCGCCCGCATTCAAGGTGAACACGCGCGGAAGAACGGTTCAGATGGACATCAAGTAGAGCGATCACAATGGAACCTCGCGCAGCAGAAGCGGTCGAACACGACGCGATCCATCTTCGCTGCGACATTCCGCAACTTCGCGCCCCACGGGCGCAAGGCTAGAATTCTCCGACTTACCTGGTTCTATACATGTCAGTGCGAATTATTAGCGATGCCGCGTTGCCGGCATCGAAGGGCAAGGCTGCCACGATCAACGACATCGCACGACTGTCGGGAGTTTCCAAGAAAACGGTTTCAAGAATCATCAACAACTCGCCGCTGGTGCGCAAAGACACCCGCGACAAGGTCGAGGCGTTGATGCGCGAGGTCGGTTACGTGCCCGACCCCCTGGCGCGCGGCCTCGCGTTCCGCCGCTCCTTCCTGATCGGCCTGGTGTATGACGACCCGGGCGCCCAATGCATCGTCGACCTGCAGCACGGCGCGCTGGAAGCGCTGCGCGGCACCGGCTATGAACTGGTCGTGCATCCCTGCGACAGCCTGGCTCCGGACTGTGCGTACGGCGTGCGGCGCTTCGTGCAGCAGCAGAAGCTGCACGGCGTGATCCTGGGCCCGCGTGCCTCCGAGTCGGCTGCGTTGACGGAGATGCTCGACGGCATTGAATGCCGCTACGTCCGCATCAACGCGCATGTGTCGGATGACGAGGCACAGGCCGTGGTCACCCATGATCGCGACGGTGCAGCCGCGGCAGCGGGCTACCTGCTCTCGCTCGGCCACCGCGATATCGCGGTGATTGCCGGTCCAGGCGACCGCCGTACCGCACGCGAGCGCACCCATGGCTTCCTCGACCGGCTGGCGCAGGTGGGCCTGACCCTGCCGGGTGAACGCGTGCTGGAAGCGGGCGATACGTTCGAGTCGGGCGTGCATGCCGCCGAACGGCTGCTGATGGGCGGACAACGGCCCAGTGCGATCTTTGCCGGCAACGACGAAATGGCTGCCGGCGTGTATCAGGTGGCGTTGCGTGCGGGCATCGCGGTGCCGCAGCAGTTGTCGATCGTCAGCTACGACGACAGCCCGCTGGCGTCGCGGCTGTGGCCGCCGCTGACCTCGGTGCGCCGCCATGTGTCCGACATCGGGCGCATGGCAGCGGCGATGCTGGTGCAGGCCGACGTGCCGGATGCGCCGACCGCAACCAGCGTGCATCCGCAGCTGATGGTGCGCGGTTCCTGCCGGGCCGTGGACGCCTGATCGCCCTGCCCTCGCCTGCACTGCCGTGACGGTGCAGGCAGGCAGCAACGAAAACGGCGCATCCCGGTGCGCCGTTTTCTTTTCAATGCGAAGAGGTGGGCGCCGTGCGCTTACACGTCGCCACCGTCGGCCCAGCCTTCGCCGGTGCCCTTCTGGAACACGCGGTCATCGGCCTGCACATCGCCCGCCGGCAGATGCGCCTGATCAGACAGCGCCGCGTAGATCGGGGTGAAGTCCGGCGACGTCGCCTGCATCAGCTGTTCGAAGCTGTCGATGACGAAGTAGGTCTTCTGGAAGGTGTCGATGCGGTACTTCGTGCGCATGATCCGCTGCAGGTCGAAACCGATGCGGTTGGGCGCAGCCGACTCCAGCGAGTACAGCGATTCGCCCTTCGACGACACGATGCCGGCGCCGTAGATGCGCAGGCCGTCGGGCGTATCGATCAGGCCGAACTCCACCGTGTACCAGTACAGGCGGGTCAGGTTCTGCAGTGCATCCGGGCCGATCGCGTGGGCTTTGACGCCGCCACGGCCGTACGCCTCCATATAGTCGGCGAACACCGGGTTCATCAGCAGCGGCACATGGCCGAACAGATCGTGGAACAGGTCCGGCTCGGCGATGTAATCAATCTGGTCCGGGCGACGGATCCACCAGGTCACCGGGAAACGACGGTTGGCCAGGTGGTCGAAGAAGTCCAGTTCCGGCAGCAGGCCTTCCACGCCGACCAGGGTCCAGCCGGTGGCGGCGCCGAGCACTTCGTTGAGCTGGTCGAAGCGCGGAATCATGTGCGCGCTCATGCCCATCTCGTCCTGTGCATCCAGGAATTCCTGGCAGGCGCGGCCGACCAGCAGTTCGCGCTGGCGCTGGTACAGCGTGCTCCAGGTGGCGTGGTCGTCGGCGCTGTAGGTGTCCCACGGCTGCTCGACGAGCGCGGTGGTATACACCGGCACGTAGCCCTTGTCGGTCTGCTGGTGTTCGACGCGGCGGGGCTGGGCGAGGTCCATGGGGCACTCCGGGATGAGATACCCACGATGCTAGGGCAGGGCGCGCGCAACAGGGTTGCAAAAGTTGCGCCGATTGGCCTTGTTGGCGCAATATCCTTGCGTACTCACCATGTTGCGGGGCAACAATGGCCGGAGAAGTCCAGTTCGATCGCACGGATATACGTCTGCTGGCTGAAATCCAGCGGGATGGGCGCGCCACCAACGCCGAGCTGGCGACGCGGGTGAACCTCTCGCCCTCTGCCTGCCTGCGTCGCCTGCAGCGGTTGGAAAGCGAGGGCGTGATCGTCGGCTATGGCGCGCGGCTGGAGCCACGGCAGCTGCGGCTGGGCCTGCAGGCCTTCGTGCGCGTGCAGCTGGAAAAGCACGACCAGGCCGCCATCGGCCACTTCGTGGACAGCGTGCAGGGCTGGGATGAAGTGGTGGCCTGCCATGCACTGACCGGCGACATGGACTACCTGCTGCACGTCTACGTGCGCGACCTGGAGCACTTCTCGCACTTCCTGCTTGACCGGCTGCTCAACGCCGGTGGCGTGGCCGATGCCAATTCCAGCTTCGTGCTGCGCACGGTGAAGGGCTTCCAGGCATTGCCGCTTTCGCAGCTGGAATGAACGCGCCGCTGCGATTTGACGGCGCCGGGCGGGTAGCCGAGCATCTCCGCCCTGCGCGCGTCGCAGCGTTCCTTTCCGGTTCCACGCATGTCCGAACTCCAGCACCCGCTGCCCACCACCACGTTCCTGCCGCTGCAGCGCAAGTCGCTGGCGCGCTACGTTGCCCATGGCACGCCACCGCAGACCGCAGTGGAGCAGGCCGGCCTGATGGCCGCGCAGCTGTGCCGGACGCGCCTGCATCCGGCGGCCGAGATCGAGCGCCTGCTGCATGATGCCTGCGCGTTGTTTGCTGGCAACGAAGGCGCGGCTGCACAGCTGGCCGGGCCCGGTGGCGGTGGCCAACCGGAGCTGGATGCCTGGCTGACCGCATTGGCTGCCCACGGCGTGCTGCTGGCGCCGGCGGAGATCCTGCAGGACGTCATCGCGCAGTCGCCACGGGAGTACCCGGGCCTGGCCCTGCAGCAGGCCTGCCAGGAAACCCTGGTCGAACATGAGATCCGCTTTCCCGCCACCTTTTCCAGTGACGACGACGAGGCCACGCAGGATGACGTCGCCGCCGCGGACGCGCGGTCGGTCGAGCACCATGGCCTGTACACCTCCGAGCAGGCCCGCGTGCTGCGCGCCATCGCCGCCAACCCCGATGAGCTGATCGACCTCGATGGCTATGCCGGCACCGGCAAGGGCCACCTGGTGCTGGCGCTGATGGATGCGCGGCCGGGCCGCTACACCTACGTGGCGCCCTCGCGTGGGCAGGTGGAAGCCTTCCGCGCCCGCGTGCCGGCCAGCACTGCGGTGCGCCTGCTGACCCAGATCGAGTTCGCCAACCGCGTGGCCCAGCACGCCGCGCGCAGCGGCCAGACCGGTGGCTTCGTTGCCAGCTACCGGCGCAGCACCCGTACGCCGCGCGAGATTGCCGGCCGCATCGGACTGCAGGGCATCGGTGGGCGCAGCCCGGAGCAGGTGCTGCTGACCGCGTTCGAGGCCATCAACCGTTGGTGCGCCTCGTCCGCGCCGCGCATGGCCTTCCAGCATTTCGACCGTTCGGTGCCTGCCGCGATGCTCGATGTGTCACCGTACATGGCGGCCGCCGAGCACGTCTGGCGCTGCATGTTCGACGCCGAGCTGCAGCGGGGCACGCTGCTGAGCCTCAGCCCGGCGCACATCGGCAAGTGGTTGGCCCTGCGCGGCGTCACCCCGCCGCTGGACATGGGCATGCTGCTGGTGGACGAGGCGCATGACCTGAGCCCGTCGTGGAAGCAGTTGCTGGCCGGCCATGCGCCTGGCGTGGTCAGCCTGGGTGATCCGCACCAGTGCCTGACCGGTACGGTGCCGCGCTGGGCCGCGTCGAAGGTGCTGGAAATGCACCAGTCGGTGCGCCAGGGCAACCAGGTCGAGGGCCTGGTCAACCAGACCCTGGCACTGGATGGACTGGGCCAGGAAAGTGGGCCGTTCGTCGGTGCCACCGACCGCGCCACCGGTGTGCTGCATTACCGCGACTGGGCGCAGGTGCCGAGCGAGGGCCTGCGCATCCATGGCAGCGTCGCCGATCTGGCCCTGGACGCGGCACAGCTGCACGCACTCGGGCTGCGGCCCTACCTGCATCCGGCATCGCTGCGCGCGCTGCGCAGCGTGCTGCAGCGGCCACTGGATGCGTGGCGCCGGCGCCGCGACAGAGCATCGGACCAGGAATGGGAGCGCTTCCTGGCCACGCAGGCCGACGAAGGGCAGGGCGCGCTGGTCGAACTGTTTGCGTCTGCCGATCGGGTGCAGTCACTGCTGCAAGCGCTTGATGACCAGGACACGCCCGCTGAAGGGCGGGTGGCGCTGTGCCTGGCCGAACACGCGAAGAACCTGCAGTTCGACGTGGTCTCGCTGTCGCCCGGTTGCTTCAGTGCGGGGCAGGGCGGGCGCATCTGGCACAACCCGGTGCGCGCGGTCTATCTGGCGCTGACCCGTGCGCGACGCCAGCTGCACGTACCGGCCGATGGCATGGAACAGCTGCAGCACACGGCGACACTGCAGGAGCAGGCGCGCCAGAAGCGCAGGCGCGAGCGACAGCAGGCCAGCGGCTACCGGCCCACGCGCTAGCACGCGCGTCGCAGTCTGGCAGCGACACACCGGCTCAGATCAGCACTTGCCCTTGCGGCCCATCAGCTTGCCCAGGCGCGAGGCTTCCTCGCACTTCGGCGCGGCCACCGGTGCCGGTGCGGCTGCGGCGGCACGTGCACGCTGCAGCTGCTGGATCTTGGCGCGGATCTGCGGCATGGCTGCCATCGCGGCCTTTTCGCCTTCCAGGATTGCGGTGCCACGCTGGCTGAAATCGGCGGCGCCGATGTCCAGCACCTTCGGGCGGATGACGATGTCGGCGCGTGCCAGTTCCTGTTCGCCCAGGCGCTGGCCCATGATCGAGATGGACTGGTTGACGATGCCCAGCATGTCGGTCGGCGCCTTGCCGCTGGCCTTGCTGGAGATGTCCACGGCGATCACGAAGTCGGCGCCGAGCTGGCGCGCGGCATCCACCGGCACCGGGCTGACCACGCCGCCATCGATGTAGTTGCGGCCGCCGATCTTCACCGGTTCGAACACACCGGGAATGCTGCTGGACGCGCGCACCGCCTGGCCGACGTTGCCGCGCACGAAGATCGAGCGCTCGCCGGTTTCGAGCTGGGTGGCGACGGCGGCGAACGGCTTCTTCAGGCGCTCGGCAGGACGGTTGGCAACCTGCTCGTTGACGTAGTCCTGCAGCTTCTGGCCCTGCACCAGGCCGCCGGAGAACAGGCGCACGTCGCGGATGCTGGCTTCGTCCAGCGCGACCGCCTTGCTCTGCATCTGGAACGCGTCCATGCCGCTGGCGTACAGCGCACCGACCACGCTGCCGGCGCTGGTGCCGGACACCACGGCCGGTTCGAAGCCGTTGGCCTCCAGCATCTTGATCACGCCGATGTGCGCGAAGCCCTTGGCTGCGCCGCCACCGAGGGCGATGCCGATCTTCACCGGCTTGGCCTGCGGCACCACGGTCGGCGCCGGCGGCGGTGTGGGGCGGACCGGGTCGCCACCGCAGCCGGCCAGCAGGCCGATCAGGGCGACGGACAGCAGCATGCGGGGGCGGAACAGGCTCATCGGCAGTGCGCTCGCGGCGCCGGATTCAGGAAAGGGCGCCAGCATACCGAAGCCGTGGCGGGGCGGGCAGGGTAGGAAACATCGCCCATTCATAAAGGTAGTGCCGGCCGCTGGCCGGCAATCATTGGGAACCTGGCAACGGTTCATGAGGCTGCCGGCCAGCGGCCGGCACTACCGGGACGCTCGCCAAGGTCCATGAGGCTGCCGGCCAGCGGCCGGCACTACCGGGATGCGCGCCAAGGTCCATGAGGCTGCCGGCCAGCGGCCGGCACTACCGGGAGGCTCGCCAAGGTCCATGAGGCTGCCGGCCAGCGGCCGGCACTACCGGGATGCGCGCCAAGGTTCATGGGGCTGCCGGCCAGCGGGCGGCACTACCGGGACGCTCGCCAAGGTTCATGAGGCTGCCGGCCAGCGGCCGGCACTACCGGGATGCGCGCCAAGGTCCATGAGGTTGCGGGCCAGCGGCCGGCACGACCGGGGGCGGTCAGAACCGGTTGTCGCCGTCCAGCATCCGGCCCAGGCCGCCCAGCACCGAGCCTTCGCCGCGGTTCTGGCCACCGCCCTGCGGCGCGGCCATCCACATGCGGCCGGCCAGGCGTGAGAACGGCAGCGACTGCAGCCAGACCTTGCCCGGGCCGGTCAGCGTGGCCAGGAACACGCCTTCGCCGCCGAACAGCATGCTCTTGATGCCGGCCACCCGGCGCACGTCCATGTCTACGGTCGGGTGGTAGGCCACCACGCAGCCGGTATCCACATCCAGCCGCTCGCCCGCGGCCAGCTCGCGCTCCACCACGCAACCGCCGGCATGGATGAACACCCAGCCGTCGCCTTCCAGCTTCTGCATGATGAAACCTTCGCCGCCGAACAGGCCGGTCATGATCTTGCGCTGGAACTGCACGCCGATCTGCACGCCGCGCGCGCCGGCCAGGAAGCTGTCCTTCTGGCAGATCAGGCGGCCGCCATGCTGGTCCAGCTTCATTGCCAGCACGGTGCCGGGGTAGGGCGCGGCGAAGGCGACCTTGCCCTTGCCGTGGCCGCTCTGGGTGTAGACGGTGGCGAACAGGCTCTCGCCGGTCAGCACGCGCTTGCCGGCGGCCATCACCTTGCCCATGAAGCCGCCGCCCTGGTCGCCGTTGGCGGCGCCGAACACCGTGTCCATCTGCACGGTGGCATCCTTGAACATCAATGCGCCGGCCTCGGCAATGGCGCTCTCACCGGGGTCGAGCTCGATCTCCACGAACTGCATTTCATGGCCGACGATGCGGAATTCGATGTCGTCGGCGCGGCCGCTGGCCGCGGCGGGGACCGGCGGCGGGGTGTTCGGCATGCCCGGGGCCGCGGACTGCAGTTCGGGCACCTCGGCAATCGAGGTCCACCCGCTCATGCCCTGGCACCAGGCCAGGGCGCGCGGGTTGGCCTGCGCATAACGGCGCGCGGCCTCGTCATCAAGCGGGCCGATACGCTCGGCCTGGGCGGAGGCATGGAAGTACCACTGGGTCATCGCGGCGGCTCTGCAGGGCTGGAAAACCCCGAGTCTAGCGAGGGCGCGGGGGCCGGAGCGACGCGGCCATGAACGGCAGGCATTTGCGGGGCAGGTGCTGTATTGCAACAATTATCTGGTAGCGCCGTTTTACCACCCCTCCAAACACAGCCTACCGCCATGTCTCCGACCCGCACTTCCCGTGGCCGCCTTCCGGTCGCGCGCCCCCTCGTTGCCGCTCTTTCCGCCCTGTTGCCGCTGGTAGCAGCCGCCCAGGAAACTCCCGCTGCCAAGGATCCGGTTGCCCTTGATGCCCTGCAGGTGACCGCGCAGCGCCGCGTCGAGAACGCCAAGGACGTGCCGGTCGCGATCAGCGCGATCCAGGGCGAGAAGCTCGATGTGCTGGGTTCGGCGGGCGATGACATCCGCTTCCTGGCCGCGCGCGTGCCCAGCCTCAACATCGAGTCGTCCTACGGCCGTGCCTTCCCGCGCTTCTACATCCGTGGCCTGGGCAACACCGACTTCGACCTCAATGCGTCGCAGCCGGTGTCGCTGGTGTACGACGACGTGGTGCAGGAAAGCCCGCTGCTGAAGGGCTTCCCGCTGTTCGACCTGGCCAACGTGGAAGTGCTGCGCGGTCCGCAGGGCACGCTGTTCGGCCGCAATACCCCGGCCGGCGTGGTCAAGTTCGATTCGGCGCGCCCGTCGCAGGATGCCGACGGCTACGTGCGCGTGGGCTATGGCAGCTACAACAGCTGGAACGTGCAGGGCGCCTATGGCGGCCCGCTGACCGACCGCTGGTCGGCACGCGTCTCGGCCATCTACCAGCGCCGTGACGACTGGGTCGACAACACCCGCGCCGGTGCGCCCAACAGCGGTTTCGAAGGTTATGACGAAGCCGCCGGCCGCGTGCAGTTCCTGTACGAAGGCGACGACTTCGAAGCACTGTTCAACCTGCACAAGCGCAAGCTCAACGGTACCGCGCGCCTGTTCCGCGCCAACATCATCGAAAAGGGTGGCAATTCGCTGGTCGAGAACTTCGACCGCGACAAGGTGGCCAACGACGGCGTCAACTTCTCCGACCTGGAGACCTGGGGCGGCAGCGCGCGCCTGCAGTGGAACCTCGGCTCGGTGACCCTGCACTCGATCACCGGTTATGAAACCGCCGAATCGCTCAATCGTGGTGACATCGACGGTGGCTACGGCGACGCATCGCTGGGCGCTGGCAACTATGGGCCGGGCTTCATCCCGTTCTCGTCGGAGTCGGCCGACGGCCTGCCGCACCATCGCCAGTGGACGCAGGAGTTCCGCGTCGAATCCAACGAATGGGGCCGCTTCGACTGGCAGGCCGGCGTCTTCTATTTCGACGAAGACGTGACCATCAACAACTTCAACTACAACTCGTTGAAGCCGGGCAACCCGCAGACCGGCCATGTGGTGCAGAACCAGCGCAACAAGGCATGGGCGGTGTTCGCCTCGGGTGACTTCGATGTCACCGACCGCTTCAAGCTGCGCGCCGGCGTGCGCTACACCCAGGACAAGAAGGACTTCAACGCCAGCGTGCTGCAGGCCGTCCTTCCGTTCGGCACCCCGGTCAGTGGCCCGTACCTGGCCAACACCGACGTCAACGACGTCAGCTGGGATGTCAGCGGCGTGTACAAGCTGACCGACAACGTGAATGCCTACGCCCGCGTGGCCAAGGGCTTCCGTGCGCCGTCGATCCAGGGCCGCCTGGCCTTCGCGCCGGGCCTGTCGCAGGCCGATTCGGAGAAGGTGATCTCGTACGAAGCCGGCATCAAGGCCGACCTGTTCGAGCGCCGTGCGCGCCTGGGCCTGAGCGTGTTCCGCTACAACGTTGACGGCCAGCAGCTGATCGCCGTGGGCGGCACCAACAACACCGCCACCCTGCTCAACGCCGACAAGACCATCGGCCAGGGCGTGGAGCTGGACCTGGAAGCCTATCTGGCTGACAACGTGCTGCTGACCTTCGGCAGCAGCTACAACGACACCGAGATCAAGGACAAGGATCTGGCGGTAGCGATCTGCGGCGGTGGCTGCACCATCAACGACCCGACCACCGTCATCAACGGTGGCACCTACGCACTGGTCAACGGCAATCCGCTGCCGCAGGCGCCGAAGTGGATCCACAACGCGACCCTGCGTGTCGGCTTCCCGCTCAGCGATGGCAGCGAGCTGTATGCCTACACCGACTGGGCCTACCGCAGCGCGGTGAACTTCTTCATCTACGAGTCGCCGGAATTCCGCGGCCGTAGTTCGCTGGAAGGCGGCCTGCGCCTGGGCTACAACTGGGATTACGGCCAGTACGACGTGGCCGTGTTCGGCCGCAACCTGACCAACCAGACCCGCGTGGTCGGCGCGATCGACTTCAACAACCTGACCGGCTTCCTCAACGAGCCGCGTACCTGGGGCGTGGAGTTCACCGCGAAGTTCTGATGTGGTGGCTGCGTTGATGGAATGAAGAAGGGCCGGCGCAATGCCGGCCCTTCTGCTTTACACCCATCGGTAGTGCCGGCCGCTGGCCGGCAACAATTGAACCGCCAGGCGCTTACAGCGCGCTCTGCGGGCGCACCTTCAGCACCGCTTCCTCGGCCGCGCAGTCGCGGCTGGAGTGCAGGCCGGCCTTGCGCGCGGCAGCGATCTCCTTGCGTGCGGCCAGCAGGTCCTTGTTGAACGCGGCGTTGTCATGCAGGCGGGCCACGGCGGCGGCGCCCATGAAGCGGCCTTCGAGGATGTCGCTCTGCCAGTGCACGTTGCACACCAGGCGGCTCTCGCCGTAGTTGCGGCCGCGCGCCTGGATGGCATCGGCGCGATCCGGTGCGATCTCCGACAGGATCAGGGCCCAGGCCCAGCCGATCGAGGTGTGGCCGGACGGGTACGAGCCGTTCTTGCGCAGGCCTTCTTCGTCCTTCGGCGAGCAGGTCGGTTCACCATTGACCATGAACGGGCGCGGGCGCTGGTAGTGGTTCTTGGCGGCCTTGGTGGCGGCGCTGGCGTCGATCCGGCTGCGCTCCAGCAGGCGGTACAGCGCCGGGGTCTTCACCGCATCGACGTCGATGTCGGCGGCGCAGGAGAAGTGGTTGGCGCCTTCGGGGAAGCCGAGTTCCGCATCGACACCGGCCTGGGCGAAGCGCGGGCTGCCACGCAGCGCGCGGGCTTCACGGCTGACCTGTTCGTCGAGGGCGAGGGCGGCCGAACCGGCCACCGGCGGTGCTGGCACCAGGTCGAGGCTGGCCGGTACCGCGCTCTTGTCCAGATAGCCCACCGCCTTGGTGGTGATGTTGGCTTCGACGGCGGTCGGCTTGGCGGCGGTGGCGGCACAACCGGCCAGGGCCGCGATGACGGCAAGGCCGAGCAGCGGGCGGGCAGGGTGGGAAATCAGCGACATGGACAGGCTCCGGAGGAAAAACATCGCGCCATGATCGCAGCCCGTATACGACACCGCAGTGGCCATCGGTCATACGGCCAGACCCGGCATGGTCATCCCGGCGATATGAAAAGCGTCATCGAGTGACGTCAGTCTCCTGAATCCGGGCGCAGCGCACGGACTTTCACGCGGCCGCGCCGCGAGCATCGGCACAACGGCAAGCACCAGGGGCCGTCCAGTTCCAGCCGGGTCGAGGGGATCCGTTGACAGAGGGAGAGAAGCGATGCGCAGCACCGCAACAGGAAGTACCGTCCTGGCCCTGCTCCTCGGGCTGGCAGCCGCGCCGGCTCAGGCGGCCGACGTGGTCGGCGTGGCCTTCGTGCATGGCACCGGCGCACAGACCAACGCCACCCAGGACTACTGGCAGCCGGCGATCATCGACACCGTGCGCCAAGGCCTGCCGAACAGCAGCAACTACGTCGTCATCAACTGTGACTTCACCCAGTACATGTGGAAGCCGGAAGCGGCCGGCTGCCTGGCCAATCAGCTGACCGGCTTCATCGACAGCCGTGGCATCACCCAGCTGGTGGTGATCACCCACTCCAACGGCGGCAACGTGATGCGCTGGATCCTGTCCAACCCGACCTATGACAGCCGCTATCCGAAGATCATCCGCACGGTGCGCAAGGTCAACGCGCTGGCACCGTCTTCGGCCGGCACGCCGTTGGCCGATGCGGTGCTCAACGGCAACACCTTTGAAACCTCGCTGGGCTGGCTGCTGGGCTACAAGAACGACGCCGTGCGCCAGCAGCAGGTGGCGAGCATGGCCACCTACAACGCGCAGAACCTGTACGGCACCGCCGGCCGTCCCGCCCTGCCCAAACCGTTCCGCGCGGTGGTGGGCAGCGATGTGGAATCGGCGGTGTGGGACAGCAACAGCTACTGCGGTGGCTATGCCGCCAACGTCGGCCTGGAGTTCACCCAGAACTGGCTGTCGTCCTGCTCCGATGGCTTCCTGGAGTGCAGCAGCCAGAAGGCCGCCGGCACCACCTGGTTCACCGACAAGGCGCGTACCCAGGGTGCAGAACCGCTCAGCCACAACCAGAGCCGCCGCGAGTGCTTCGGCCTCGGCACCCTGCTGCGCAACGACCTGACCCAGTGAGGGAGACGACCATGACGATTCAATCCACCCTGCTGGCCGGCGCCACCCTGGCAGTGCTGTCCCTTTCCGCAGCGCAGGCCGCGCAGCCGCTGCAGGGCGCCCGTGCGGGCGATCAGGTGCCTGCCGCCCTGGTAGCCGCGCCGCTTCCCACCGATGAGAGCGAACACGCGCCACTGGCCTTTGCCTGGGCGCTGGACCCCGCACAACCGCTGCAGGCGGCCACGCCGTATGCCTCGGTCAGCCGCAGCTACTGGCAGCAGGTTGATGGCACGCAGCTGCAACGCGGCCTGGACCTGCCACTGACGGCGCCGGATGCGGTGATCCAGCTGAGCCCGGCCGACGGTGCCCGCGTGCTGCCGGCCAACACGCTACAGGTGCGCGACCCGGCCGGCCGCAGCAGCGTGGCGCGCAGTGTCGATGCGCGCGCGCTGCAGGACGCCGGCATGCCGGTCAGCGATGGCAGCAGCATGCTGCGTACCGGCGCGACCAGTGCCGTCGGTGCCTACACGCTGCAGAGCGCGCAGGCCCAGGGCCGCTACGTGGTGCAGGTGCTGGAGCCGAACAGCCCGCTGCGGCTGGAGGTGCAGGCCAACCAGGCGCAGGTGCTGGCCGGCGGCAACATGCAGCTGCAGGCACGCCTGCTGGAAGACGGCGCCACCACCGCGCAGCTGGCATCGCGCCGTGGCGGCCTCGGCGGAGAAGCCCTGCTGGTCGCGCCGGATGGCCGCAGCTGGCCGCAGCGCCTGCTGCGCACTACCGATGGCAGCCTGCGCGCGCAGGTGCGCATCCCGGCCGATGTCGGTACTGCACAGGGGCTGTGGGAATTGCAGGTGTTCGCCCAGGCCGACGGTGTGCTGCGCGATGGCAAGGTCGCCTTTGCGGTGGCACGGCCGACTGCCCGCTTCAGTGGCCAGGCGGCACCGGATCCGTCCAATCGCCAGGTGGCACTGCCATTGCAGGTGGCCGCCGCAGGCCGCTATGAGGCACGGGGCACGCTGTATGCCACGGCCCGCGATGGCCAGTTGAAGCCGGTCGCACAGGCACATGCGGCCGCGTGGTTCGATGGCCCGGGCGCAGGCCAGCTGGTGCTGCCGTTCGACCAGGCCGCATTGCCGGCCGGCTTCGGCGCACCGTACGAGCTGCGCGACCTGCAGCTGCAGGACCAGAGCCGGATGGCACCGATCGAGTCGCGCGCACTGGCGTTGCGGTTCTGAGCAAAGCGGTGGCGGGCCGGAACATCCGGCCCGCTGCCCCGCCTTCTGTAGAGCCGAGCCATGCTCGGCTGCTTCTGCTCGCGGCGAACGGCAGTCGAGCATGGCTCGACTCTACAGACGGTTACGGAGAGCGATGCATCTGTCTATCCCGCGTACGCGGTCAGTCGGCCTTCCTGTTCGACCACCGTGATCGCGCCGCCGAACACCGCCGACAGCGGTTCGTTGCGCAGCAGCTCGGCGCGGGTGCCATCGGCCAGTACGCGGCCGTCGCGCAGCAGCACCACCCGCTCGATCTCGGGAATGATCTCTTCGATGTGATGGGTCACCAGCACCAGGGTGATGCCCTGCTGTGCCAGCACCCGCATGGTTGCCACCAGCTGTTCGCGGGCAACCAGGTCCAGCCCGGTGGAAGGTTCGTCCAGCAGGAGTGCCTGCGGCCGATTGACCAGCGCGCGGGCGATCAGCACGCGGCGGGTCTCGCCGGCCGACAACTCGGCGTAGGCGCGGTCGCGCAGCGACAGCGCGCCGGTCATCGCCAGTGTCTCGCCGACGCGTGCACGCATGTCGGCGGTCACCTCGCGGAAGGCCGGTACCACGTAGCTGGCGAAGAAGCCGGACAGCACCGCCTGTTCCACGGTCAGCCCGGGCATGTCGGCCAGGTTGCTGCTGAGGTCGCCGGTGACGATGCCCAGCTGCGAGCGCAGCCGGTCCACCTGCCAGCGGTTCTGGCCCAGCACCTTCACCGCCACCGCGCCGTCGCCCTGGGCCAGCGGGTACAGCTCGCGGGTGATCAGCTTGATGAAGGTGGACTTGCCGCAGCCGTTGGGGCCGAGCAGGGCGGTGTGCTGGCCCTGCGCGATGCGCAGGCTGAGCCCGTGCAGCACCTTCACCTGGCCGCGTACCACGGTGGCGCGGTCCAGTTCGATCAACGGGGGCGGCTCCGCGATGGGCGGGGCCGCAGTCATGGTGCTGGCGCGTGGATCAAGGCTCGACAACTCAGGTCCCCAACTGTGAACGGTGCCACGGATGGCGATGCGAAGCACCGCCGCAGGGATGCAGTTTGCAACGCAAGCGCCCATCATGTCTGCCATCCCCGCGTCGATCCGGAGCGCTGCCATGCCTGATGCCCTGATGTCCCTGTTGACCGGTGGTGTGCTCGGCCTGGGCTGGTGGGCGATGCTGGCGGTGCTGCTGGTCTTCACCCAGATCACCATCTTCTCGGTGACCCTGTACCTGCATCGCAGCCAGGCCCATCGCGGGGTCGACTTCCACCCGGCGCTGGCCCATGTATTCCGCTTCTGGCTGTGGCTGACCACCTCGATGATCACCCGCGAATGGGTGGCCATCCACCGCAAGCACCACGCCAAGGTGGAGACCGAGGACGACCCGCACAGCCCGGTCACCCGTGGCATCGGCAAGGTGTTCTGGCATGGCGTGGAGCTGTACCGCGAAGCGCGCGGCCAGCGCGCGGACATCGAGCAGTACGGGCGCGGCACCCCGGATGATGCGATCGAGCGCCGCCTGTATACCCCGCATGCCACGCTGGGGCCGGTGCTGTTGTTCGCGATCAATACCGTGTTGTTTGGCCTGCCCGGCGTGGCCCTGTGGGCGGTCCAGATGGCGTGGATCCCGTTCTGGGCAGCCGGCGTGGTCAATGGCCTGGGCCACTGGTGGGGCTACCGCAACTACGAGTCCGCCGATACCTCCACGAACCTGACGCCGTGGGGGTTCTGGATCGGTGGCGAGGAGCTGCACAACAATCACCATGCCTTCCCCAGCTCGGCGCGCTTCGCGATGCGGCGCTGGGAGTTCGATATCGGCTGGAGTGCGATCCGCCTGCTGCAGGCGCTGCGCCTGGCCAAGGTGCTGCGGGTGGCGCCGGCCATGGATGTGCGCCCGAACATCGCCGTGCCCGATGCCGAAACCCTGAAGGCGCTGCTGTCGCACCGCTTCCAGGCGATGACCGATTACCAGCGCAATGTGTTCATGCCGGCCCTGCGCGAGGAAGCCGTGCAGGCCGGGGCCAAGCTGCGCCGCCTGCTGCCACGCCGGCTGCGCCGTGGCCTGGTCAACGATGGCCGCTGGCTGAAGCCGGACAGTCGTGCCCAGCTCAGCGAATGGGTGGCGCAGCGCCCGCGCATCCGCACCCTGGTCGAGTACCGCGCGCGGCTGGCGGCGCTGCTCGAGGCCCGCGGCCACGATGCCGCCGAGCGCCTGCATCAGTTGCAGGCGTGGTGCCGTGAGGCCGAGGAAAGCGGGATCGCCGCGCTGCAGGCCTATGCCGCACGGTTGAAGGGCTACAGCCTGGTGGGCGCGTGAGGGCTGGGTATGGGCTTGCGTTGGCGATGCTGCTGCCGGGCGCGGCGCTGGCCCAGGTCACCGACACCACCAGCTACCTGCAGCGGATGGACAGCGATGGCGACGGCCGGGTGAGTGAATCCGAGTACGTGCAGTGGATGCTGTATGCCTTCGACCGCATGGACCGCAATGGCGATGGCGTGCTGAGCGCCGATGAGCTGCCGGGCGGCAAGGGCCGGGCGATCAGCCGCGAGCAGCAGCGGCAGGTGATCGTGCAGCGTTTCCACAAGCAGGATGCCAACGGTGATGGCGTCCTGGATGCCCGTGAACTGGCGGCACCGCCACGCTGAGCGGGCGTAGAATCGGTTCATGCCTGAACTGCCCGAAGTCGAAACCACCCGCCGCGGCCTGGCGCCGCACCTGCAGGGCCGCCGCGTGCATGGCGTGATCCTGCGCCGCGCCGACCTGCGCTGGCCGATTCCGCCGGAAGTGGCCGAGCTGCTGCCGGGGCAGCGCATCGAGGAGATCCGCCGGCGCGCCAAGTACCTGCTGCTGGATACCGCCATCGGCAGCGCGGTGCTGCACCTGGGCATGTCCGGCAGCCTGCGTGTGCTGCCCGGTGATACGCCGGTACGCGCCCACGACCACGTCGACATCAGCCTGGACAACGGCCGCCTGCTGCGCTTCAACGACCCGCGCCGCTTCGGCAGCCTGCTCTGGCAGCCCGCCGGTGAGGTCCATCCGCTGCTGCAGGGGCTGGGCCCGGAGCCGCTGGACGACGCGTTCGACGGCGACTACCTGTTCGCCCGCAGCCGCGGCCGCAGCGCGCCGGTGAAGACCTTCCTGATGGACCAGGCGGTGGTGGTGGGCGTGGGCAACATCTACGCCGCCGAGAGCCTGTTCAAGGCCGGCATCAGCCCGCTGCGCGAGGCCGGCTAGATCTCGCGCGGGCGCTATCAGCGGCTGGCCGACGCGGTGAAGGAAATCCTCGGCTACGCCATCACCCGTGGCGGCACCACGCTGCGCGATTTCATCAGCCCTGACGGCGCACCGGGCTACTTCGAACAGGAACTGCTGGTGTACGGCCGCGATGGGCTGCCCTGCCCGAACTGTGGCCGCGCGCTGAAGCACGCCACCATCGGCCAGCGCGCCAGCGTCTGGTGCAGCCACTGCCAGCGCTGAGGCGGGCGGCCAGCGGCAGCTGAACGGGCAGGGTACGTCTCCGCTGCCCGTTAACGTTTGTCTGCCTATGATGGCCGACCTTCCCTCTGTGCCTGACGCGCCTGCATGCAACGACGCGACTTCATCCGCAATGCCTCCCTCGCCCTGGCTGCATTCGGCCTGCCGTCCCTGCCCGCGTGCGCGGCCAGCAAGAGCGGCCAGATGGGCCTGCGCCGCCTCGGCCAGCCGCAGCCGTTCGACTTCGCCACCCTGAAGGGCCAGGCGCGCGCGCTGGCACAGGCACCCTATAAGAGCCACAAGCGGGTGCTGCCGGGCCGCCTGGAAGGCCTGGACTGGGACCAGTACCAGTCGATCGGCTACCGCCAGGACCATGCGCTGTGGGCTGACCAGCCGGGCAAGTTCCAGGCCAAGTTCTTCCACCTGGGCCTGTACTTCCATTCGCCGGTGCGCATGTTCGACGTGGTCGACGGCAAGGCGCAGGAGCTGGCCTATGACGGCGCGGCGTTCAACTACGGCAAGAGCGGCATCAAGGACGGCGAGCTGCCGGCCGATCTGGGCTTCGCCGGCTTCCGCCTGAACACCCGCAAGGACACCGACCGCGACTTCGCGGCCTTCCTCGGCGCCAGCTACTTCCGCGCGGTCGGCAAGGAAGGCCAGTACGGCCAGTCCGCGCGCGGCCTGGCGATCGACACCGGCATGGGCAAGCCGGAGGAATTCCCGGACTTCATCGCCTACTACCTGGAGCAGCCGTCGGCCGATTCGGAGACGATCGTGGTCTACGGCCTGCTGGATTCGCCCAGCGTGGCCGGTGCGTACCGCTTCGCCATCACCAACGGCGACGTGCTGCTGATGGATATCGACAGCGCGCTGTACCCGCGCAAGGCGATCGAGCGGCTGGGCATCGCCCCGTGCACCAGCATGTACCAGGTGGGCGAGAACGACCGCCGCATGGCATGGGACTGGCGCCCGGAGATCCACGACACCGACGGCCTGTCGCTGTGGACCGGTGCCGGCGAATGGATCTGGCGACCGCTGCTGAATCCGCGCAACCTGCGCTTCAACATGTTCGTCGACCGCAACCCGCGTGGTTTCGGCCTGCTGCAGCGCGACCGCAACTTCGACCACTACCAGGACGACGGCGTGTTCTACGAGAAGCGCCCCTGCCTGTGGGTGGAGCCGAAGGGCGAATGGGGCGAGGGCTCGGTGCAGCTGGTGGAGATTCCCACCGTGGACGAGACCTTCGACAACATCGTGGCGTTCTGGAACCCGAAGGAAAAGCCGCAGCCGGGCCAGGAGCTGCTGGTCGGCTACCGCCTGTACTGGGGCGCCGAGCCGCCGGCACGGCCGCCGCTGGCGCACTGCGTGGCCAGCCGCACCGGTCTGGGCGGCGTGGTCGGCAAGAAGCGCGAGTATTTCAGCTGGCGCTTCGCGGTGGACTTCGAAGGCGGCGAACTGGCCAGGCTGATCGACAAGGGTGAGGTCGAGGCCGTGGTGGAAGCCAGCCGTGGCCGGGTCGAGATCGTGTCGGCGCGCCCGCTGCGCGAGATCAACGGCTACCGCGCGATGTTCGACCTGGTGCCGCCGGAAGGCAGCACCGAGCAGATCGACATCCGCCTGTTCCTGCGCAGTGGCGGCAAGACCCTCACCGAGACCTGGCTGTACCAGTACACCCCGCCGCCGGCAGGTGCGCCGGAGCGCACGCTGTACTGAATGGATGCGGCCCGGTGCCGGCTACACGCCGGCACCGTTGTTTCAAGGCTTGCTGTCGGTGGCGTGCGACTGGGTCGGCACACCCACTTCCACCGTGCCCCGGCGGATCTTCATCCAGGTTTCGTCCTGCCAGCGTTCGTACTGCTTCGGGTCCCAGTACTTCGGGTCGTAGAGGCGATCGGCCTTGATGGTGCGGGAGATTCCGCCGTCCATGTACACGATGTCGACGTTGTTGGACATCGAGCCGACGCGGCTGCCGGTCATCTCGCGGCGCCCCTTTCTGAGCACTTCGGCCATGCGTGGGCGCGCGACTTCGTCACCATACTCGGCGCGCAGCGCGCTTGCCTGCGCGCGCGCCGCATCATGCTGCTCCAGCGGCAGCGTGGCCCAGTACTCGTTGCGCAGCTCGACGAACAACGGATAGCCACGTTCGGCCGCCACCTCCATCCAGGCATAGGCCATGACCGGATTGCGCGGCTGCTCTACCCCGTACCAGTACATCTCGCCGAGGTAGCCCTGGGCAGGCTTGTCCGCATACCGCGCGGCCAGCCGGAAGTTGTCCATCGCGCCGTTGACATCGTTGCGACGCAGCGCGTTGACGCCCCATTGCCGGTACATCATGTCCGGGTGGCTGTCCATGAAACCGGCGCCGATCACTGCCGCATCGTCTTCACCTGACGGGCGCTCGGCCGCGGTGGCCAGCAGGGGCAGCAACAGCAGCGGCAGCAGCAGGAGGGCAGAGCGCATGTCGGACGTCCAGTTCGGCAGCAGGGGAGCCGCAGCCTAGGCGCGACAGCGCTTGCTTGTAAACCGCTGGAGGTCATGGCGCACCGGCGCGCCTGCTACAGCGGCAGCGGCGCCTGCGCCGGATCGATCCGTCCTTCACCGCGGGTGATCTTCTTGAACTCGGCGCGGCTGACCGACACGTAGCGGTCGTTGCCGCCGATCTCCACCTGCGGGCCGTCCTGCACCGCGTGGCCATGCTCGTCCACACGCACCGTCATCGTCGCCTTCTTGCCGCTGTGGCAGATGGTCTTGATCTCCTGCATCTCATCGGCCCAGGCCAGCAGGTACTGGCTGCCTTCGAACAGCTCGCCGCGGAAGTCGGTGCGCAGACCGTAGCACAGCACCGGAATGCGCAGCTGGTCGACCACTTCGCTGAGCTGCCAGACCTGGGCGCGGGTCAGGAACTGCGCCTCGTCCACCAGCACGCAGCCCATCGGGCCGTTGGCTGCCAGATCCTGTTCAACCCAGCGCTGCAGGTCGGTATCGCGGTCGAAGGCCATGCCGTCCGCACGCAGGCCGATCCGCGAGGCGACCACGCCGGCGCCGGCACGATCGTCCAGGCGCGGGGTCAGGATCGCCACCCGCATGCCGCGCTCGCGGTAGTTGTGGGCGCTCTGCAGCAGGGTGGTGGTCTTGCCGGCGTTCATCGCCGAATAGTAGAAGTAAAGCTTGGCCATCGACGGATTGTACGCCGCGGCCCCGCTTCGCCGAAGCCGTTCAGCAACCCCACCGGCGGCCCGCTGTGGTCGTCACCCGGCCCCGCTACAATCCCCATCCCATGCACGGTCTCAATCCCCCCCAAGCCGCCGCCGTCCTGCACATCGAAGGTCCATTGCTGGTGCTCGCCGGCGCGGGCAGCGGCAAGACGCGTGTGATCGTGGAAAAGATCGCCCACCTGATCGGCTGCGGCCGCTATCCGGCGCGCCGCATCGCGGCGATCACCTTCACCAACAAGTCGGCCAAGGAAATGCGCGAGCGCGTGGCCAAGCGCCTGCGCGAGCAGGACGCCGACGAGGTGACCATCTGCACCTTCCATGCGCTGGGCCTGAAGTTCCTGCAGATCGAACATGCCGCCGTTGGCCTGAAGCGCGGCTTCTCGATCTTCGATGCAGACGATGCCGCTGCGCAGATCAAGGACCTGATGTACGGGGCCAAGCCTGATGACATCGAGGACATGAAGAACCTGGTGTCGCGCGCGAAGAACGCCGGCCTGTCGCCCGAGCAGGCGATGGCCGCCGCGCGCAGCAATCGCGAGAAGGAAGCGGCCAGCGTCTACGAGCGCTACCAGCTGCGCCTGACGGCGTTCAATGCGGTCGACTTCGATGACCTGATCCGTCTCCCGGTGCAGATCCTGGAAGAAAATCCGGAGATCGCGCTGGCCTGGCGCGAGCGCATCGGCTACCTGCTGGTGGACGAATGCCAGGACACCAACGACGCGCAGTACCGGCTGCTCAAGCAGCTGGCCGGTGACAAGGGCAACTTCACCTGCGTGGGTGACGATGACCAGTCGATCTATGCCTGGCGCGGCGCCAATCCGGAAAACCTGCAGCAGATGGGGCGCGACTATCCCAAGCTGGAGATCATCAAGCTGGAGCAGAACTACCGCTGTTCCAACCGCGTGCTGCGCGCGGCCAATGCGCTGATCGCCAACAACCCGCACGAGCACCTGAAGAAGCTGTGGAGTGACCAGGCCGACGGCGAACGCATCCGCGTGTGGGAATGCCGCAACAGCGAACATGAGGCGGAAAAGGTTGCCGCCGAGATCGCCTTCGTGGCGCAGTCGCGCAACGTGCCGTGGAGCGACTTCTGCATCCTGTTCCGCGGCAACTTCCAGTCGCGCCCGCTGGAAAAGGCGATGCAGCTGCTGCGCATCCCCTACCACCTGACCGGCGGCACCATGTTCCTGGAGCGCCAGGAAGTGAAGGACACGCTGGCCTGGCTGCGCCTGCTGGTGAACCCGGACGACGACACCGCGTTCATGCGTGCGGTGCAGTCACCCAAGCGCGACGTCGGTGCCGGCACGCTGGCCAAGCTGGCCGAACTGGCGCAGGAAAAGGACATGCCGATGGCGCAGGCTGCCGAGGCGATCGGTGCCCTGCAGCAACTGCCCCCGCGCGCGGCCAACAGCCTGGCGCGCTTCACCGACATCCTGCGTGACCTGCGTGCACAGACCCGGCAGGTCACTTCCGGCGACATGATCCGCAAGGTCGCCAAGGAATCCGGCCTGCTCAGCGAACTGCGCCAGCAGGCCAAGGAAGAGGCAAGTTACCAGCGCCGTGCCAACAACATCGAGGAACTGGCGCAGTGGTTCGAGGGGGGCCCGCGCGGTGCCACTGCCGCCGACCTGGCCGGCCAGCTGGCGCTGCTGTCGCGCAGCGACAAGGACGAGGGCGGCAACCAGGTGCGCATGATGACCATGCACGCTTCCAAGGGCCTGGAGTTCCCGTACGTGTTCATCGTTGGCTGCGAGGACGGCGTGCTGCCGCACCAGGTCAGCCTGGACGAGGGCAATCTGCAGGAAGAGCGTCGCCTGCTTTACGTGGGCATCACCCGCGCCAAGATCCAGCTGTGGATGAGTTACAGCAAGCTGACCCGCAAGTTCGGTGAGCACGTGCGGTTGAAGCCGAGCCGGTTCTTCGAGGAGATTCCGGCGGAGGAGATCCAGCGCGATGGTGCTGATCCGGTGGCCGATGCGGTGCGCAAGAAGGAACGGGCGAGTGCGGGGTTGGCGGCGATCGAGGCGCTGTTCGATTGACCGGCGAACGGCGCAGCCCCTCGTGGCTGGCGTCGTCCGCAGTGCATTCGTGAGCGTGCCAGGCGGGTGGGCTGGGCGGGACACGCCGTAAACCCGTCCTTGGGGGCTCGGCCGCGGCATCCATGCCGCGGACGGTCCCGCCCAGCCCACCCGCCCGGCCTCTGACAGGTTCCGTGCGCACCAGCCACGGAAAAGAAAAAAGAAAATCAAAAGCAACAGCAGCAGCCGGGGGCTGAGGCAGAATCGGGGTTTCGGCTGGAGGTCTGCGCGTGCATCCCATCGAAAGTGAACGCCTGCGCCTGCGTGCGATTGAACCTGATCGCGATGCGGCGCCGATGCTGGCGCTGTTGAATGATCCGGGCTTCGTGCGCTTCATTGGTGACCGCAATGTGCGCAGTGAAGAACAGGCGCGTGAGTACATCGCGCTGCGGGTGCTGCACAGCTACGCGTTGAACGGGTTCGGCATGTATGCCATCGAGCGCTTGGCCGACGGGGCGTGGCTGGGCAATGCCGGGCTGGTGCGCCGAGATGGCCTGCCGGGGCCGGACATCGGCTACGCGGTGCTGTCTGAATTCGCCGGGCAGGGTTATGCCGGTGAGGCGGCGCGGGCGGTGTTCGCGCATGCGCGCGCTGAGCTGGGCCTGCAGGATCTGTACGGCATCACCGATCTGGACAACGTGGTGTCCGGGAAGATCCTGCTGGGTCTGGGCATGCAGGAGCGCGGGGTGATCCAGTTGCCGGGCATCGAAACGCCCAGCCGGCTGTACGCCACCTTGGGTGCGGCTGACGTCGGGTAGTGCCGGCCGCTGGCCGGCACCCACCATCAACCGCGCAGTTCAGCCAGTTGCGCCTGCAGTTCGGCCACGGCCGCTTCCAGCTGGGCCACGCGCTCGGCCAGGCCCGGATCGGCCGCGTCGCTGCCACCGCCGCTGCTGGCGTATTTGGCCGCAAGCGCCGCGCCGTCCACTTCACCGCACAGCAGGTGCATGTAGCGGTCTTCGCGCTGGCCGCTGGCGCGCGGCAGTACTACCAGCAGCGCGCGCTGCTGCAGGCGCTCGATGGCGTGGCGGGCTTCGTCGGCGTCGGCGAAGCGGTGCAGTCGCTCGCTGCGCGTGACCAGTTCGCCCAGGGTCTGCGGCCCACGCAGCAGCAGCATCGCCAGCAGCACGGTCTGCTGCCGGGTCAGGTCCAGCGCGGCCTGCAGGCGGTGCTCGTAACGGTCTGCACGGGAGGAGAAGTGCTGGCGGGCCAGGCCAAGTGTTTCCAGCTGGCGCAGCGCGTGCTGCACGCTGCCGGCATCGACGTTCATCACCGGCTCGCGGGCGGTCTTCTGGTTGGCGGCCGATTGGGCGGCGTTGACCGTCAGCGGATAGGTGTCCGGGGTGGTTGCCTCCTTCTCCACCAGGCAGCCCAGCAGGCGGGCCTGCACGGCGTCGAGCAGGGGGACGTCGGGGGTCTGGGTGGAATCGGTCATGGCGGCCTCCGGAAGGGCAACGGGTCAACCGCCAAGCATAGCCGTCCCGGGACCGCCTTTGCCGGTAAAATGCGCCGGTATATCTGATTGCCGGTGAATCCATGCGTCGTCCCGTTTCCCTGTCCCTGACCCTGCTCGCCACCGCGGCGCTGGGCCTGTCCGCCTGCAAGCGCGTGGATGCGCCTGCCGCCGAAGCCGCTGCACCGGAGGCCCCGGCCGCCGCTGCCAAGGCCGACGGCACGCTCGATGCCACTGCCAACGACAACCTCAATGCGGTGCTGTGGATGCAGCGCGCGCAGGAGTACAAGGCGATCACCGAACAGACCTACCGTGCCGCCGCCGACCACCTGGATGCCGCGCTGAAGGAAGCCCACTGGGATGCGCTGGTGCCGGAAGAACGCGGCAACGAGGCCAAGGGCCTGAAGCCGGCCGTGGTGCTGGACGTGGATGAGACCGTGCTGGACAACTCGCCCTACCAGGCGCGCCTGGTGCGCGACGGCAAGGAATACGACGAGCTGACCTGGGACCAGTGGGTGGCCGAAAAGAAGGCCAAGGCCATTCCGGGCGTGGTTGATTTCGCCAAGGCCGCCAACGCCAAGGGCGTGACCCTGCTGTACATCTCCAACCGCGCCGTGCACCTGAAGGACGCAACCCTGGCCAACCTGCGCGAGCAGGGCCTGCCGGTGGCCGATGACAGCGTGTTCCTGGGCCTGGGCACCGTGGTCGAAGGCTGCGAGCAGGCCGGCAGCGAGAAGAACTGCCGCCGCCGCCTGGCCGGGCAGAAATACCGCGTGCTGATGCAGTTCGGCGACCAGCTGGGCGATTTCGTCGAAGTGACCGCCAACACCAACGACGGTCGTGACGCGCTGCTGCAGCAGTACCACGACTGGTTCGGCGAGCGCTGGTGGATGCTGCCGAACCCGACCTACGGCGGCTTCGAGCCGGCGCAGTTCAACAACGACTACAGCCAGTCGCGCCAGGCCCGCCACGACGCCAAGCGCGCCGCCCTGGACTACGCACCGTGAGCCGCGCGCCGCTGCCGCTGCGCGATGACGAGCGCCTGATCTTCGCGCTGGACGTGCCTGACCGCGTGCAGGCGCTGGAGTGGGTCGACCGCCTCGGCGACAGCGTGGCGTTCTACAAGATCGGCATGGAACTGCTCGCCTCCGGCGAGTACTTCCAGGTGCTGGACGAGCTGGCCCGCCGCGACAAGCGCGTGTTCGTCGACCTGAAGTTCTTCGACATCCCGGCCACCGCCGCGGCGGTGATCAAGCGCCTGTCGCAGTGGCCGGTCAGCTACGCCACCATCCACGGCTGGCACCCGGCGATGATGGAAGCCTGCGCCGCCGCCAACAGCAGCGACATGCGCCTGCTGGCGGTGACCGTGCTGACCTCGATGGGCCGCCCGGACCTGGCGCAGATGGGCATCGACCGTGAGCCGGTGGACGTGGTGGTCGAGCGCGCGCTGGCCGCGCAGGCGGCCGGTATCGATGGCGTGATCGCCTCGGGCCAGGAAGCCGGCCCGATCCGCGCCGCTACCGGCGCCGGGTTCTCGATCGTCTGCCCGGGCATCCGCCCCGGTGGCCCGGTCGGCGATGACCAGAAGCGTACCGTTGGCGTGGCCCAGGCCTTTGCCGATGGCGCCGATGCCATCGTGGTCGGTCGCCCGATCCGCCTGGCCGCCGATCCGCAGGCTGCGGCCCGGGCCATCCAGCAGGAAATCGCGTCGGCGTTGGCTACGCGCTGAGATTCCGCTGCGCAGTCTGCAGGCCCGAACGCCATCCCGACCCGCGCGGGATGGCGTTTTTGCATCCGCCGAAGGACCGGTTGTGCCCGAATCGCCGCGAAACCTGCCGTAGATTTCATGGCCCCGGCGCAAGGCATCAGGCTACTCAATAAAATCAATGATTTATATGACACTACGTGAAGTGTTGCCTTAACTTGAAGGGCAGCGTAGGATCGCCGCCATCCGGTCCTCGGACCGGACATGTGCCACAACACTGTCCACCGGCCCTGCGCCGGCTTGAAGAGCCTGTGATCCTCGTGATCCCGGCTCTTTTTTTATTCCGATCAGTGACTTGCACAAGCAACCGCGGAAACCGTGACGTCCCGGCTTGCCGCTGTCACCTCGCAGGCCGCAAGATGCGGACCGGTCCGGGGAGTCCGAGTGCATGAGCGTGGCAGTGCGAGGAAGGTCTGCGCGTGGATGGGGGCTGGCAGCCATGCTGTTGCTGGCCGTGGCCGCGTGCCGTGAATCGGTCAACGATCCGGCCAAGCCGGCGGCCGAGCCGGTCGCGGCGGTGCAGGCGATGGCCCTGCGCCTGGCCGAGGACGATCTGGTCGGCTATGCAAAGCTGTCGGTTCCGCCCAGCCAGTACCAGCGCCTGCAGCAGGCCTGGGCCGAGGGCCATAGCCAGTGGCCGCTGACTGAACTGCCACTGGGCGACCAGCTGCTGCCGATGCTGGCCGCACTGCGCACGCCCAATGCCGGTGCCGAACTGCAGCGCAGCTTCGATCGCCAGCTGGCTGGTCAGGCCAGCGCCGTACGCCAGGCCGCGCAGTCGATGGGCAACTTCGGCGTGCAGTACCTGCGCCACCAGAAGGGCTATACGCCCGGCCAGCAGGCCCATTACATCGCCCTGGTGGAAACCCTCGCCAGCTGGGCGCAGGGCGCGCCGATCAGTGACCGTGCGCGTGCACGCAGCACGATCGCCGCGCTGGTGGGGGCCGCCGGCAAGGTCGGCTTCGACGATGAGGCCGGCCTGCAGGCCGCGGGCATGGAAGGCAGCCTGCAGCAGCTGGCGCCGTTCATCCATACCCTCAAGGCGGTGCTGGGCAGCTACGGGTTGGGCGTGGATGACGCGCTGCGCAGCGTGCGGGGCGAGCTGCTGTCGGTGGAGGGCGACAATGCGCTGGTACGCCTGCACTACGACCTGGCGGGGCGTGAGATGACCCTGCAGCTGCCGCTGAGCCGCCGCGAGGGCCACTGGTACCTGACCCGCACCCTGGCCGACACCGATGCCCTGCTGCGCAAGGCCGACGCGGCCCGTGCCGCAGCGGCGCCGGCACCGGCCGAGACCCCGCCCGAGGGTGGGGAAGCGGCAACACTGCCGCCTAAGCCATAATGGCGCCGATGTCGAAACAGAACCCGCTGCCGTTCCCCGGCGAAGAATCCCAGTCGACGCCCGCCGATACGGTGCCGGCGTCCCCCTCGACCGGTACCGGCCCGAACCCGGTACCGCCGCCCGCGCACGCGCGTCCGGCTGGCCGCCGCCCGCTGTGGGCTCGCCTGCTCGGCCGTCTGGTCGAACCGTGGCTGTCGCTGAAGATCGAACCGGAAGACCCGGGCCAGTACAACGATGGCCGCCCGGTCATGTACGTGCTGGAGGACTACGGCCTGTCCAATGCGCTGATCCTGGACAAGGCCTGCCGCCAGGCCGGCCTGCCGTCGCCGCTGGTGCCGCTGGCCGGTGACCCGACCGGCCGCAAGCGCGCCTACCTGGCGCTGTCGCGGCGCAGCTCCAGCAACTCGCTGATTCCCGAACAGCGCGGCGCCAAGACCCACTCCGATTCGCTGGCCAAGGTGCTGCAGGCCCATCGCGTGCGCGATGACCTGGACGTGCACCTGGTGCCGGTGTCGATCTTCGTCGGCCGCGCGCCGGACAAGCAGAGCGGTTGGTTCGCCGTGCTGTTCTCGGAAAACTGGGCGCTGGTCGGTCGCTTCCGCCGCCTGCTGGCGGTGCTGCTCAACGGCCGCAGCACCATCGTCCGCTTTGCCCCGCCGATCTCGCTGCGCAGCACCGTGGACGAAGGCCTGGAGCCGGAGCGCACGGTGCGCAAGCTGCAGCGCGTGCTGCGTACCCATTTCCGCCGCATTCGTGAATCGGTGATCGGCCCTGACCTGTCGACGCGGCGCCTGCTGGTCGACCAGGTGCTGGCCGCCGAACCGGTGCGCGAAGCGATCGCCGCACAGGCCAAGCGCGACAATTCGAAGCCGGCCGATGCCTGGAAGAAGGCGCACGCCTACGCCTGGGAAATCGCCGCGGACTATTCCAGCCCGGTGGTGCGTTCGGCCAGCTTCATGCTCAGCCACGTGTGGAACCGCATCTATGCGGGCGTGCTGGTGCACCACCTGGACAAGTTCAAGGCCGCCGCGCCGGGCCACGAAGTGGTCTACGTGCCCAGCCACCGCAGCCACATGGACTACCTGCTGCTGTCCTACCTGCTGTACGACCGTGGCATCGTGCCGCCGCACATCGTGGCCGGCATCAACCTGAACCTGCCGGTGGTCGGCACCCTGCTGCGCAAGGGCGGTGCGTTCTTCATCCGCCGCTCGATCCGTGGCAACGCGCTGTACTCGGCGGTGCTCAGCGAATACGTCGCGCAGCTGGTGGCCGGTGGCTACTCGCTGGAGTACTTCGTCGAAGGCGGCCGCTCGCGTACCGGCCGACTGCTGCAGCCCAAGGGCGGCATGATCTCGATGACGCTGCGCGCGTTCCTGCGCCAGCCGCGCAAGCCGGTGCTGTTCCAGCCCATCTACATCGGCTACGAGAAGCTGATGGAGGGCGGCAGCTACCTGGACGAACTGTCCGGCCGGCCGAAGGAAAAGGAATCGATCTGGTCGCTGCTGTGGGGCATCCCCAAGGTGCTCAAGCAGAACTACGGCCAGGTGGTGGTGAACTTCGGCGAGCCGATCGCACTGAACGACGTGCTCGCCGAGAAGGCGCCGGAGTGGAAGGGCGAGGCGGTCTCCGAGGACGAGAAGCCGGCGTGGCTGTCGACCACGGTGGATACGCTGGCCGAACGCATCCAGGTGCGCATCAACGGCGCCGCCGACGTCAACCCGATCAACCTGCTGGCGCTGGCCCTGCTGTCCACGCCGAAGCATGCGATGGGCGAGTCCGACCTGATCGCGCAGATCGAGCTGTGCAAGACCCTGCTGGTCGAGATGCCGTATTCGGACCGGGTGACGGTGACCCCGCACTCGCCGGAGCGGATCATCGCCCACGCCGAAGAAATCAACGTCCTCACCCGCATCAAGCACCCGCTGGGTGACGTGCTCAGCGTCAGCGGCGATACCGCGGTGCTGCTCAGCTACTTCCGCAACAACGTGGTGCACCTGTTCACCGCCTCGTCGTGGGTGGCCTGCTGCTTCCAGAACAACCGCCGCATGAGCCGCACCGGCCTGGTCCAGCTGGGCCGTACGGTATACCCGTTCCTGCAGGCCGAGCTGTTCCTGCCGTGGAGCGAGGATGAGTTCGCCCAGCGCATCGACCGGACCATCGACGTGTTCGTGCGCGAAGGCCTGCTGCAGAACGTCAACGATGACGATGGCGGCATCCTGGCGCGCAACACCGGGCAGACCGACGAGGTGTTCCGCCTGCGTGCGATCGGCCATTCGCTGCAGCAGGCGTTCGAGCGCTATTACATCGCCATCTCGGTGCTGGTGAAGAACGGCCCGGGCGTGCTCGGCGCGGCCGAGCTGGAAAGCCTGTGCCAGCAGGCCGCGCAGCGGCTGAGCCTGCTCTATGCACCGGCGGCACCGGAGTTTTTCGACAAGTCCCTGTTCCGCGGCTTCATCCAGAAGCTGCGCGAGCTGCGCCTGGTGTGGCCGGACGAGAACAGCAAGCTGCTGTTCGACGAACGCCTGGACGCCTGGGCCAAGGATGCCAAGTTCATCCTCGGCCGCGAGCTGCGCCACACCATCGAAAGGGTCAGCCCGGAAGCGGCCCGCCCGGACGAGCCTGCGCCGCAGGATTGAAGGCAGCGCCGGGCGATGCCCGGCGAACGGCATGCCAACCAAGGTTGGCATCTACCGGGGCGAAGCAGTAGATCCACGCCATGCGTGGATGGGCCACCGCTCAGGCCGGTTCGTCGGGAATCTGCAGGCTTTCCAGCTTGGCGATGCAGTCCTTCAGCTGAAGCTTGCGCCGCTTCAGGCGCTTGGCTTCCAGCTCGTCCTCGCCATTGGCGGCCATGCGGGTGATCTGTTCATCCAGCAGGCGGTGCTCGGCGCGCAGGGCGGCGAGGTGCTCGACGATCTCGGCGGGGCTGTAGGTGTCCACAGCCTCCGAGCATACACAGCGATGATGACTGCCGGGAGAGGGGAATTCCGACCCCCGGCCGTGGCCGCTCCGAGCCGTTAGAATGGAACCCATGAGTGCCGTGATTTCCCTTCCCGATCCCCAGCCGCGCGCCGCCCGTGATCCGCGCGTGGCCGAGCGCGAGCAGCACAAGCTGGCCAAGCGCCTGCGCCGCCAGGTCGGCGAGGCGATTGCCGACTTCGGCATGATCGAGGCCGGCGACAAGGTCATGGTCTGCCTGTCCGGCGGCAAGGACAGCTACACCCTGCTGGACGTGCTGCTGCAGCTGCAGAAGAAGGCGCCGGTGCCGTTCGAGCTGGTGGCGGTGAACCTGGACCAGAAGCAGCCGGACTTCCCCGAGCACGTGCTGCCGGAATATCTGGCAGGCCTGGGCGTGCCGTATCACATCATCGAGCAGGACACCTATTCGGTGGTCAGCCGGGTCATCCCGGAAGGCAAGACCATGTGTTCGCTGTGCTCGCGGCTGCGTCGTGGCGCGCTGTACAACTACGCCGAACTCCATGGCTTCACCAAGATCGCGCTGGGCCACCACCGCGACGACATGGTGGCCACGTTCTTCATGAACCTGTTCCACCACGCCAAGCTGTCGGGCATGCCGCCGAAGCTGCGCAGCGATGACGGCAAGCACGTGGTGATCCGGCCGCTGGCCTATGTGCGCGAAAGCGACATCGTCGAGTACGCACAGGCACGCCAGTTCCCGATCATTCCCTGCAACCTGTGCGGCAGCCAGGAGAACCTGCAGCGCCGCCAGGTCGGCCTGATGCTGAAGCAGTGGGAAAAGGACCACCCGGGCCGCATCGAGCAGATCGCGCGTGCCATGGGTGAAGTCCGGCCCTCGCAGCTGGCCGACACCACCCTGTTCGACTTCATGGCGCTGGGCCGTCGCGACGACGCGCCGCTGCCCGACGCCCATGCCTGGCTGGCCGGCTCCCCGGCCGACGCCGACGCAGATCCCGAGACGCCCACCGTCTAAGGTCGGTCGCCCTTCCTCTTTGCCATCCGGAATTCCATGTTCTTTCGCAACCTGACGTTCTTCCGTTTCCCGACCACCACCGATTTTTCCGAAGTCGACACCCTGCTGCCGCACGCCCTGCTGAAACCGGTCGGCGCGCTGGAAATGAATTCGCGCGGCTTCATCTCGCCATTCGGCCGCGAGGAGAAGGAACTGCTCTCCCACCGTATCGCCGAACACCTGTGGCTGACCGTGGGCGGCGAGGACAAGATCCTGCCGGCGGCGGTGGTCAACGACCTGCTCGAGCGCAAGCTGGAGGAGATCGAGGAGAAGGAAGGCCGCCGCCCGGGTGGCCGCGAACGCAAGCGGATGAAGGACGACCTGCTGCATGAACTGCTGCCGCGCGCCTTCGTGAAGTCCTCGCGCAACGACGCCTTCATCGACCTGCAGCACGGTTACGTGGCGGTGGATACCTCCAGCCGCAAGACCGGCGAGTACTTCATGTCCGACATCCGCGGCCTGCTCGGCAGCTTCCCGGCGATGCCGCTGAACGCCGAAGTCGCACCGCGTTCGATCCTGACCGGCTGGATCGCCGGCGAGCCGCTGCCGACCGGGCTGAGCCTGGGCGAAGAGTGCGAGATGAAGGACCCGGTGGAAGGCGGCGCGGTGGTCAAGTGCCAGCACCAGGAACTGCGCTGCGACGAGATCGACAAGCACCTGGACGCCGGCAAGCAGGTGACCAAGCTGGCGCTGATCTTCGAGGACAACCTGTCGTTCGTCATCGGCGACGACCTGATCGTGCGCAAGCTGAAGTTCCTCGACGGCGCCCTGGACCAGCTGGAGCATGCCGACGAAGACGGCCGCCGCGCCGAGTTCGACGCCCGCTTCGCCCTGCAGAGCGCCGAGATCCGCCGTCTGTTCCTGTTGCTGGAAGAAGCCTTCAAGCTCAGCAAGGCTGACTGAACAGGCAGCCCGACGGCCGCCGGTCATCCGGCGGCCCGAAGCGGCGCTATGCTGGGCGCATGAGCCGTCTGCTGCGCCGCCTGATCAGCCCGACCCCGCCCGCCACCGTACAGCGCGACACCGTTCGCCTGCGCCTGGAGGATGCCGAGATCGAGGTACTGCGCGTGCGCGATCCGCGTGCGCGCCGCATCAAGCTGAGCGTGGACGAACGCGGTGCACGCCTGACCCTGCCGCCGCGCGCAAGCCTGGTGATGGGCGAACGCTTCCTGGAACAGCACCGCGACTGGCTGGCACTGCAGCTGCGCCAGTACCAGGGCCAGGGCCTGCCGGCACCGCTGCAGCCCGGCGAAGACGGCGTGCTGCCCCTGCGCGGCGAACTGTTGCCGCTGCGCTGGCAGGAAGGCCGCTACGCGCGCCTGGAGATCGACGCGCATGGTGCCTGCGTGCAGTGGCCGACACGTGGTGGTGACGCCACCCTGCGTCGCCTGCTGCGCGAGTTCTACGAAGCACAGACCCGCGCCGACGTCGGCCGCTGGCTGCCGAAGTACCTGCCCACCCTGCCGCGCGCACCCAGCCGCCTGCGATTGAAGGTGATGTCCTCGCAATGGGGCTCGCTCGCCCCCGATGGCAGCATGGCACTGGACCTGGCCCTCGTGCTCGGTCGTTCGGAAGCGTTCGAGTACGTGCTGGTGCACGAACTCTGCCACCTGATCCAGCCGAATCACTCACCCGCGTTCTGGCACGAAGTGGAACAACGCTTCCCCGCCTGGCGCGAACAGCGCGATTACTTCCAGCTGGAAGGGCGACGCCTGAAGGCCATGCTCCGGCAACTGCTGTAGCGCGCGCGCTACAGCAGTTGCCCACGCATTCTTCCTCTACCCCCGCCTTCGGCGCGCCCCTTCAACAGAAGGGGCTTCACTCAAGACCGCGTGCTGAGCAGTCGAGCAAGCTCGACTCTACAGAAGCGCACACAGCGCGCGACCCGCTTCCGCTCTTGCTCTTCTTTCTCTCTTCCGTGGCTGGACACGCACGGAAACTGTCTGAGGCCGGGCGGGTGAGCCATGCAGGGGCGTTGGCGCCATGGATGGCGCCATCGAGCTTACAAGGGTGAAGGCGCTTTGCTTGCGAAGCACTGCTTCGCAAGCGCCTGAACGCACAGCCGCCAGCGGCTGGGCCGGGCCCCGGAGGGGGACTTGCAGCGACCCCTGCGCAATCCACCCCACCCGGCCAAGCACGGCTTCTGATCTGAACGACCCACCACGAGGGGCTCAGCCGTTGGCCGAAACCCTCACCCCGCCCGCAGCGCCACCGCCGCCGCCCACCGCGCCGCCACCCGCGGCGCCGTGATGCACACCGCCTGATCGGTCACCGTCGTCACCGCGCGCTCCAGCAGCTGGATATCCGCCTCATGCTGGCGCGCCACATGCGGATCCTCGAAGAAGATCGCGCGCTGGCAACGCCCCTCCAGCACCCGGTCGGCAATCTGCGCATCACCGCCCATCGGACCGCTCTGGTAGCGCGTCACCCACGGCGTATCACGCGGCCAGCCCCGGCTCCAGGCCAGCTCGTTCAAACGCTGGCCGGTGGTCCCGGTGGCCACCCGCTCACCGAACCGGGCCAGCACATCGAAGTGCTCATCGGCGAAGGCCAGCATCGCCGGCTTCATCGCATCGTGCGCGATCAGCGCCAGCGTCTGGCCTTCGAACGCATGCAGGTCGTCGGCGCCGGCATCGGCTGCCAGCCCGGCGTGGACGCGCTCCACCTCCACCCAGTCGCGTGCGGTGGCCACGGTCGAAATGAACGGCTTGCCGTGGATCACGCACTGCCGCTTGAGCGCGGTTGCTTCCGGAAACACCGAGGATGGATCGACCGGGTCGATCAGGTAGATCGCGCCATCCAGTGTCCGATCCGGACCCATGCCAACGACTTCGGCGACCAGCTTCATCAGGCCACCCTCGCGTCCGTAGGGATAACGGTGCAGGCCCGCGTACCCGGTCAGGAAGCCCTGCCGTTCGATCGCGTCATGGGTGCGGCCGACCGCATGCAGCGACACGCCCAGCTCGCGCAGGCCGGCCTCGCTGCTGCGCAGCCAACGGAACAGCGCAGCGCGCGCGTCGTGGTGATGAAGACGGTTGGCAGCCAGGCCGATGCGCATCGAACGCTCCGCAGGTACGGGTGAAGGCGGCAGTGTATGTCGGCATTCCCCCATCTGGATGCTTTTACAACTTTCTTCATTGCCGTCGGCCCGGGCGTCGATAGCGTGGCAGGCAGCGGTACCGCAGCGCGGCCGTTCCTTCCGCCCGCGAGATGAGGATGCCTACCGTGAATGTCGCCGGCTTCCCGGCAGCCATTGCTGTCATGGCCAGCCTGCTGCTGCCTGCCGCGGCCTCCGCCACGGGCTGCAGCACACCGCTGCGCATCGCCTGGCCGTCCGACCGTGCTCCTTTGTCGTCCAGCGAACAGGGCGAAGCCCGGGGGCTCGGCGCGGCGTACCTGAAGCTGCTGGGCGGGCAACGGCCACTGCAGCTGTTGCCCGTGCCGGCCACCAGCGTGGACCGGGACGAGCTGCCGGCCGGCACCCAGGCGCTGCTGGGATGGCCACGCTCGCAACTGCCTGCCGGATGGGTGGTCAGCACGCCCTACCTGCAGCTGCCACAGGTGATCGTGCGCCGGGAGGATGCGCCGCCGGTGCTGGGCCTGGAAGATCTACGTGGACGCATTGTGGCCAGCCCCAGCCGGGTGCCGCTGCAGGGGCTGCTGGCCGAGCAGGCAGCGGGTGCACAGCTGCTGCCACCGGCAGCGCTGGACGATGCACTCCCGCTGCTGGGCACCGGATTGATCGATGCGGTGGTTGCCAACCTCGGCGACGTCGAGGCGGCGTTGCGCCGCTACCAGGGCGATGCACTGCTGATCGCCGCGCCGGCCGGTTTCGATGATGCCCTGGTGCTGGCGACCACGCCCGCCTGCGCCGATGTCATCGCCGGCTTCGAACAGGCGCTGTCGCAGCTGACCGATACCGAGCGCGATCAGATCCGCGCGGCCTGGCTGCCGGACCGGCCGCGCAACGCTCCGTCATCGTCGCCCCTGCGCTGGCTGGTGCCGGCCTCGCTGATCCTGCTCGCCCTGGCGCTGGTCCATGCCTTCGGCTACTGGCGGGTCCATCGCGAGAGCGTGCGCCGCCGAGGGGTGGAGCAGCGCCTGCAGGAGGTGACCGCGAACCTGCCGGCGGTGGTCTACCAGGCGCGTCGTTCGGCGGGCGGCAACTACAGCTTTCCGCAGATCGCCGGGGACGTGCAGGCTCTGTTCGGAATCAGCGTGGAGACCGCGCGGATCGATCACCAGCGATTGTTGGCCGCGGTCCACCCGGATGACCGCAACCAGGTGATGGCCTGCGTCGAGATGGCTGCATTGGCGCGTGGCCCGATCGACGTCACCTTCCGCACCCGCTCGCCACAGGGCTGGCGATGGGTGCGCTCGCATGGGCGGCCGTTGTCCTGCGACGACAGCGACGTCGAGTGGAGCGGCTACTGGATCGACGTCAGTGAGGTGCAGTCACGTACCCGCGCGCTGGCCGAAGCGCGCCGCGAGGCCGAGCAGGCGGCACAGGCCAAGGCGCACTTCCTGGCAACGATGAGCCACGAGATCCGCACCCCGATGAGCACGCTGCTGGGCATGCTCGAACGGCTGGCGGGCAGCAGGCTGGAGCCACGCCAGCAGCAGGTGCTGGCCACCGTCGATGATGCCGCGTGGATGCTGCGGCAGATCCTCGACGATGTACTGCACAGCCAACGCCTGGAGGGCGCACCACTGCAGCTGCGGCCCACCGACCTGGCGGCACTGGTGCGCGCGGTGCAGCAGCTGCTGATGCCGGTGGCCGCCAGCCGAGGCCTGCACCTGCAGGTGGTGCTTGATCCGGAGATGCAGCCGGGATCGCTGGCCGATGGCCTGCGCCTGCGCCAGATCCTGTTCAACCTGGCCGGCAACGCGTTGAAGTTCACCCGGCACGGCCACGTGGAACTGCAGGTGCAGGTACTGCAGCAACGCGACTGGGGCCAGCGACTGCGCCTGCAGGTAAGCGACAGCGGCGTGGGCATCAGCGAGGAGCGCCAGCAGGCGGTGTTCGCTGCCTATACCCAGGCGGAGCGCTCGACCACGCGGCGCTTCGGCGGCAGTGGGCTGGGCCTGGCGATCTGCCGTGAGCTGGCGATCTCGATGGGGGCGGAGCTGCAGCTGCGCAGCTCACCCGGGAAGGGCACCACGGTGTGGCTGGATCTGGACCTGGATGCCTGTGAGGCACCCGTGGCCGCGCCCGCGCCGGCGGTTGCGGACGAGCGTCCATTGCCGGCGGCGCGCGTGCTGATGGCTGAAGACCATCCCACCAACCTGCATCTGCTGGAGCAGCACCTGTGTGCGCTCGGGCTGCAGGTCCACGCCTGTACCGATGGACGGTCGGCGCTTGAAGCATGGCAGGCGCAGCCGTTCGACCTGGTCATCACCGACTGCCACATGCCGGGCATGGATGGCTTCGCGCTGGCACGGGCGATCCGTGCCGATGCCTGCCCGGCGCGTGCGCAGGTGCCGATCATCGCGCTCACCGCCAGCGTGATGGAAAGCACCCGCGAAGCCTGTCGTGCGGCTGGCATCGACCACTTCCTGGCCAAGCCCGTAGAGCCGCACGCACTGCGGGCACTGCTGGCGGCACTGCTGGTACCGGACTCAGTGGGCCAGTAGCCGCACGATGCTGGCGGCGGCATCGCGGCCTTCGGCCACGGCGGTCACCACCAGGTCTGCACCGCGTACCGCGTCGCCACCGGCGAACAGGCGTGGATGCGCGGTCTGGAACGGCAGGCGGTCCTTGCCGCCGGCCACGATGCGGCCGTTGGACTGGCCTTCCACGCCCAGCTCGGCCAGCCACGCCGGCACGCTCGGCGAGAAGCCGAAGGCGATGATCACCACGTCCGCTTCCAGCAGCGATTCACTGCCTTCGATCGGCACGGCGTTCTGGCGGCCGTTGGCATCGGGCTCGCCCAGCCGGGTTTCCACCACGGTCACGCCGATCACTTCATCGTCGGCGCCGGCTTCGATCGACAGCGGCTGCCGGTTGAACAGGAAGCGCACGCCTTCTTCGCGGGCATTGGCCACTTCGCGCGCGCTGCCGGGCATGTTGGCTTCGTCGCGGCGATAGGCACAGGTGACCTTGGCCGCGCCCAGCCGCACCGCGCTGCGCACGCAGTCCATGCCGGTATCGCCGCCACCGAGCACCACCACGCGCTTGCCGTTGAGGTCGGGCAGGGCAATGGTGTCTTCCCAGCCGGCAATCGGCCGGCCCTTCGGATCATCGCCGCCAACGATGCGGCTGTTCTGCACCAGGAACGGCAGGGCCGGCAGCACGCCCTTCAGGTCCTGGCCGTCGAGGCCACCATCGGTGTAGCGGTAGGCGCCGGTGCCGACGAACACCGCGTCGTGGCTGTCCAGCAGCTGCTGCACGCTCAGGTCACGGCCGATCTCCACGCCGAGGCGGAACTGCACGCCCATGCCCTCCAGCACTTCGCGGCGGCGATGGATCACGTCCTTGTCCAGCTTGAAGCTGGGAATGCCGAACTGCAGCAGGCCGCCGATCTGCTCATAGCGGTCGTAGACCACGGCGGCAATGCCAGCGCGGGCGAGGCGATCGGCGCAGGCCAGGCCGGCTGGACCGGCGCCGATCACCGCCACGCTGTGGCCGCTGGGCTGCACCGCGCCCAGGTCAGGGCGCCAGCCGCTGGCCAGCGCGGTATCGACGATGTACTTCTCCACCGCACCGATGGTGACCGCACCGAATTCCTCCAGCGTGCAGCTGCCCTCGCACAGGCGATCCTGCGGGCAGACCCGGCCGCACACCTCCGGCAACGGGTTGGTGCTGTGGCACAGCGTGGCGGCTTCATGGATGCGGTTCTCCTGCACCAGCTGCAGCCACTGCGGAATGGCGTTGTGCACCGGGCACTTCCAGCTGCAGTAGGGGTTGCCGCAGTCCAGGCAACGGCCGGCCTGGTACTGGGCGTCCTCCTTGCCGAACTTGCCATACAGCTCGCCCCAGTCGCCGGACGTACGCAGTTCCACCGGAATGCGCTGCGGCATGGTGCGGGGCAGGTCGAGGAACTGGAAGGCGTGCTTGCGGCTCATGGCGGGCTCTGGAATGCGGGGGGGAACGTTGCCGGCCAGCGGCCGGCGCTACGTGATCCTGGGATGCCGGCCAGCGGCCGGCACTACCGTTACGCGGCGCGTCGCAGGGTTTCGGTCAGCGACTCGATGCTGGCGGCCTTCGGTTTGACCAGCCAGAACTTGCCGATGTAGTCGCGGAACTCGTCCAGGATCTGCTGCGCCCAGATGCTGCCGGTCAGCTCGCGATGGCGGCCGATCAGGCGGTGCAGGTGCTGGCGGTAGTTCTCGAAGCCTTCGGCGGAGACGCGATGGATGTCGATCAGCTCGTGGTTGTAGCGGTCGACGAAATCGCGGTCGACGTCCAGCACGTAGGCCAGCCCGCCGGTGAAACCCGCACCGAAGTTCAGGCCGACCTTGCCCAGCACCAGCACCACGCCATCAGTCATGTACTCGCAGCAGTGGTCACCGGCGCCTTCCACCACCGCCAGCGCGCCGGAATTGCGCACGGCGAAACGTTCGCCGGCACGACCGGCAGCGAACAGTTCACCGCCGGTGGCACCGTACAGGCAGGTGTTGCCGATGATCGCGGTGCTGCGTGCCTCGAAGCGGGCGCCGCGCGGCGGACGCACCACCAGTCGGCCGCCGGCCATGCCCTTGCCGACGTAGTCGTTGGCTTCGCCTTCCACTTCCAGGTGCAGGCCACCGACGTTGAACGCGCCGAAGCTCTGCCCGGCACTGCCGCGGAAACGCAGTTCCAGCGGCGCCTCGGCCATGCCCTGGTTGCCGTGTGCGCGCGCCACCGCACCGGCCAGGCGGGTGCCGATGCTGCGGTCGGTGTTGTGGATAAGGAAGCGGTGTTCGCCACCGCGCTTGTACTCGATGGCCGGGGCCAGCAGGCCGTCCATCTGCGTGGCCAGGCTGTCCGGCGATTCGTACAGGCGCTGCGCGGCACAGTGACTGCCCTCGTAGCGGGCATCGGCCAGCAGGCGTGACAGGTCCACGCGCACGCCGTCGCGCGGCGCCGCCTCGATCTGCCGCAGCAGGTCGGTGCGGCCCACGATTTCTTCCAGCGAACGTGCGCCCAGGTAGGACAGCCAGCCACGCACTTCCTCGGCCAGCAGGCGGAAGAAGTTCTCCACGCGCTCGGGCTGGCCGGTGAAGTGGTTCTCGCGCAGGCGCTCGTCCTGGGTGGCCACGCCGGTGGCGCAGTTGTTGAGGTGGCAGATGCGCAGGTACTTGCAGCCCAGCACGATCATCGGTGCGGTGCCGAAGCCGAAGCTGTCCGCGCCCAGCAGCGCGGCCTTGACCACGTCCAGACCGGTCTTCAGGCCGCCGTCGGTCTGCAGCAGGGTGCGCCCGCGCAGGTCGTTGGCCAGCAGTGCCTGGTGTGCTTCGGCAATGCCCAGTTCCCACGGCACGCCGGCATAGCGGATCGAGCTGACCGGTGACGCGCCGGTACCGCCATCGTGTCCGGAAATGGTGATCAGGTCCGCACCGGCCTTGACCACGCCGGCGGCAATCGTGCCGACGCCGGCATGGCTGACCAGCTTCACCGACACCAGCGCGGTCGGGTTGACCTGCTTGAGGTCGTAGATCAGCTGCGCCAGGTCTTCGATCGAATAGATGTCGTGGTGCGGCGGCGGCGAGATCAGGCCGATGCCTGGACGCGCGTAGCGCAGCCGCGCGATCAGCTCGTTGACCTTGTGCCCAGGCAGCTGGCCGCCTTCGCCGGGCTTGGCGCCCTGCGCGACCTTGATCTGCAGCACTTCGGCATTGACCAGGTATTCGGCGGTGACGCCGAAGCGGCCCGAGGCCACCTGCTTGATCTTGCTGCGCTTGGCGGTGCCATAGCGGGCGGGATCCTCACCGCCTTCGCCGGAATTGCTGCGGCCGCCCAGGCGGTTCATCGCAATCGCCAGCGCCTCGTGTGCTTCTGGTGACAGCGCACCGAGACTGATCGCCGCGGTATCGAAGCGCGGGAACAGCTCGCTGACCGGCGCCACGTCATCGAGTGGTGTCGGCGCAGCGGCCGGCACCAGTTCCAGCAGGTCGCGCAGTGCCGACGGCGGACGCGCGTGCACGGCATCGCAGTACTGCTGCCAGGCACGCGGATCGCCGCTGCGCGCCGCGCGCTGCAGGGTGGTCACCACGTCCGGGTTGTACATGTGGTACTCGCCGCCGTGCACGTACTTCAGCAGGCCGCCGACATCCACGTCCTGCTGCGCGTCCCAGGCCTGCGCGCACAGCTCGCGTGCGTCGGCATCCAGGCGCGCGAAACCGGCACCACCGATGCGCGAAGCGGTATCCGGGAAGCACAGGTCCACGACTTCCGGTTCCAGGCCGATGATCTCGAACAGCTGCGCGCCGCGGTAGCTGGCCACGGTACAGATGCCCATCTTCGAGATGATCTTCGACAGGCCCTTGTAGACGCCCTTGCGGTAGCGGCGGCCGATCTGCGACTGCTCACCGCCCTTGCTGAGCTTGAGGATGTCGCGTCGGCCCAGGTCGAACAGGGTCTGGTAGGCCAGGTACGGGTACACCGCGGTAGCGCCGAAGCCGAGCAGGCAGGCCATGTGGTGCGGGTCGCGCGCGGTGCCGGTCTCGACGATGAGATTCACGTCGCAGCGCAGGCCCAGCCGTGAGAGGTGGTGGTGGATGGCGCTGGTAGCGAGCAGGGCATGCACCATCGGCCGCCCGGCCACCGGGTAGCGGTCGGACAGCAGCAGCATCACCATACCCTCGCGCGCGGCCTGTTCGGCCTCGGCACAGATGCGCTCGATGCCGGCGCGCAGGCCCTCGTCTTCGCTGTAGGACAGGTCCAGCAGGCGGTTGGCCTGCACGTACTGGTCCATCTTCAGCAGCTGGCGCAGCTTGCGCTGGCTCAGTACCGGCGAGTTGAGGATGACGTGGTTCACCGTCTCCGGGCCGGCATGGAAGATGTTGGTCTCCTTGCCGAGCTGGGTGGACAGCGACATCGCGCAGTCTTCGCGCAGCGGGTCGATCGGCGGGTTGGTGACCTGCGCGAACGCCTGGCGGAAGTAGTCATAGAGCGGACGGCTGCGCTGGCTCAGCACCGCCATCGGCGTGTCGTCGCCCATCGAGCCAGTGGCTTCCTGCTCGGTCTCGGCCAGCGGCCGCAGCACCTGTTCCACTTCCTCGCTGCTGAGCTGGTAGAGCTTGTGGTAGCTGCGCAGCGTGCCTTCGTCGAAGGGTTCCTCCACCAGCGAGGGATCGATCAGTTCGGTCTGCAGGTAGGTCACGCCCTGCTGCAGCCATTGCTTGTACGGCGCACGACCGCGGTTGATGCGATCCACCGCATCGGAGTCGAGCAGGTCACCGCGCTTGAGATCGATGGCCACCATTTCGCCGGGGCCGAGCTTGCCCTTGCGTACCACGCGCTCGGTCGGCACTTCCCACACACCCGCTTCGGAGGCGACCAGGAAGTGGCGGTCGGCGGTCAGCATCCAGCGCGCCGGGCGCAGGCCGTTGCGGTCGAGGGTACATACGGCGTAGCGGCTGTCGCAGGCGACGATGCCGGCCGGGCCATCCCACGGCTCGCTGTTCAGGCCGTGGAACTCGTAGAAGGCCGCCAGGTCCGGATCCTTGAATTCCAGCGACTGGGTGGCCGGCGGCACCAGGATGCGCAGCGCCTGGATCAGCTCCATGCCACCGGCCACCATCAGCTCCAGCATGTTGTCCAGGCTCTGCGAGTCAGAGCCGTGCATGGAGATGACGGGGTCGAATTCACCGATGTCGAAGCGCGGCGTCTTCCACACCTTGCTGCGCGCCTGCGCCCAGCGCCGGTTGCCTTCGATGGTGTTGATCTCGCCATTGTGGGCGAGCATGCGGAACGGGTGCGCCAGCGGCCAGCGCGGCAGCGTGTTGGTGGAGAAGCGCTGGTGGAACACGATCGCGCTGGAGGCCAGCTCGCGGCGCTGCAGGTCCGGGAAGAAACGGCTGAGCTTGTCCGGCAGCACCATGCCCTTGTAGCTGATCGCATCCGGGGTGAGGGTGGTGACGTAGAAGTCGGCGTGTTCGCGCAGCTGCTGTTCGCTGCGGCGACGGGCCAGGAACAGCGCCAGCGCGAAGCCGGCATCGTCCTGGCCGATGCCGGCGTCGACGAACACCTGCTCGATGCGCGGCAGCGTGTCGCGCGCCAGCTGGCCGCAGACGCTGTCATCGGTGGGCACCTCGCGCCAGCCGGCGACCTTGCAGCCGACCGCTTCCACCTGCGCCTGCAGCTGCGCGCGGCAGGCCTGCGCCGCGTCGGCGTCGTGTGGCAGGAACACCAGGCCGGCGGCGAAACGCGCAGCGACCGCGATGCCGGCTTCGCTGGCCAGCAGTTTCAGGAACGCATCGGGGCGGCGCAGCAGCAGGCCGCAGCCATCGCCGGTCAGGCCATCTGCGGCGACACCGCCACGGTGGGTCATGCGCGAAAGCGCGGCGATGGCGGTATCAACCAACAGGCGCGATGGTTGATCGTCGAGCTGGGCGACCATGCCAAATCCACAGGCATCGCGCTCGGAGCGCGGGTCGTAAAGCCCTTGGCGGTTGCGGGGGGCCATCTCTACCTCGATGCGGAATGAATTGAACGGGGACACTCAAGCCCGCTCAATCCCTGGAGCGCATCGTGAGGCCACCGGATGCCTCGACTAGATCACAGGTTGCTGCAACGCCGCAATACACGGTTGCAGGTGCAACAGAACGCGCCGGCAACCCAGTGCCGGCGCGGGGCCGGACTCAGCCGCAGCGCGCGCCGCTGACGGCGCCCTTGGCGTCCACTTCGATGTTCAGGCGGTCGCCGAGGAACTCCATCGTGGCCACGTCGTTGGGCTTTAGCACGCGCACCTGGTTGGCGCCGGCATCTTCCTGCGCCTGCTTGCCCAGCGCGTCGGTGTAGGTCTGGCCGACCAGGCTCTGCACCTGGCTGGCATCGCAGGTGCCGACCGGCGGAGCCTCGGTGGCCTTGCCGGCTTCGTCGGCCGGCGCCTTGGCGGCTTCGGCGGCCTGCTGGGCGTGGGCCGTGGCCGAATCCTGTTCATCCAGCGCCGGTGCCTGGCAGGCGGTCAGCGCCAGCACGGCCGGCAGCAACAGGGCGGAGAGCGAACGGGCGCGAATCGGGAACGACATCATGACTCCGGAAGGGGTTGTGAAGACCCGAGCATAGCGGCGAACCGGCCCTCACGTGTTTGTCTTGTGTTATCGACAGGATCGCGGCATGGCGACGGCGACACTACCGACATGCCAACCCCCTCCACCCCCGAACGACAGGCCGCGCGCGCGGCCGGCCTGCGCTATGTCGATGACACCCAACCGGGCATCAGCCGGCGCCGCGCCGGCAAGGGTTTCAGCTACCGCGATGCCGATGGTCACGCGATACGCGACGCCACCACCCTGCAACGCATCCGTGCGCTGGCGATTCCGCCGGCGTATACCGCCGTATGGATCTGCGCCCACGCCAACGGCCACCTGCAGGCCACCGGCCGCGATGCACGCGGACGCAAGCAGTACCGCTACCACGCCGACTGGGCCAAGGAGCGCGACGCCGGCAAGTTCGACCGCATCATCGCCTTTGGCGAGGCCTTGCCTACGCTGCGCAGGCGTCTTTCACGCGACCTCAAGCGGCCAGGCTTTCCGCGGGAGAAAGTGCTGGCGGTGGTGGTGGCGCTGCTGGCCGACACCCTGGTGCGGGTCGGCAATGAAACCTATGCACAACAGAACCGTTCGTTCGGACTGACCACACTGCGCAACCGCCATCTGGAACTGCTGCGCGGCGGCCGGGTGCGCATGCGCTTCCGCGGCAAGTCCGGGCAGCTGCAGGAGGTGACCGTGGGCGACCGCAGGCTGGGGCTGCTGGTACGGCGCCTGCAGCAGCTGCCGGGACAGGCGCTGTTCCAGTATCGCGATGACGACGGTGCGCTGCAGCCGGTGGATTCCGGCGCGGTGAACGACTACCTGCGCGAGGTGATGGGCGAGGACTTCACTGCCAAGGATTTCCGCACCTGGGGTGGCACGGTGGCGGCGGTGCAGGCGTTTGCCGCCACCGAACTGCCGGAACCGGCCAGTCAGCGCGCGCTGGCGCAGGCGCAGCGCGCGGTGGTGTGCGAAGTGGCATCGCTGCTGGGCAATACCCCGGCGGTGTGCCGCAAGGCCTACATCGACCCGTGCGTGTTCGCCGGCTGGGAGCGCGGCGAACTGGCCAAGCTGGCCGGCCTGCGTGGGCCGCGCCAGTGGGAACAGGCCACCCTGCGCGTGCTGCGCAGGGCGCGCCGGCTCAACCGCAGTCGTCAGCCGCAGTAGATCGCGGTGATGTTGTTGGTGCGGCCCTTCTCGATGGTCAGGCGATCGCCGCCTTCGCTGGCCGGCGGTACCCGCGGACCGTCATGGCGCAGCACCCGCACATGCAGGCTGTCGCTGTCCACGCGTGCGCGGGCCACGGTGGCATCCGAAGCGGCCAAGCCCAGTGCGCCGCGCACCATGTCGCTGTGGCACTGCCCGGAAATCACGCCGTCGATCGGCTGCACCTGGGCCATCGGTGTGCTGCTGCAGGCGGCGAGGGCGAAGCAGACGGCGGTGGTAGCGATGGCATGTTTCATGGTGGCGTTCCTTGTTTGATTGCGTGCAGGGTGCGACGTCAGACGTGGTGGCGGAATGAATGCCGTGCACATCGTGGACACGGCGCGCTCACCGCCGCCAACAGCGTGGGTGGAGACACTGCAGGCGCGGCGGATGCCGCCCCGGTTAGTGCCGGCCGCTGGCCGGCAACCCCATTCCCCCCGAGGAGACCTGCATGGCCACCACCAAGAAAGCCCCCGTCCGCCGCAAAGCCTCGCCCAAGGTGCGCAAAGGCAGCACCGCAAGCAAGACCGTCGCCGACCCCGATCGCCCGCGCGTGGTGAAGACCGCAACCCGCAAGGCGGCTGCCAGCGATCCGCGGGCAGCGCGCGTCGCGGCCCGGCAGCGGCGCCTGCAGGACCAGGAAAAGGCCAAGGATGTGCGCGCGGCGAAGAAGGCGACAAGGAAGACCGCGACCCAGGCAGGCGCACGCCGTCAGCCGGAGGCGATGCCGGCGCAGCAGCTGGCCAAGCCCGGGCATGAACACGAACTGGAGCTGGCGCCGCGTTTCCTTGCACCGAACTACACCGGCAGCGGCAAGCTGCAGGGCATGCGTGCGATCGTCACCGGTGGCGATTCCGGCATTGGCCGTGCGGTGGCGGTGCTGTTCGCACGCGAAGGCGCCGATGTGGCGGTACTGCACCTGGACGAGGCTGAGGACGCGGACATCACCCGCCAGCACGTGGAGCGCGAAGGCGGCCGCTGCGTGGTGATCGCCGGCGACGTGCGCGATCCGCGCTTCTGCAACAAGGCGGTCAAGCAGGTGGCCAAGGCGTTCGGCGGCATCGACATCCTGGTCAACAACGCCGCGTTCCAGCTGCATTGCGCGCGGCTGGAAGACCTGGAAGACGCGCATCTGCAGGAAACCCTGCAGACCAACATCGGCGGTTACATCCAGATGGCGCGCGCGGTGCTGCCGCACCTGGGCGAGGGTGCCAGCATCATCAACACAGGATCGGAAACGGGAATCTTCGGCAGCAAGGCGCTGATCGACTACTCGGCCACCAAGGGCGCGATCCATGCGTTCACCAAGGCGCTGGCCAGCCAGCTGCTGCCCCGTGGCATCCGGGTCAACTGCGTGGCGCCGGGGCCGGTGTGGACGCCGTTGAACCCCGCCGACAAGCAGGCCGAAGATGTTGCGGAGTTCGGCAAGGACAGTGACATGGGGCGGCCCGCACAACCCGAAGAACTGTCGCCCGCCTATGTGTTCCTGGCTTCGCCGGTCTGTGCCAGTTACATCAGCGGGGTGATCCTGCCGGTGATGGGCGGGCCGCACGGCTGACGCACCGATTCTGCCGGAAATGGCCGTCGGCGCGGCCGATGCTCCGGTAGTGCCGGCCGCTGGCCGGCAGCCTCAGGGCACGGTCACCGCAGGCGCATGGAGATCGGCAATGCGCGGAATGAACTGCTGTGGATTGGCACCGACCAGATTGGTCAGCACCACCACCGCGACGTCGCGGTCGGGATAGACCACGAAGGCCGAGCGCGCACCGCCGATACCGGCCACCTGCAGGTCGGGCGATGTGCGCAGCACCGGCCAGCCGCCCGCCCATGGGCCGGCACGGCCATCGGTGAGGCGCTCTGCGGTCCACATCCTCTTCAGAGGTGCATCCTGAAGCAGGCGCCCGTCGGTCAACGCGACCAGCCAGCGTGCGGTGTCATCGGCGGTGGTGAGGATGCCACCACCGGCCCACAGTGAAGGCGGAATGTCGTAGAACCAATGCGACAGGCGCGGCGGTGCATCGGCTGCGTCGGTGGCGCGCGGGGCCAGGCTGTACATCGTCGCCACATCCGGGATCAGGTCGTAGCTGTCGCCGAAGGTGGTGCGCGCCATGCGCGCGCTGCTGAACTGGCGGGTGGCGAGGAAGCGTTCGTAGGGCATGCCGGATTGCTGCGCGATGATCCGTGCCAGCAGTACGTAGTTGGTCTGGTTGTAGGCGAAGCGCTGGCCGGAGGCCGCCTCCATCGGCAGCGCGGTGACCGCCGCCCACGCTTGGGCTTCGGTACCACCACCCAGCAGCCCGCTCGCATCGAGGATGTCGGGCAGTCCCGAGGTATGTGCCAGCAGCTGGCGCACACGCACGTCCTGCCAGGTGGCCGGAAGATCATCCAGATAGCGCGATGCTGGGGCATCCAGATCCAATCGCCCCTGCTGTGCCAACTGCGCGATGGCCACGCCGGTGAACGCCTTGGTGGCCGAATTGAGCGGAAAGCGGGTGTCGCGCGAGGCAAGCACACCGTTCTCGACATTGGCCAGGCCGTAGGCCTCGGACAACACGATCTGCCCGTCTTTGATCACCGCGACCTGCAGCCCGGGAATGCGCTGCTCCAGCATGATCTGGCGGATCAGGCGGCGGGTCTGGTCGTTGGCCTGGTCCTGGCTGGCGGAGATGGCGGCGAAGGGCAGGGCAGTGATGAGCATGAGCACGACTCGAAGCATTGGGCGGAACATGCGGGATTCCGGCGGGGCGTCGAGGATCGGATGCAGCGGGTGCGTAAAAGGTTTAAGCAGTACCTGCGCTGCGAGGCAGGTACTGGTTGTGTGCGCGGGGCGTGCCTGCTGCGGCTAGCGGATCCGGGAAGGAGACCTTCCGAACTGCCGCTTGAACGCGGCACTGAAGCTGCTGGTATGGGCGTACCCGGCCACGCTGGCCGCCACGTCCACTGACACCCGTCGTTGCAGCAGGGCATCGTGCGCCCGTTGCAGGCGCAGTGCACGCAGCCAGGCGGCAATGCTGCTGCCGTGCAGCTGCTGGAAGGTGCTTTGCAGGTCGACGGCGTTCGTACCCAGCCTGCGCGCCATCTGGTTGATGGTCAGGCCATCGGCCTCGCCGCTCTGCAGCCACTGTTGCAACTGGTCCACGCAACGCCGCAGATGTGCGCTGGGGGCAGGCGCCTCGCGTTCGGCGATCATGGATCGAACCACGCTGGCCGCGACTTCCAGCGCAAAGCTCTCGCGTTGCAGGCTGGCCAGCAGAGGCGGCTCCGCCGTTTCCGCCCCGAACAACGCTGCGGCCCGCCGCAGCAGTGGCGCAGGCGGTTGCCACGCCTGGTTGCGTGCGTGGCTCAGTCGCAGACGGGTGAGTCCGGCCGATGCAATGCCATCGAGCTGGCGCGACAACCAGTCCTGGCCGAGGTGCAGGCTGACCTTGGTTTCCTCGCGACCCGCCTGCCAATGGCGCTGGAACGCTTCCTCCTCACGAAGGTGGACCAGCATCGCCGGGCTCCCGGTCCGGCGGCTGTCCATCTGCAGGCGCTGGTTGGCGATGACCACTTCGGCCTGCCCCTGCAGCAGGAAGCTGGCGGTGAGGCCCGCAGGCAGGCAGTTCTGGCTGCGGCCGCCGACCATGTCCTGGCTGCGGCTGAGGTAGAGCACCAGGCCGCTGTCCATCGACTGCACCTGCTGCCAGCCGGCCAGCACCGGCAGCGCATCGGGGAGGCCCGATTCAAAGTCGACCCGGCCGCCCAGCGCGTGGGCGGCGCTCATCAGTTCGGCGCAGGAATAGACCTGCATGCAAGGCACCCGCGAATGCTGTCGTGCCTAAATTTTCTTTCGTCGCGCCTAAACTTTCAATGGTATTGCAAATTATTCTCATTTGCGGGGGCTCGCTGCCCCTTTCCCCTGTTCAGCAAGAAGGTCGATGGCGATGGGTCTGGTGATCAACGAGGCGGTGGTGCTGCGTGCCGTCTTCCATGGCGCGGTGGATGCGCACCAGATCCGGTACTGGCTGGACCGCGTGCAGGCGCTGATCGATGCCCACCGCCCCTTCTACTTCGTTGCCAGCACCGCGCCCGGTGCCACCTTCTGCGACGATTACCGTGCCCTGCAGGCGGTCTGGTACAAGCAGTACAAGGCCGCCTTCCGGCAGTACTGCCGGGGCCTGGTGCGCATCGCCAGCGATGCCGCCGAGCAGCAACGGCTGGACACTCCGGCGCTGCATGCGGCCTGGGCCGTGCCGTACTTCGTCACCGCCGATGCCGGCGCGGGGATGCGCTGGATTGGCGAGCACCTGGAGCAGGCCGATGCGCACTGAGCGCGCCGCTGCTTCGCCATTCGGCCTGGGTGTGATCGTCGCGCTGTACATGGCGCATGCCTTGCCCCTGTATTTCTACAACGTGGCGGTACCGGCCATCCTGCGCAGCCAGGGCGTGGATCTGCGCTGGATCGGCATGTTGTCGCTGCTTTACCTGCCGTGGGCGCTGAAGTTCCTGTGGGCACCACTGGTCGACCGCTGGCACCTGCCCGCCCTCGGCCGCCGCCGCAGCTGGCTGTGGCTGACCCAGCTGTTGCTGCTGGCCGGGATCCTGGTGCTGGCGTTCACCGGCCTGGATCATGGCCTGGTCGTGTTCGTGCTGGTCGGCATGTGGATCTCGACCATTGCCGCCACCCAAGACATCGCCATCGACGGCTATACCGTGGAGGCGCTGGCGCCGGCCGAGCACCGGCTGGGCAGCATGGCGCAGAGCGTGGGCGTGGCCTTGGGCAGCATGATCGGTGGCGCCGGCGTGCTGTGGCTGTATGAAACCCGCGGCTGGAGCGTGGCCCTGCTGAGCCTGGCGGCAATGAGCGCACTGACCCTGCTGGCAGTGCAGCAGATCAACGAAACGCCGGCCAGGCCCGACGCGCCGCGGCCGAGCATCCTGCGTGCGCTGCGTCGCCGCGAACTGCGCTGGGCGCTGCTGCTGATCGTGCTGTACCGGCTGGTGGAAGCGCCGGCCATGGCGATGATCAACCCGCTGCTGGTCGACCAGCAGTTCAGCCTGACCGAGGTCGGGTTGCTGATCTCGGTGGGCGGCGCCGGTACCGGCATGCTGGCTGCGGTGGGCGCCGCCTGGCTGCTCAAGCAGCGCCGGGCCGAGCAGTTGCTGATGCACGCTGGCTGGTGGCGCACCGTGTTGTATGTACTGCTGGCGTTGATGCTTTACAGCGGTGCGATGGCGACGTCACGGTGGGGCCTGGGCGCGCTGGTGATCGCACTGCTGGCGCTGCGCTATGTGGCGATGACCAGCCTGTATGCCCTGTTCATGCGGGTCAGTTCGCGTGCCCAGGCCGGCACTGACTTCACCTTGCTGGTGTGCTTCGAGCTGCTGGTCAATTTCATCGGCGGTGCATTGTCCGGCTTCCTCGCCAAGGGCCTGGGCTACCCCATCTACTACATCGCGCTGGCGGCAGTTTCGGCGCTCGGGTTGCTGCTGTGCCGGCCGCTGATGCGCCGCTTCGCAGCACCCACGAACTCCCCCTGATACGCAACGAGGACACCATGCGGCATACCGCAGCAACCCTTCCGCTGGCGATGCTGGCGATGGCCATCAGTGGCCAGCTGGCGGCGCAGAATGCGTCCGCTACGTCCGGCACCCGGCAACTGGATGCGGTGAGTGTCACCGCCGTGCGAGGCGCACGCAGCGTGGCCGAGATCGCCGGCACCGTGTATGCCATCGAGCGCGAGCAGATTGCCCAGCAGATCACCGCCGGGCGCAGCGCCGCCGACATCCTCGGCCAGCTGGTGCCGTCGCTGGCGCCGGCCAGCGGAACCACCAGCAACTACGGCATGACCATGCGTGGCCGCAGCGTGCAGGTGATGATCGATGGCGTACCACTGACCGGCGCGCGCGATGGATCGCGCCAGCTCAACAGCATTTCGCCAACCATGATCGAGCGCATCGAGGTGATCTCCGGTGCCACCGCGCTGTATGGCGCCGGTGCCAGTGGCGGCATCATCAACATCATCACCCTTCAGCCCGGTGAGCAGCCGGTGCAGCTGGCCAGCCAGTTCGGCCTGCGCAGTCCCTCGCATCTGTCCAGTGACACGCTGGCCTGGAACGCCGCGCAGACCATGACCGTGCGCGGCGATCAGTTCAGTGGCGCGTTCGGCTTCGCCTATGGCCGGCAGGGCGCATCGCTGGATGCGCATGGCCGCCGTATCGGCCCGGAGATCGCGCAGACTGATCGGCAGGACACCGAGACCCGCGAACTCAATGCGCGCTTCGACTGGACCCCGACGGACAGCCAGCAGTTGAGCGTGGGCGTGCGCTGGTTCGACGATCAGCAGGACAGTGATCATGGCCCCGACTATGGCCCGCGCCTGGCTGCGCTGTTCAACCCTGCATTCACGCCCAGCCACCAGGCGCTCCCCGGCCTGCAGCTGGAGGCGCAGCCACGTACCCGGCACCAGGGAGTGAATGCGCAGTACCGCAACCGCGATGTACTGGGCGGGCAGGAACTGAGCGTGGAAGCCTATTACCGCAACGAGCAGGGACGCTGGTTCCCGTCGGTGTCGACGCTGGTGCACCCGGCACTGCGCGGTGGCTTCGCCTATGTGGCGATGCAGTCCAATACCGATATCGATGTGTGGGGGCTGCGCACAGCGCTGCACAAGGGTTTCGACGTGGCGGGCCGCAGCCTGCAGCTGTCGTACGGCGTGGACCACGAGCGCGAGCAGGACAGTCAGCGCGGGCAGATGTATGACATCAACCGCTTCATCGCCAGCAACGGTCTCGATTACCAGCCCACCGCGCAGTACGCGATGGGGCCGGACGTGCGCGTGGATACCACCGGCCTGTTCCTGCAGGCCGACCATTCGCTGAGTGAGCGCTTCAGCGTGCAGGCCGGCGTGCGCCACCAGATCCTGCGCAACCGCGTAGAAGACTCGCTTCCCTACACCGAAGCGATCACCGCCGATGCCGTTGCCGGGTATCAGCCGCACCTGCTGCGGGGCGGCCGCGTGCGCCACTCGCAGACCCTGTTCAATGCCGGCGTGGTGTACCGGATGGATGCATCGCAACAGCTGTTCGCCAACGTCTCGCAGGGCTTCAGCCTGCCCGACACCCAGCGCATGCTGCGCGATGTACCGGCAAGCTTCGTCATCGACAGCCGCAACGTCGGCCCGATCAAGGTCGACAGCTATGAGCTGGGCTGGCGCCGCAGCGATGCATCGCTGCAGAGCGCGGTGACCGCGTTCTACAACCGCTCGGACAAGACCGTGCAGTTCAACCGCGACTACAGCGTGTCGGTGGCCGACACCGATGAGCGCGTGTGGGGCGTGGAGGCCAACCTGCGCTACACACCGACGGCGCAGCTGGAGCTGGGCGCAAGCCTTGCCAGCACCCGGGGCCAGTACCGCGATGCTGCCGGACGTTGGCGTGAGCTCAATGCGTTCCGCGTTTCACCCTTGAAGGCGGGTGTGCATGGGCAGTGGCGCTTCGCCAATGACAGCCTGCTGCGCTTGCAGGGACAAGTGGTGGGCGGGACCGATCGTGCCTGGCGCGATGCGCCGCTCGCAGCGATCAGTCCCAGCATCCGCGCTACCCCGGCGGCGAAGATCCACGGCTATGCGGTGTTCGACCTGATCGGCGAGCTGCCGCTGGCAGGCGGCCGCTTCAGTGTCGGCATCTACAACCTGGCCGATCGTGACTACCGCACGGTCTATGGCCAGCAGGCCGAGGCGACCTACGGGAAGATGTCCAGCCTGCCCGCGGCAGGGCGCACCTTCTCGATCGGGTATCGGGTGGAGTACTGAGCCGGGCGGCGTCCCCCTACCGTTCGTCGGCCCATGACTTCCGGGGGGTTGACTACAGTTGTCGTCACGCAGAAAGTGGCGACACGTGTAGTCAAGGGAGTGGTGTCATGCGTGGCAAGACGATCGGGGACCAGGAACTGGCCCTGCTGCAGTACATCGATGAACATGCGCCGGCCAGCGTCGGCGAGGTCGCCAGTGGCTACGGCGAGGCCCGTGGCCTGGCCCGGTCCACCGTGCTGACGATGATGGAGCGGCTGCGGGCGAAGGGGTATCTTCGTCGCCAGCAGCAGGACGGCGTCTACCGCTACCAGGCCACGCGTGGCCCGGAAAGCGTGCTGCAGGGTGCAGTGGCCCAGTTCGTCGACAACACCCTGCAGGGCTCGGTGTCGCCGTTCGTGGCCTACCTGTCGCAGCGCCAGCAGGTCAGCGACAACGAGCTGGCCGAGCTGGAAGCGCTGGTCGCCGAACTCCAATCGCGCCGCCACGAGGGCTGAGCCATGGACACCACGATGCTGATCCCGTTGTTGGAACGGCTGGGCTGGACCAGCCTGCAGACCGTGCTGCTGGTGGCCCTGGTGTACGGCGTGTGCCGCGCGCTGCCGTCGCTGTCGGCGGCCACCCGCTGCCGCCTGTGGTGGCTGGTGTCGCTGCAGGCCGTGCTCGGCCTGTTCTGGAGCCAGCCGCTGCAGCTGGCCTGGCTGCCGGCACCGCAGGCGGTGGCGATGACCGCCACTGACGTTGCCGCAGATCTGGTCTACCCGCTGGCGCCGGAAGCCTCGGCGCAGCTGCTGGCGGCGATGCCGGTGCCTGCAGCGGACGTGCCGGCAGTGGCGTGGTGGGCCGTTGCACTGGCCGCGCTGTGGGCATCCGGTGTGCTGCTGATGGCCCTGCGCACCTTCGGTGAGTGGCGCCGCTGCCGCGCGCTGCTGGCCGCCGCCTATCCCTGCGAGGACGAGGCGCTGGTGCAGGCGCTGCAGCTGGCCTCCGATGCCCACGGCGTGCGTCCTGCGCCGCGGTTGTGGATGAGCACGCAGGTGGACGCACCGCAGCTGGTCGGGCCGTTCCGCCCGGTGCTGCTGCTGCCGGCCGGCGACAACGCCCTGCAGGGTGATGCGCTGGACCTGGCACTGACTCACGAACTGCAACACCTGCAGCGGCGCGACCTGCAGTGGGGCCTGCTGCCCGCACTGGCCCAGCACCTGTTCTTCTTCCACCCGCTGCTGCGCCTGTCGGCGCGCGAATACGCACAGGCCCGCGAAGAAGCGGTGGATGCGGCCGTGGTTGGCCAGCATGGCGCGAGCCGTCAGGCCTATGGCCGCCTGCTGTTGCAGCTGGGCGTGGCACCGCAGCCACACCTGGGCGTGGCCAGCGCCGCGCCGGGCCTGCCCGCGCATTCTGGCGATGGCACTGACCGCCGTCGTGGTGCTGGTGGGCGTGGCACCGATGCGGCTGGTCGCTGCGCCAGTGCCACCGGCACCGCCCGCGCCGCCGGCCGCACCGAAGGCCGTGGTGCCGCCGCCGCCGAAGGCTCCGAACACGCCGCCCGCAGCGCCTTCGGCCGCGCGCATTCCGGCCGTGCCGGTGGCGCCCGCGCCGCCTGCCGAGCCGGCCGATGTCGAGGCGCTGTCAGGCCCGGACGATGCCGATGTGGCGGTCGACGTGGATGTCGATGTGGATACCGACATGCACAGTGAGCATTCGACTTCCCACACCACCTCCATCACCACCTATGGGCGCCTGGATCTCGGCAAGTCGCCGTTGCAGGCCTATGTGCTGGTCGATGGTGATTCGACCTTCGCCAATGGCGGCATCGACGATGTAACGGTGGCCCGCAGGCAGCTCGGCAAGGGGCCGGCGCTGTGGTTCCGCCAGGGCGACAAGCGCTATGTGGTGCGCGACCCGATGCTGATCCAGACCCTGCAGCGCGCCTACAGCGGCGCCGCAGACCTCGGTCGCCAGCAGAGCGAACTGGGCCGCCAGCAGAGTGCGCTGGGTCGCGAGCAGGGCGAACTCGGCAGGCAGATGGGTGAGATGGGCCGCCTGCAGGGCGAGGAGTCACGCCGCCTTGCGCTGGCCGCCGCTGAGGTAGCGCGCAGCGCGATGGCCGCCCACGACATCAACCGTGAGGCCGCGGCAGAAGCAGCGAAGGCGGCGCGTGGTGCGACCAGCGATATGGCCGTTGCACGTGAGGCTGCACGCGAGGCCGCCGCTGAGGCACGTCGTGCAATGCAGGAAGCCCGCAGCGAGGCCGCGCAATCCGGCCGCACCCGTGACATGCAGCGCCTGGCCAGCCAGCAGTCTGAACTGGCCAGCCGACAGGCGGCACTGGGCAGCCAACAGGCCGCGTTGGGCGAGCGTCAGGCACGCGTGCATGCGCAGGCATCGCAGCAGGCACAGCAGGTGATCGCGCGCGCACTGGCCAGCGGCAAGGCCGAGCGCCTCTGAGCGGTAGTGCCGGCCGCTGGCCGGCAATGTGGGGTGCCGGCCAGCGGCCGGCACTACCCTGAGGCGATCAACCGCAGCTGGCGCGCTCGATGCGGTTCTGCGCATCCACCTGCACGGTCACGCGGTCCTGGCGGAAGTCCATGGTCACCGCCATGCCGGGTTTGACTACCCGTGCACCGCGCGCGCCGCTGTCAGCCACCAGTTTCTTGATCGTGGCTTCGTCGGCGGTCTTGCCGGTGAAGGCCTCCAGCGCCTCCGGCCTGCATTCGTGCGCAGCATCGGCCACGGGTGCCGGCGCGGGATCGTGGGTGGTGCTGCTGCCGGCGTGACTGCAGGCGGCCAAGGGCAGGATGGCGAGCAGGACCAGAGGGTTGAGGCGCATCGTCGGGCTCCAGGCGTGGATGGTGGCGGCAGTGTCACCGCTGCCACCGTCAGGCTGCGTCAACGCCTACTGCCCGACCAGCGCCAGGGTTTCGCGCTCACGTTGTTCTTCCCGTACCAGCCGCTGCAGCAGCAGGGCCAGGGTCACCACGTCCTGGTGGTTGTGGTCGGCCACCCGGCGCAGGTTCACCGCGTCGCCGCCGCGCAGGAAGCGCAGCCATGCGCCCGGCGCTTCAGAACCGGGCAGGTCGTCCTCGCGCACTACGCGCAGCAGCTGGCGTTCGATGGTGGACAGCTTGCAGTTCTCCCACGTGCCGCGATAGCGGCGGCGGGTGGGATAGAGCAGGTCGACGTGATCCAACGCGCTGATCGGGCAGCGCTGGCGGGCCAGCCGGTAGCGCGCCTTCAGCAGCGGCGCATCGTAGCTGCGGCCGTTGTAGCTGCAGAACACGGTGGACGGCTGCAGCCAGCGGGCGAAGGTGGCCAGCATCGCGTACTCGGCGGCCATCGTCGCCATCAGCAGCTGGCGGATGCGCAGGCCTTCGCCGCGTTGCGGGCACACATGCCAGTCGGCGGCCCCGATCATGAAGGCGCGGGTGCCGGTGCCGCCGGCCAGGCCGGTGGTTTCGGTATCGAAGAACAGCAGGTCGAGCGGGGATACGTGTTCGCCTTCGCGGCGGGCGAAATCCAGCGACAGCGGCTGCGACGGAATCGGCTGTGGCTGCAGCGACTCGATCAGGAACAGGCCCGGTGCGATTTCCTCGCCGGGCAGCTGGCGATCCTGCGCGCTGGCGCGTGCCGGCGCGGCTCCACCCCGCGAACGCAGGCCGAGCAGGCGATGCAGGCTGCCCACTTCCGGCCGACGCAGCGGTGCGGGTACCGGTGTGGAGGCCGCAGCGCCGGTCGGCTTGTGGCGGATTTCCTGTTCGACCCAGGCGAACACCGAACGCTCGGCCGGTGGTTGCCGCGCTTCGTTGGCGGCAACCGGTGCCGCAGGTGCTGCGGGCGGCGGCTCGGGCGCAGCCGGCGTGACTGCCTTCGGGTCACCGGCCTGCTTCCGCAGCAGGCGCAGCTTGTCCAGGCTCAGGCTCACGGGGCCAGCAGCTCCATCGGATCGCGCGTGGTCACCACCACGTCGGGCACGTGCTGGCAGGCCTCGGCATCGAACAGGTCCAGCACGCGCAGCGCCAGCGCTCGCGGCGAGGTCTCATCTTCTTCCTGCGCGGCCAGCACCGGGCCCACGCAGGCCGGGCAGCCGGCCTTGCAGTCGCAGCGCTGCACCAGTTCGCGCGCGCGCTGCACCAGCTCGGCCTGGCGCTGCCACAGCGGCTCGCTGAGGCCGACGCCGCCGGGGAAGTTGTCGTACAGGTACACGGTGGGCACGAACTCCTGCAGCAGCTCCACCACACCGGGATCACCCTCGCTGCCGCGCAGCTGGCCGCGGCCGCTCTGGTCGGCAATCGCGAACCAGGAACCATCGCCGTTGCCCACCGACTTCTGCAGGTCGCGCGCATCGGCCATCACCGCCACGGTGGCGACGATGTGCAGCGCATAGGCGGCGCCGAGGAAGCCATCCAGCGCATCCTGCTTGCTGGCGAAGGCGCGCAGCAACAGTGCCTGCGGCAGCTGCCACCACACCGCAGTGGTATGCAGTTCCTGGTCGGGCAGGTTCACCGGGCCGTAGCCGATGTTCTCGTGGGTGTAGTAGCGGATCTTCTTGTAGCCGGCCACGCGGCGCACCACGTGCACCTCGCCATGGTGCGAATCGCCACGCCCGGCCACGCCGCCGTCGAAGCGGTCCAGCACCTTGAGCTTGGTGAAGTCGATGCTGTCGGTGTAGTAATCCACATGCGTGCGGGTGACATAGGCCTTGCGGCCGTCCCAGTCGAGCGTCTCCACCTGGTAGGGCGTGGACTGCACCATGTGGATGGCACCTTCATACAGGGTGAGTGCGGCAGCGGAATAGTCGACCTCGGCGATGATCTGCTGGCGGCCATCGCTGCGATCGACCACCACGAAGTTGCCATCGGCCACCGCACGCAGGCTGACCGCGTTGGCCGGGTAACTGTCGGCGATCCATTCCCAGCGTTCGCCCTCGCGGTGGATCACTTCTGTCTCTGCCAGCGCTTCCAGGAACACTTCCGGGTCGATCGGGCCGAAGCCATCGCCGACCCGGAACGGCAGCTCGAACGCCGCGCAGCGGATGTGGTCGAACAGGATCAACGGCTGGTCCGGCGCAATACGCGCGTGTTCGGGCGAGGCCTCGGCGAAGAAGTCCGGATGCCGCACCACGTACTGGTCCAGCGGCTGCGAACTGGCCACCATCACCCCCAGCGCCGGCTGCTGACGGCGGCCGGCACGGCCGAAGCGCTGCCAGGTGGCGGCCACGCTGCCGGGGTAGCCGTTGAGGATGACCACGTCCAGGCTGCCGATATCCACGCCCAGCTCCAGCGCCGAGGTGCTGACGATGCCGTCGATGTTGCCCGCGCGCATCGCACGCTCGGTCTCGCGGCGTTCGGTGGGCAGGTAGCCACCGCGGTAGGCGCGGATGCGTGGCGGCTTGCGCGGGTCGTGGTCGAAGATGTCCTTCAGGTACTTGGTCAGCACCTCGACCATCAACCGGGTCTGCGCGAACACCAGGGTCTTCAGCCCGGACTTGATCGCGATGCGCGCGATGCGGTTGCTCTGCGAGCGCGCCGAGGCACGCAGGCCCAGGTCCGGGTTGATCACCGGCGGGTTCCACAGCAGCACCTGCTTGGGCCCGCTGGGCGCGCCGGATTCGGTGATGGCGGTGACCGGTGCCTCGATCAGCGCCTCGGCATGCGCCTGCGGGTTGCCGATGGTGGCCGAGCACAGGATGAACTGCGGTTGCACGCCGTAGAACGCGCAGATGCGCTTGAGCCGGCGCAGCACGTTGGTGACGTGGCTGCCGAACACGCCACGATAGGTGTGCACTTCGTCGATGACGATGTAGCGCAGGTTCTCGAAGAACTGCGCCCACTTGGTGTGATGCGGCAGGATCGCCTGGTGCAGCATGTCCGGGTTGGACACCACGATGTCGCCGTGCAGGCGGATGGCCTGGCGCGCATCGCCGGGAGTGTCGCCATCGAAGGTGAAGGCCTTTACGCCCAGATCGCCGGCGCGGTTGAGTTCCAGCAGCTCGGCCACCTGGTCCTGGGCCAGTGCCTTGGTCGGGAACAGGTACAGCGCCTTGGCCTTGTCCTGCATCGCCGCGCTGACCACCGGCAGGGTGTAGCACAGCGACTTGCCGCTGGCGGTGGGGGTGACGATGGCCACGTGCTCGCCGCGCTGGCTGGCGTTCCAGGCCTCGGCCTGGTGGCTGTAGAGCTGTTCGATGCCACGCGCCTTCAGGGCGGCAGCCAGGGCCGGCGGAACCGAATCGGGAATGGGCGCATAGCGGCCTTCGCGGCCGGGAATGGCAAAGCTGCCGGTGATGCGGTCCTGGTAGCGGCGCTGCAGGCGCGCGCTGAGCAGTGCGCCGTCGCGGGCGGGCAGGCCATCGCGGGTGGCGAGCTTCTGCTCGGCATCGGCGGTGCGCTTGGCGAGTTCGTAAGCCATGGAAAGTGGAGCCGGGACGGATTGCGAGGGGTCACATGGCACCACACTCACGTCTCAGGATGTGAGACACCGCACACCAAGGGCATGAACCGTTCAGTGCTCGCGTCCCGTGGCGTCGCCGCATCTCCCCTGGCTGAACAGCTGCCAGTGCAGCAACGAAATCTGAAGCCGGCATCCGTATCCTTGGGTGCTGGACGCAACCAACAGGGTGGATGGCTGTGGCACGACGTGGAACGCAGGGAGCCGTCCTGGCCAGCATGCTGCTGGCCGGTATCGCGCAGGCGCAGCAGGCCACGCCGGTAGCGGTGCCCAACCCAGCGCCCGAACCTCCTGCAGATGCGCCGGCGGCAACCACCGCGCCGATCTCCACCACCCTGCCGCAGGACAACGTCACCACCCTTGGCGAAGTGCGTGCGCTCAAGCCCGAAGACGAGCCGCTGGATCTGTACCGTTTCAAGAACCCGGTGAAGTTCGGCGACAACCGCTTCAGTCGCGACTGGAGCGAACCGCCGTCGCCGGAGCAGGTCAGCATGGGCGGTGGCTACATCATGATGGGCGTGGTCAAGGGTGTGATGGCGGCGGCCAAGGGGATCAACAAACTCACCGGCGGACCGGCGCAGATCCAGGCCGCCGTGGCGCGGCCACCGCCGGAGCTCAGTGCCGAACAGCAGCAGCGTGCGCTGCGGTTCTCCCAGGAGCAGGATGCCGGCGATGCACCGCCGGTGAAGTAGGCCGGTATATCCTGCCGGCTCCCCACCGCTAGTGCTGCCATGTTCCTGCGTTCGATCTGCCTGCTGGCCGCATTGCTGCCGGCGTCCGCCTTCGCCGATGGCATCGCCGATGATGGCGCCTGCCGCAATGGCGCGTTTCCCTCTGAACAGAGCCGGTTCGCTCTGGCGCGGGTGGTCGATGCGCCCCGTCTGTACCTGCTTGGCGACATGGACGGCTGCCCAGCGAAGGGCGAACCGGCCTGCCGACAGCGCAGCTATGTGGTCAATGGCGATACCGTGGTGACCGGGCGTGATCTTGGCCGCTACCGCTGCGCGTTCTTCCCGAACAAGGTGGGTGGCAGTGCTGGCTGGGTGGACCGCAGCAAGCTGCAGGCGTTGCCGGTGGTCGTGCCGTCGCTGCAGGATTGGGCGGGCCACTGGAAGGACGGCGACAACGGCCTGCGCATCACCGTGCAGGGCGGGCAGCTGCATGTGGAGGGTGACGCCTACTGGCCCTCCGCCAACCCCACGCCGGAGCAGCGTCCCTACGGGCCGAACATGGGCCAGGTGGAAGCGCGCGCGGCGCCGCGTGGTGCCGATGTCGAGTTTGTAGAGGACACCTGCAAGGTGCGCGTGCATTCGCTGGGGGAGGTGCTGATCGTGGCCGACAACAGCGAATGCGGTGGCATGAACGTGCGCTTCAACGGCGTGTACCGGCGCGCCGGTTCGCGTTGACCCCGCGGAAAGGCGCCAACCAAGGTTGGCATCTACCAGGGCAATCGGAGGGATCCGACCCCGGGATCAATCCCCGGCTTCAGCGTCGCCGTTCCAGCCACCACAGCAGCGATGCGCACAACACGAACGCCAGCCACCACGGCCAGCGTGGGCCTGCCACGGGTTGCATCACTGACGCGTCTGCCGGCGTGCTGGCAGCCAGTGCACGCGTGGTCGCATCGATCATCGCCTGCCGATGCAGCGTCGGTGCATCCTTCGGATCGAACACATAGCGCCAGACAACGATGTCGCCGTGCTGCAGGCGCTGCCAGCCCGGTTCGCGGGGCCACCAGCCAGCGCAGCGCAGCGCCGACGTCGCGCCATCGACGATCAGGGGTACATCGTCGCCACGCCTGTTGAAGACCTGCAGCGGCGCCTGCACACCGCACAGCGTCTGTCGTTCGCCTGCCCAGCCGATCGGTTGCGGTGACCACAGCGCATCAGCGCTGCCCTGTGCACGTGCCAGCGTGGCCACCACGCCGCTCCACAGTTCGCCGTGGCGGTCGTCGCGCCCGGCCAGTACCCAGCGCCAGCTGTCGGTCAGCGGCAGCAGGCCGATGCGGCCCTTGCCGGCAGCGCGCCAGCCACCGACAGCCTTGCCCGTGCCAGCCTGCAGCAGGGCGGTGCTGCCCGGTGCCTGCAGCGCGAGTGCTTCCAGCGCAGGCAGGGGAGCATTGTGCGAGCTGCGGTCAGCCTCTTCGCCGTAGCCGGTCGGCAGCGTACCCGCGGCGAGCGGGCCACGTCGTGCGGCGAGGACCGCGCTGTCGCCGTCGCCGGGAAGTTCGAGGGCGTGGCTGCTGCCATCGCCTTGCACTGGCAGGCCCAGATCGCGGAGGCGCTGGCGCGCGCTGGCCGAAGGTGCGCCCGCACCGCGTACCAGCACGCCCAGTCCCTCGCGCAACGCCTGCCGCACGGCGGCCAGCTGGCCGGCACTCAATGCGGCCAGGCTGCGCTCGTCCAGCAGCAGCAGATCGCTGTGCGTGAGCGATGCTGCATCGATCGACACCGCGCCATCACCGACGCTGAGTCCGGCCCCAGTATCCGCCTGCACCTGCACACGGATGCCGGCATCGGCCGCCCAACGCCGCAGGTACTTCAGCTCTGGACCCGGCGCACTGGCGCGCACCAGCAGGCGCAGCGGTGCGGCCGGCAGGGTCTGCTGCGGTACCGGTACGCTGTCCACCACATGGCCGTCGGCATCGAGCAGGCGCAGCTGGAACACGCTGCGGCCCTCGGCGCGGGCGATGCCGCTGAGCTTCACGCGCCCGTCCTCGGCAACGTCCGTGCGATCAACCACGCTGTCGGCGGGGTCAAGCAGCTCTGCTTTCGCTTTGGCCGCGCCACGCGCCTGTGCCTGGACGTCAAAACGAGCACCGGGAGCGACATCGGCCGGTGGTTGCAGTGCGATCCAGCCGCGCGGCTCCGGTGCGGCCTGCCAACGTACATCCGGTGGCAGCAGCGCGTCACGGTCACGTGCGGTCAGGCCCGCACCGACCAGTGTCAGTGTGGACGCCGGATGCTGGCGCAGCGCGGTGGCCAGGTCGGGAACGCGCTGTGCGCCGGGAACATCGGCAGCTTCGGGCAAAAGCAACAGCGGGCCTTCGCTGGCCGGGAGCGCGCCGGCCTTGCCGGCATCGGTTCCCAGCACGACCAGCCCGCCTGCGGGTTGCTGGCGGGTGGGCGGTACCAGGCAGAAATACAGCAGCGCGGCGACGATGATCTGCAGTGCGATCACGATCCACCGGCGGCCAGGGTGCGCGGTGTTTCCACGCAGCTGGCGCACGCTGGCGATGACCACGATCAGGGCGAGTGCCAGCGCAATCCACAGGTTCACAGCGGAGGCGTTCATGGCTGCGCCTCCAGCGCGTCGAGGTAGCGCTGGCCCATCGCATCGGCGGCACTGCGCCGCATCGCCTGCGGCAGCGGACGCTGCAGCGCCCGCCACAACTGTGCGCGCAGGCGCTGGCGACAGTCTTGGCAACCGGGCTCGATGCGCAGCTGCTCGATGGCCGCAGCCAGATCGAGTGCATCGGGCAGGTAGGCCGCGTTGCGCTGCTGCCAGGTCGCGAGCGCATCCAGATCCGGCGCGCCGGTGTCGTCGCCGAGACGCTGCCAGGCTTCGACGATGGCCGGATCGGGCGGGGTGCGGGCGGCCAGCGGCAGTTCACGACTGGCCAGCCCGGCACGGTCACCGCCGAGGCGGCGGCCTTCATCGATCGGTGGCAGCTCCGGTCCGACACGTGCCAGATAGATGCGTTCGGCCTGCTGCACCCGCTTGATGAAGCCCAATGCCTTGTAGGCGAAGGGCAATGCCTGCTCCGGACGGCCCTGGCGCAGCTCGCCTTCGGCCGACCACATCTGGTCCAGCGCGGCCTTCAACGTGGCGCGGGTCTGCGGATCGAGCAGGGTGGCCGCCTCGGCGTGGTCATGGGTGTGTCCGTATTCCGAGAGCACGTCGGTGGCGCTGCCGAACACCGGTGGCGTATCGGCATTGGACGCCTTGCCGCCGTGATCGTGGCCATGCTCATCGTGCGCTCCGGCCTCGGCGCCATGGTCGTGATCGTCGTCGTGATCGTGGTCGTCTGCGGCGGGCGTATCGCTGGTGGGCAGGTCGCTGGTCGGCGGTGGCTTCGGCGCACCTTCGCTTTCCTCACCCAGGAACTGGCCGTAGCGCAGGCGCAGGATGCGCTGGTCGACGCCGATCGCATCGCTGCGCTTCACGAAGTCCTCGGCGGCGAGAGTGCGGCGCTGCCGGATCAGCGCTTCGGCATCAATGATGATCTGCCTCTGGCTGCGGAAGTAGGCCGGCAGGGTCTTCTTGATGCGGCCTTCCAGCTCTGCACCGAGTGCGACTTCGGCGCTGGGCAGGCGCAGGATCACGCTGCTGCTGCGTCCGGTCTGCGGCGTGGGCGCATGGTTGTCGCGCACTTCCAGCTGGGCGATGACATCGTTGCCGGGCTGTGCGCCCAGCGCAGCAAGATCAAGGGTATGGGCGAAACGCCGCGCGGTGGCTTCGCCGCTGCCGGCAAGCGTGACGCTGCGCTTCACGAAGGTGATGTTCTCACCGCTGCCCTGGGTGGTGGTGATCGACAGCGTTGCCTGCGCCGCGACACCGTAATCGTCGCTGGCCTCGAAGCGCAGCGCCCATTGCCGTTGCCCGGGCGTGCCCAGCACCAGGCTGGCGGCCGGCTCCAGCACGCGCACGCTGGGCGCGCGGTCGGCCACAACATCCAGCCGGTACAGGCGGGTTTCGGCCAGCGCCGGTTCGCTCACCACGCGGTACAGCACCGGCGTGCGCGCCACATCCTGTGCCTGCCACTGCCCATCGCGCTCGCTCAGCGGCAGCCGTCGACCATCGTGGAACTGCAGCCATGCCTTGGCCGGTGCGTGGTCGAAGCGCAACGACCACGACAGCCGGCTGTCGGCGGCGACCTTTGCATCCAGCGTGCTCTGCGTCAGCGTGGCTTGCCCGGTGTAAGCCGGTGCGTCGATGCGCAGGCGACTGGACTGCAGTTGCAGCGGGCCTGCGGACGCCGTGCTGCCGGTCGTGGCGGAATGAACGGCTGCCGGGTCTGGGTTCGAACGCGGCCAGCCGAACGCGAGCAGGGCAACGGCCAAGCCACCGATCCAGCACAGCATCACCGCCAGGTGCGGCCAACGCGGACGCAGCTCCGGCATCGCGCGTTCAAGCGTGGCCAGCACATGCACACGCTGGCGCTGCTGCAGCGGATTGAGCGTGGTGGCGTCGGCGAACAGCAGATCGGCGCTGTCTTCGCTCGTACCGCTGCCATCGAGTTGGCGCTGCAGCCACTGGCGGTCCAGCTGGCGGGCACTTGCAGTGGCGAAGGCCGCGCAGGCGAGCAGGCTGACCGTGGCGACCACGCAGGCGATATCGAAACCGGACAGCCGCAGTGCGAGCGCCGTCGCAGCCAGCGCCCACGGCAGGCCCAGCAGCAGGGTGATGGCGGCGCGGCGACGACGCGCACGTTGCCAGGCATGCTGCAGCGTCTTCATGCGATCGCCCTGCGCCGCGCGCTGCTGGCCATCCAGCGTTCCAGTGCGAACAACAGCACGATTGCCAGCAGAAGCCACGCCGTGGGCTCACGCACCGGCGACGCTGCGGCGGGCAGTGCAATCTGGCGCGGCGCCTGGTCCTGTGCATCGCCCACGCGTGGCGACGGCGGCGGCTGCAGGGCCAGCAGCAGGGAACGCGGCAGCTGTGGATCGCGCAGCGCGGTGTTGCTGGCGGCATCCCAATCACCCGGTAGTAACAGCAGGCGGCCAAGGCCGACACGTTGCTGCCACAACAGCGGCACGCCTTCGGCGCTGCGCAGCAGGACCTGGGCTTCCGTGGCGGGCTTGGCGGCGATCAGCACACTGCCGCCGTCGCGCAGCCAGGCCTGCCAGTTCGCCGGCAGTGCGTCGTTGCGGCTCCATACGCCGACCTCGCCGCGTTCGGGCAGGGCATCCGCCACCAGAGGAGCGAGCGGCGCCTGCACGCCCCATGCGCGCTGCAGTGCATTCAACCAGTGCTGGGCAGCGGCCGAAGCATCGCTGTGCACGCGCAGGCGCGGCGACGTTGCGGCACGCGGTTGCGCAGTGACCGGCATCGGCTGCGTGTGCCATTGCACCTCACGCGACAGCTGCAGGCGGGCGCCATCCAGGCCGGGCAGGGGATCGGGAACGTGCACGGTCAATGCGGTGCCAACGGGCAGCTGCGTGTCCAGTTCGCGCAGCAGGCTGGGCAGGGATGCGCTGGCTGCGGCGGGCGCCTGATCAATGGCCGGGAAGCCGGGTGCCAGCCAATGCCAGTTGCCATCCTTGGCCGTGCCACGCAGCGCCGTGGCATCCAGTCCTGGGGCCACCACCGTCCACGCACTGGGGGTCGGAGCGGGACCGGTCAACGCAGGCCGTGCCAGCAACAAGGCCAGCGCGGCCAGCAACAGCAGGCGCACCAGCAGCAACGGCCAGTCATCGAAGCGGATGCGCTGGCGCGGCCGGATCTGCGCGCGCAGCCAGCGCAGCGCGGCAAAATCCAGCGGCGTATACGGATGGCGGCGGGCGAGGTGAATCAGCAGCGGCAGCAGCCACGCGGCCAGCGCTGCCAGCCCCAGCGGGAACAGCAGGGTCATGCATCGCCCCCACGGCCGAACAGCGCCTGCAGCGGCTGGTCCAGCGGCTGGTCGAGCCAGCCGGCTGCGCTGGCAATCCCGCTGGCCTGCAGCCGCGACTGCAATGCGGTACGTGCGACGGCGAAGCGTTGCAGGTAGTCGGCGCGGATCGCCGCGCCATCGCCCAGCAGTTCCTCGCCGGTTTCCGGATCGCGGAAGCGGTGGCCGGCATCGAACGGGAAGTCGCGTTCGTCGGCAGTCAGGATCTGCAGCAGGGCCACTTCGCGGCGCGCGCTGGCCAGTTGTTCCAGCAGCGCGATGCAGGCTTCGTCGAAGCCGTCGCCAACTGCCAGCAGCAGGTCGCCCGGACGCACGCGCTCCCACAGCGGGCGCAGGCGATCGGCCGCAGGCCAGCCACCGCGCGCCTGCAGCGCATTAAGTTGCAGATGCACGCGATCACGCTGGCGTGCGCCGTTCGCTGCGGGCACCAGCTGCAGTCCATCGCCATTGATCGCCAGCAGGCCGAAACGGTCGCCCTGCTGCAGGGCCAGCTCCACCACGCACGCGGCCACGCCGCGCATATGATCCAGGCGCGTGCGCTGCGGTACCGCGCGATCGGCCTGGCCGGCGGAGGCGGTGGCATCGAGCAGCAGCCAGACCGTGATCGGGCTTTCGCGTTCGGATTCGCGCACGAAGAAGCGATCCGAGCGGGCGTACAGCTTCCAGTCGATCTGGCGCAGTTCGTCGCCCGGCTCGTAGGCCCGGTACTGGGCGAATTCGAGGCCGGCACCGCGGCTGCGGCTGGCGTGCTGGCCGATGCCGCTTGCGCCACTGGCCAGGCGCGGCCGCAACCGCAGCAGGCGCAGGCGCGCACGCAGTTCCGGTGGCAACGTCAGCGGGGCACCTGCGTTCACGCGTGGCTCAACCCGGGAACGGCACGGCCTGCAGCAGGGCGGCGACCACGTCGTCGGCACGCTTCTGCTCGGCCTCGGCGGCGAACGACAGCAGCAGGCGATGGCGCATCACCGGTGCGGCCAGTGCCTGCACATCCTCGCGGGTGGCGGCGAAGCGGCCCTGCAGCAGTGCGCGTGCCTTCGCCGCCAGCACCAGCGACTGCCCGGCGCGCGGGCCCGCACCCCACTTCACCCACTGGTTGATCGCCGCGGGTGCGCCTTCGCCTGGGCGGCTGGCGCGCACCAGGCGGGTGATCCAGGCCAGCACATCAGGGCTGACATGCACCTGGCGTACTGCGGCCTGCAGCGCGATCACCGCTTCGGCATCCATCACCTTCGGCACAGCGTCGGTGGCACCGCCGGTGGTCTGTTCCAGGATCTGCCGTTCCTCGTCTTCGCTGGGGTAATCCACCAGCACGTGCAGCAGGAAACGATCCAGCTGTGCTTCCGGCAGCGGGTAGGTGCCGGCCTGCTCGATCGGGTTCTGCGTGGCCAGCACGAAGAACGGTGCAGGCAGTGCATACGTGGTGCCGGCGTAGCTGACCGTGCGTTCCTGCATCGCTTCCAGCAGCGCGGCCTGGGTCTTGGGCGGGGTGCGGTTGAGTTCGTCGGCCAGCAGCAGGTGGGTGAAGATCGGGCCCTGCTGGAAACGGAAGTGGCGATGGCCGGTGCCGTGGTCTTCCTCCAGCAGCTCGGTGCCGAGGATGTCGCTGGGCATCAGGTCCGGGGTGAACTGCACGCGCCGGAACTGCAGTTCCAGCGCCTGCCCCAGCGAGCGCACCAGCAGGGTCTTGCCGAGCCCGGGCGCACCTTCCAGCAGGCAGTGTCCGCCGGCCAGCAGGCCGATCAGCAGCTGTTCGACCACGGTGTTCTGGCCCACCACCGCGCGTGCGAGCGCAGCGCGCAGATCGTGCAGGCGCGGCAGCAGGGAGTCGAGGTCAGCGGTGGTCATGGGCGTGCAGGTCCTATCAATTGTTCAACGCGTACATCACGATGTTGACGCCGAAGCGGGTGTTGTCTTCGGCCAGGAAGCGCTTGTTGCGCCAGTCGTAGTCCCACTCGCAGCCGTAGTCCTTGTTGCTGTAGAGCAGGCCCAGGCGGCCATCGACCTCGATGCCCTTCAGATAGTCGTGCACCAGGTCGTCGCCCCAGCCGTTGAGTTCGAAGCTGGTGGCGGGCGGGCCATCGGGGAAGCGGAAGAAGCTGCGGTACAGCGGGTGGCTGTTGGGCAGCTTCTGCAGTGCCTTGGGACCAAACAGGCGACCCATCTGTGCCTCGAACGAGGTGGCGAACAGGCCGTCGATATCGTGGTTGCAGTCGTCGACGAAGACGAAGCCGCCATTGCGCACATAGCGCACGAAGTTCTGCCGCTCGGCGGCGTTGAACTCCACCAGCGTGTGCCCGGCCAGGTAGCAGAACGGCGCTTCCAGCATGCGCGGGTCGGCCAGCGCCACCACGTGTTCCTGCGGGTCCACGCGCAGCGAGGTGTAGTCGATCAGCGAGGTGATCAGGTTGGACGGCATGCGCGCGTCCACGTCCCAATCGCCGGAGTCGTACTGCAGGCGGGTGAACCAGAAGTCGTAGCGCGAACTGCGCGGGCCTGACTGCGCCAAGGCCGGCAGCGCCGCCGCCGAAGCGGCAGCGGCCAACCAGCGCAGGCAGGCCCGGCGATCCATCAGACCGCGTCGGACAGCGAGGTGAAGGTGAAATCGCGCAGCTTCATCGGCGGGATCATCATCACGTAGCTGGATTCGTCACCGGCCACGCGCACCGGCTTGCCCAGCTCTTCGATGTTGTTGAGCATGATCACCGGCGATTCGTTGAAGCGGAAGTTCTTCACCGGGTGCTTGATCTGGCCGTTCTCGATGTAGAAGGTGCCGTCGCGGGTGAGGCCGGTCAGCAGCACGGTCTGCGGATCGACCATGCGGATGTACCAGGTACGGGTGACCAGGATGCCCTTCTGGGTGCCGCGCACCAGCTCGGCGGTGCTCTTGTCGCCACCGCTCATCAGCAGGTTGCCCGGCGTTGCCTTGGCGGTCTTGCCCTGCTTCTGCGCCCAGAAGCGCGAGTAGTCCAGGTTGGCGATCTTGCCGTTCTCGATGATGGCCATGCGCTCGCGTGGCATGCCTTCGCCGTCCCACGGCAGCACCGGTGCGTCCGGATGCCACGGATCGGCAATCATGGTCACGCGCGGGTCGTAGACCTGCTCGCCCAGTTTGTTGCCACCGCCTTTCTTCGACAGGAAGCTGCGGCCTTCATCGGCCGAGCGTGCGCTGAAGAAGTTCATCATGAAGCTGATCAGGCCCGCGGCCGCGGCCGGTTCCAGGATCACCGTGTACTTGCCCGGCTCCAGCGCTTTGGCTTCGGCCGATTCGGTGGCCTTGCGCATGGCGATGCGGATGTCCTGGTCGGCCTTGAAGTCGGCGGCATCCTTCAGGTTGCGGCCGACCCAGCCCGAACCGCGGCCATCTTCGGTACGCACGGTGCAGGTGTAATCGAAGTTGGTGGTGCGCTGGTAGGCGAAGTTGCCGTTGCTGTTGGCGGTGGCCTGGAAGCCCTGGCCGTCTTCGAGGAAGCCGGCGGCGATCAGGCCGTGGCCACGGCACGGGGCGATCGAATCGGCGGCGACCTTGGCGCGGAAGGCTGGATCGATCGCAGCGGTGGATTCGCTGAAGGTCGGGCTGGCGCGATAGCTCTGCTTGCCGATGGCCGGCATGAACTCCGGGTTCTCCGGCGCCAGGCGCGCCAGGTCTTCGGCGCGGCGTACCACGCGTTCCAGCGCGGCATCGTCGAACTCGTTGATCGAGGCGGTACCCACGCGCTTGCCGAAGGCGACGGTGACCGCCAGCTCGGTGTTGTCGACGATGCCGCTGGTGGAGACATTGTTCAGCGCGAAACGGATGTTGCCGCTGATCGCGCCGGCCAGCACGGCGGTGCATTCGTCGGCCTTGGACAGGGCGATGACCTTGTCGAGGATGGCCTTGGCCTGGGCTTCGGTGAAGATACTCATGGTGTAAGGGCTCCTGACCGATCAGCCGAGGCTGCGTGCGGTGTTGATGACGTTGATGCCGTTGAAGCGCGCGGTGGACGAACCGTGCGAGACCGCCGAGACCTGGCCCGGCTGGCCCTTGCCGTCGAAGAACGAACCGCCCAGGCGGTAGTCGCGCTCGTCGGCCACGGCGGTGCAGGCATTCCAGAACTCCGGCGTGCGGATCTGGTAGGCCACGTCTTCCAGCATGCGGGTGATCTGGCCGTTCTTGATCTCGTAGAACAGCTGGCCACCGAACTGCGCGTTGTAGCGCTGCTGGTCGATCGAGAACGAACCATCACCGATGATGTAGATGCCGTTCTCCACGTCCTTGATCAGGTCCGGCACGCTCAGCGGCTTCTTGCCCGGTGCCATCGACACGTTGGCCATGCGCTGGAACTGCACGCTGGACCACGAGTCGGCGTAGCAGCAGCCGTCGGACTCGGTCTTGCCGAGGATGTGGGCCTGGTCGCGGATGGTCTGGTAATCCACCAGCTTGCCGTTGCTGATCAGGTCCCAGCGCTTGCACTTCACGCCTTCATCGTCGTACGCCACCGCACCGAGGCTGCCCGGCTGGGTCTTGTCGGCGAAGATGTTGACCAGCTCGCTGCCGTACTGGAAATGCTGTTCGCGCTTGTCCAGGGTGGCGAAGCTGGTGCCGGCGTAGTTGGCTTCGTAGCCGAGCACGCGGTCCAGCTCCAGCGGGTGGCCGATCGACTCATGGATGGTCAGCCAGGTGTGCGACGGGTCGAGCACCAGATCGTACTTGCCCGGCTTTACCGACGGGGCCTTCAGCTTTTCCTGCGCCTGCTTGGCGGCGGCGATGGCATCTTCCTTCATGTTGTAGGAAGAGCTGTAGTTGACCACGCCATTCGGGCTGACCACCTTGCCGGCAGCCGCGCCGTCCAGATACTCGTAGCCCAGGCCCATCGGCGAGGACAGGCCTTCGCGGGTACGGAACTTGCCGCTGGACTTGTCGATGGCGGTGATCGTCATCGGTGCCCAGATGCGGTGCACGTCCTGGTCGATATAGGAACCATCGGTGGAGGCGAAGTACTTCTGCTCGTTGACCAGGAACAGCATCGAGTTGACGAAGCTGGCACCGGCGCCCATCGCCGCAGCGTTGACGTCCAGCAGCAGGCCGACCTTGTCCTTGATCGGCACTTCCATCGCATTCTTGCGGATAGGCGTGCGCCAGCTCACCTCACCCACGCCCGGCGCCTTGGCCAGCTGTACCGGTGCGGTCTGCACGCCGGCATTGGCCTTGGCGATTGCTGCGGCCTGCTGCGCGGCCTTGGCTACATCGGCCGTACCCAGCGCATTGGTGGCGGCGAAGCCCCAGGCACCGTTGACGATCACGCGGATGCCCACGCCGGTGGACTCGGTGTTCACCACGTTCTGCACCTTGTCCTCGCGGGTGATCACGAACTGCCGCAGGTAGCGGCCGATGCGCACGTCGCAGTAGGTGGCACCGGCCTGGCGGGCAGCGGCCAGCGCCGCATCGGCCAGGCGCTTCTTCAGCCCCAGGTCCAGCGTGCTCTGCAGTTGTTCGGCGGCAATCGCCTTGCCGAAGAAGGAAGGCACGATCAGCCCGCCCGCGGTAAGCCCGGTCAGGGCCAGGAAGTCACGTCTTTGCAAGGCTGCTCTCCATGTCGAAGGATGGGTGGCTCAAGCGCCGAGACTGCGCGCGGTGTTGATGATGTTGATGCCGTTGAAGCGGGTGGTGGACGAACCGTGCGAGACCGCCGAGACCTGGCCGGGCTGGCCCTTGCCGTCGAAGAACGAACCGCCCAGGCGGAAGTCACGCTCGTCGCAGATCGCAGTGCAGGCATTCCAGAATTCCGGCGTACGGATCTGGTAGGCCGCATCCTCGACCATGCCGGCGATCTTTCCGTCCTTGATCTGGTAGTACAGCTGGCCGCCGAACTGCGCGTTGTAGCGCTGCTGGTCGATCGAATACGACCCACGGCCGTGGATGTAGATGCCGTTCTCCACGTCCTTGATCATGTCTTCGACGCTGAGCGGCTTTTTGCCCGGCGCCAGCGAGACATTGGCCATGCGCTGGAACTGCACGCTGGACCAGGAATCGGCGTAACTGCAGCCATGCGAGGCATCGCGGCCGAGGATGTGGGCCTCATCGCGGGTGGCCTGGTAATCGACCAGGATGCCGTCGCGCACCAGGTCCCAGCGCTGGGTCTTCACGCCTTCGTCGTCGTAGCCGACCGCACCGAGGCTGCCCGGTTGGATCTTGTCGGCGAAGAAGGTGACGATGTCGCTGCCCCAGCGGAAACCGGCATCGCGCTTGTCCAGCGTGGCGAAGCTGGTGCCGGCGTAGTTGGCTTCGTAGCCGAGCACGCGGTCCAGCTCCAGCGGGTGGCCAACGTTCTCGTGGATGGTCAGGAACAGGTTGGACGGGTCCAGCACCAGGTCGTACTTGCCCGGCTTCACCGACGGCGCCTTCAGCTTCTCGCGCGCGTGGCGGGCGGCGGCGATGGCGTCCTCGACCGGGTCGTAGGAATCGCGGTAGGCGGTGATGCCACCGGGCAGCTGCACCTTGCCGCGCGCATCGCCATCAAGGAACTCGTAGCCCATGCCCATCGGCGAGGACAGGCCGGCACGAGTGCGGAACCTGCCGCTGGCCTTGTCGATGGCGGTGGCAGTGAACGGCAGCCAGATGCGATGGATGTCCTGGTCGATGAACGAGCCGTCGCTGGAGGCGAAGTACTTCTGTTCATTGACCAGGAACAGGGTGGAATTGATGTAGTCGGCGCCCGCATTCAGCGCGGCGGCGTTGAGTGCCAGCAACAGCTCGACCTTGTCCTGGATCGGCACCGCCATCGCGTTCCTGCGCACCGGGGTCTGCCAGTGCACCTCGCCCACCGACGGCGTCGGTGCCAGCTGCACCGGCCGGGTCTGGATGCCGGCGTTGGCGCGGGCGATCGCTGCGGCCTGCTCGACCGCCGCGCGCACGGCAGCCTCGGTCTGCTGGTGGGTAGCGGCAAAGCCCCAGGCGCCGTTGACGATCACCCGCACGCCGACACCGGACGATTCGCGGTTGGTCACATTGCCGACCTGGTGCTCGCGGGTGATGACCGACTGGTTGAGATAGCGGCCGATGCGCACGTCGCAGTAGCTGGCCTTGGCGTTGCGTGCGGCGGCGAGCGCAACGTCCGCCAGGCGTCTGCGCTGGGCGGTATCGACCGGGGCGAGCAGCTGCTCGGCGGCGATGGCACGGGAATGCGGCAGCAGCAGGCCCGCCAGGCCCAGACCGGAAAAAGCCAGGAACTCACGTCGTTGCACAGCGTTTCTCTCTCTCGCTTGCGTGCGGTTGGCAACGGGCCGGACCGATCACGTCAACTCCTCGACTTTCGCCAGCGCGGCGCGTCCGGGCAAGTGACTGCAGTCATGGTTGGGTGGGTTTCGGCAGGGCTGCGCCCTGCACCTGCTCAATGCAACGGCAACGGCCAAAGCCAGAGCGGCATTCCGTGGGTTGGTGGGGCGGTGTCGGACTGCGGGGACGCCGCAAGTACGTCCCTGTAGGCTTGGCAGCCGCATCCATGCGGCTGACACCCCGCAATCCGACACCGCCCCACCTTCGACAGGTTCACTCGGCTGTTGGTAGGTGTCGACCTTGGTCGACACGTCTGTCAGATATCGAAATGTATCCGGGGTCAGAGCCGTTCTCCTGCGGAAAACGGATCTGACCCCAAGAGCCGTTCCGACAGACCGCTGAAAACTGTCGAAGGCGGGGTGGGTCCGGTTGCGGGGGCGTGAGCGCCATGGATGGCGCGACCGAGCCTCCATGGGTGAGGGCGCTTTGCTTGCGAAGCACCGCTTCGCAAGCGCCCGAACGCACAGCCGCCAGCGGCTGGGCCGGACCCCGGAGGGGGATTCACGGCGTCCCCCGCAACCGGACCCACCCCGCCATCCCCCAGGAAGCCCGCTGTTGCAGTTGCTTTGGCTGTTGCTGTTGCTCCGGCTCCTGCGGGTGCAGGGCTGCAAGCCCTGCAGACACCCCCTCGTGCACAATGGGGCCGACCCCGCCTGGACACCGTCCCTGATGTCGAGCAAGCCGTATTCAGAAGCCTGCGAGCGCAACCGCGAACCCATCGCCACCGCACTCGACCCGTGGATGGGCGACCGCCATCGGGTGCTGGAGATCGGCAGTGGCACCGGCCAGCACGCGGCGTTCTTCGCCGAGCGCTGGCCCTGGCTGCGCTGGCAGCCCAGCGATCATCCGGACCATCTGCCCGGCATCGAGGCCTGGCGTGCGGAGGCCGCGCTGCTCAATCTGCTGCCGCCGGTGGCACTGCAGGTGGAACTACCTCCGGCGTCGGGCCTGTCGTTGCCCGAGGGCAGCACGTTCGATGCCGCATTCAGTGCCAACACGTTGCACATCATGGGCTGGGAGCATGTGCAGGCGCTGTTCGCCGCGCTGCCGTCGGTGCTGCGGCATGGTGCGCTGCTGGCGGTGTACGGCCCGTTCAACTACGGCGGTCGCTACACCAGCGACAGCAACGCGCAGTTCGATGCCTGGCTGAAGGCGCGTGATCCACGCAGCGGCATCCGCGATGTGGAAGCGGTGCAGGCGCTGGCGGCGGACAACGGCTTCACCCGCCTGGGTGATGTGGCGATGCCGGCCAACAACCGGTTGCTGCTGTGGCGGCTGGGGTGATCAGGCGTCCGGCGACATGCTGGAAAGGCGTGCCGCCGCAGCGCGCAGCCCGTTGAAAATGGGTTCGGACACGTTTACGGGGAAATCACTTGGGAGCTGACGCGTGACCTGCTCGATGGCGGGTTCGACGGCTGCGATCAGCGCTTCGATCCACGGCTCCGCACCATCAGCGACACCACAGGCGCGTGCGGTTTCGTTCCAATGGCGTCGTCGCACAAGGTGCAGCTTCCGGTGGCGGTTCTTGCCCTGGACGGACATGGCGAGCTGTGCATTCCGCGGGTCGAGCTGGTTTGGCCCCCTACCCAGGATGGGATGCACCGACAATACGTCGTAGACGGGTGTCAGGCGGAAGCGTCCACCGGCTTCGAGGTAAACACTGAAGTTCTTGGCATGTCCATCGGTTGCAGCCAACATCCAGAAAAGAATCTGCGTCTTGAAGAAGGTCGCCCGATCCTCGAAATCCTCGGATTGTCGAAGCAGATCCATGATGGTCACGATGCCTGGGCCGCCATCGGATTCATACTTCCTGGCAGCGGGCAGACCGAAGACCTGGCACATGTCTTCCTGCGGCAGCCGCAGCCACCACCGGCGATCCGCAGAAAGGCGGCGGTCGAATCGCTCCACAATAAGCGCGCGTTCGTCCTTGAAGCGTCCCATCTGCGTATTCGCAACGGGGATTCCAAAGGCGGAAAGCAGTTGCATGCACAGCCATTCGTTCTCGACGGATTGGTGCATGTCCGCCCGCATGTTGCCCACAATGCCAAGCGGCAGCTTGAAGATATGGGTGGATGGGGTACTGCCGGTAGGAATGCACCACTGGCCAGCATGCAGCAGAAGTCCCGTCTTCTCCTGCGCACCGGCGATGGATATGCGGAACGCATCATCACTGGTGGGTGCGCCAGGTAGATTCCCTGCCGTCACCTGACGCAGGATCGCAGCGACGCCTGATTCGTCCAACGCTTCGCACGTAATCTGCTGGATGTCCCCCGGTGTATGCGAAAGCGGCAGCAGTTGCACTGCGCCGACGCAATCCCGGCCAATGGCTTCGAGAAGATCGAATGTGTCGCTGCTGCGCGTGGAGAACCTGTCGCGGATCCGGTTGCGGATGACGGCGTTGTCGGGAAGAAGGTTGTCGAAGTAGTTGTTGACGACATCGCCCCGATGGCTCTCACCCTCCGGGAGCAGGGGCAGTGAGAGTGACAACGGCCGGGACTGGGCGGAGCTGATCCACGAGTCGACGTACGAAAGCCGGGAAGAGCCGCTCCGGACATCATCCCAGAGCGCGACCTCGACACCATTCATCCAGACCCGCAGCGTACCCATGGCTCACCACTCCAACGTTGACGTTGTCTCCGGGCGGCTTCGCTGCTGCAATCTGACTTCCAGACCCAGCACTGCCCAGACCCGCATCAGCCGTTCGAAGCTTGCCGATGCCGGGTCGCGCTCCAATGCGCCTACTGCCTGGCGGCTTATGCCGAGCTGGGCCGCCAACTGCGCCTGGCTCAGGCCCGCCTGGCGCCTGAACGCACGCATCAGCGGTGCCAGTTGTTGAGGTGTCCTCACCGTGTGCAGCGGCCTGTCCATATCGGCAGTCCCCTAGAAAGTGACCGTACGCGAGCGTGTACGCAAAGGATAGGTTGCATTACGACAAGCAACCTATCTCTTTCCTTCGCTGGAGGCAACCTATCGATTGCTATCTCAATATGCAATCAATAGGTTGCTTTCGTGCCGTCAGCGGTGCTCAAGCCACCTGCACGATGTGCAGCGCCTTTGGGTTCCGCCACTGCGCCAGCAGGGCGGCTTCGCGCGCCTTGGCCTGCTCGAAATGCGCTTCCTTGACGTGGCCGAAGCCGCGGATGTGCTCGGGCACGCTGGCGATTTCCACCGCCAGCGCCAGGCGGTCGTCATCCAGGCCGTCCAGCAGCAGCTGCACGGTGGCCTCGTAATCGCCGATCAGCTTGCGCTCCATGCGGCGTTCCTCGGTGCGGCCGAACACATCAAGCCGGCCGCCGCGAAGGAACTTCAGCTTGGCCAGCAGGCCGAAGGCCTTGAACATCCACGGGCCGTATTCCTTCTTCAGCAACCGGCCCTGCTCGTCCTTCCTGGCGAACAGCGGCGGTGCCAGGTGGAAGCGCAGCTGGTAATCGCCCTCGAACTGCTGCTGCAGGCGGCGCTGGAAGTCGCCACTGGTATACAGGCGGGCCACTTCGTACTCGTCCTTGTAGGCCATCAGCTTGAACAGGTAACGGGCTACGGTCTCGGTCAGCGCGGTGGAACCGCCGATGCGGTCGGCTTCGGCGGCGCGCACGCGCTCGACCAGGCTGCGGTAGCGGTTGGCGTAGGCAGCGTCCTGGTACTCGACCAGGAACGCGGCGCGGCGCTCGATCATTTCATCCAGCGAGCGCGACAGGCGTGCATCGTCCAGCGGCAGGAATGCCACGTCGCCACCGTGCGAGGGCAGGCCACGCAGTTCGCGTTCGTCGCCGGTGTTGCGCGGTGCGGCGGTGGCGCCCCATTCGTTGCCCTCCCACTCGCCCGGCGGCAGCGGGTGCAGCGGGCCCGGGGTGGATTCGGTATCGGTGTGGCGGTTGCGCACCAGGCCGGCGGCCTGCTGCACGGCCTGCGGGTCGACCACGGCCAGGCGGCCCCAGGCGAAGGCCTGCTGGTTCATCGCCACGGCCGCACCGTTGAGTTCGATGGCGCGCATCAGCGACTCGAACGACAGCGGCACCAGGCCCTGCTGCCACGCATAGCCGAGGATGAACAGGTTGGCGGCGATCGCATCGCCCAGCAGCGCGGTGGCCAGCTGGGTGGCATCCAGCAGCAACGGCTCCTGGCCGCCCAGCGCCACGCGCACACCGGCCACGATGTCGGCGGCGGGGAACTGCATGTCCGGGCGGGTGGTGAAGGTACCGGGCATCGCTTCGTAGGTGTTCAGCACCACCTGCGAACGGCCGGCACGCACCTTCGACAGGGCCCAGTAGTCGTTGACCACCACCATGTCGCAGCCCACCACCAGGTCAGCCTCACCGGCGGCGATGCGCACGGCGTGGATGTCTTCGGGACGACGGGCGATGCGGATGTGCGTGGTCACCGCGCCGCCCTTCTGTGCCAGGCCGGTCTGGTCGAGCACGGTCGCACCCTTGCCTTCCAGGTGGCCGGCCATGCCCAGCAGCGCGCCGATGGTCACCACGCCGGTACCGCCGACGCCGGTGATCAGGATGTTCCAGGGCTGTTCGAGGGTGCCGCGGATGGCCGGTGCCGGCAGGTTGTCCAGCAGGGTGGAAGCATCGCGCTTGCTGCCCTTGCGCGGCTGGCCACCGTGCACGGTGACGAAGCTCGGGCAGAAACCGTTCACGCAGGAATAGTCCTTGTTGCAGTTGGACTGATCGATCTCGCGCTTGCGCCCGAACTCGGTTTCCTTCGGTAGCACCGACACGCAGAAGCTCTTCTTGCCGCAGTCACCGCAGCCTTCGCAGACCAGCGAATTGATCAGCACGCGCTTCTGCGGATCTTCCAGCTTGCCGCGCTTGCGGCGGCGGCGCTTCTCGGTGGCGCAGGTCTGTTCGTAGATCAGGATCGAAACACCCTTCACCTCGCGCAGGCGCTTCTGCACCTCATCCAGCTCGCTGCGGTCGTGGAACTCGACGTCGCTGGGGAAGTGCTCGCGCTGGCCGGTCCACTTGCCGATGTTGTCCGACAGCACCACGATGGTGTGGATGCCTTCGGCGCGCATCTGCTTTGCGATGTCGGGCACGCTCAGCGGGCCGTCCACCGGCTGGCCGCCGGTCATCGCCACCGCGTCGTTGTAGAGGATCTTGTAGGTGATGTTGACGCCGGCGGCGACCGCCTGGCGGATCGCCAGCGAGCCGCTGTGGAAATAGGTGCCGTCGCCCAGATTCTGGAATACGTGCGGGGTGTCGGTGAACGGCGCCTGCCCGGCCCAGGTCACGCCTTCGCCGCCCATGTGAGTGAAGGTGTCGGTGCTGCGGTCCATCCAGGTCACCATGTAGTGGCAACCGATGCCGGCCAGCGCCCGCGAGCCTTCCGGCACCTGGGTAGAGGTGTTGTGCGGGCAGCCCGAGCAGTAGTGCGGTACGCGCGGGAAGCTGGCGCGCGGCAACGCAAGCTCGGCTTCCTTCTCCTGCATCCACTGCAGGCGCTGCTCGATCGATTCGTTGTTGAAGAACTTCTGGATGCGGCGACCGATCACGCCGGCGATGGTGGCCGGCGTCAGCTCACCGGTGGACGGCAGGATCCATTCGCCGCTTTCATCGTACTTGCCGACGATGGACGGGCGCTGGCCCCAGCTGGCCGGCCAGTTGAAGAACTGTTCCTTCATCTGGCGCTCGATGAAGGCACGCTTCTCCTCCACCACGATGATGTCTTCCAGGCCCTGCGCGAAGCGCGCGATGCCCTGCGGTTCCAGCGGCCAGGTCATGCCGACCTTGTACACGCGGATGCCGATGTCGGCGCAGGCCGTTTCATCCAGGCCCAGGTATTCCAGCGCCTGCAGCACGTCCAGGTAGCTCTTGCCGGTGGTGACGATGCCCAGCCGCGCGCGCGGCGCATCCATCACCACCTTGTCGATGCCGTTGGCGCGGGCAAACGCCTGCGCCGCCTTCACCGCATAGCGGTGCAGGCGCATTTCCTGATCCAGCGGCGGGTCCGGCCAGCGGATGTTGAGGCCACCCGAGGGCATCTCGAAGTCTTCCGGCAGCACGATGCGGCGCGCCATCGGATCGACCTCGACCGAGGCCGACGATTCCACCGTCTCGGCAATCGTCTTGAAGCCGACCCAGCGGCCGGTATAGCGGCTCATCGCCCAGCCCAGCAGGCCCATGTCGAGGATGTCCTGCACGCCGGCCGGGTTCAGCACCGGCATCATCGCGCTGACGAATTCGTCCTCGCTGCCGTGCGGCAGCGTCGAGCTGCGGCAGGCATGGTCGTCGGCAGCCAGCGCCAGCACGCCGCCGTAGCGCGAGGTGCCGGCGGCATTGGCGTGCTTGAACACGTCGCCGCAGCGGTCCACGCCCGGGCCCTTGCCGTACCACATGCCGAACACGCCCTGCACGTTGGCGCCGGGGAACAGGTTGGTCTGCTGCGTGCCCCACACCATGGTGGCGCCCAGGTCCTCGTTCAGGCCCGGGGTGAACTTCACCTTGGCTGCTTCAAGGTGCTTGCGCGCGCGCCACAGCTCCAGGTCGAAGCCACCCAGCGGGCTGCCACGGTAGCCGCTGACAAAGCCGGCGCTGTCGATGCCTTCGGCGGCGTCGCGCAGCCGCTGCATCAGCGGCAGCCGCACCAGCGCCTGCACGCCACTCAGATAGATCCGCCCCTCGCTGCGGGTGTACTTGTGGTCGAGCGTGTAATCACGGTCGAGCAGGTCGGCGGACGAGGGCGAAGTGAGTTGCGCGGTACTGGTCATGGCTGGCCCGGTAGGATCGGCTGGCACCGGCCGCGTGCAGGCACGCGGCGGGAAAGGCGCGAATTGTAGCAGCGGGGCCGCGAGGCCCCGGCACTCGCGCCCGCGGCGGTGCTGGGGTTAGGATCGGGGAGAGAGAGGGAGGCTGCAGTTGCGGCCTGGGGAGAAGGGATGTCAGTTCCAGGAAAGATCCTGGCCAGCGTGCTGCTGGCCTCGGGAGTGGCCACTGCGTGGGCCGCGCCGGCCGTGCCGGCACCACAGGAGTTCTACTTCGACAACGACCTGGCGGCAACGCCGATGGTGGCGGTGCAGGGCGAGGGCGATGAGCTGGTGGCCCAGCTGGTCAAGCTGCGTGAGCGCGGCCGCCGCGCGGTGGAAGCGACGGTGCAGCTGGCCTCGGTGGCCGGCGCGCAGGGCCGTGGCGAGCTGGCCGAGCAGCTGTATGGCGAGGCGATGAAGGAGGCGCCGGCACAGAGCAGCAGCGGCCGCAGCGTGCGCTGGAACTACGGTTGGGACCTGCTGCGCCAGGGCAAGCCGGAGGCGGCGCTGGAACAGTGGCTGGTATCAGCCAGCAACGCCCGTACGAAGCCCACCTGGGTGCCACCGACCTATGCGTTGGCATTGTGGCGGATGGGGCAGAAGCAGGAGGCGGTGCAGTGGTATGCGGCTGCGGTACGCACCGAGCCGACGCAGTGGAGTACCACGGCCAACTATGGGCAGCTGCTGCCGCAGTGGCGTGAGGATGAGCGCGCGTCGCTGGCCGAGGTGCAGCAGGCCTGGGCGGCCGCACCACCTGCCTGGCCCTGAGGGAAGGGGTTCGGCCGGGTTGCACCCGGCACCCGCAGAGGCAACAGCGGAAGCAACAGCAACAGCCGAAGCAACAGCGGGCTTCCTGCGGGATGGCGGGGCACTGTGGGTTTGCGGGGCCGCCGTAAACCCGTCCTGGGGGCTTGGTCGCCGCATCCATGCGGCTCACACCCTGCAAACCCACAGTGCCCCGCCTTCGACAGATTCCGGCAGCTGTTGGTAGGTGTCGACCTTGGTCGACACGGTAGATCCACGCCATGCGTGGATGAATCTGTAACGGAATCGACTATTCGATATCTGATCGAAATGCAGCCGAATGTGGGCTCGGCTCTACAAAGAGCGGCCGGCCAAGCGCTTTTGCCTTTGCTTCTGCTCTTCTTTTTTCTTTTCCGTGGCGGACGCACTCGGAAATTGTCAGAGGCCGGGCGGGGTGGGTTCGCGGGGGTGTCCGCGGCATGGATGCCGCGGCCAAGCCCCCATGGACGGGTTGACGGCGTCCCCCGCGAATCCATCCCGCCCGGCCAAGCGCGGCTTTTGATGTTCACAGTCAACCAGCCGCCACGAGGGGCTGCGCCGTTCGCTGGAAACCCCTCAGTCGTCCGCGGAAACCGTCCGCCCCGACGCCCACGCACGCAGTGCTTCCACCTGCTCTGCCATCAGCACCGACAGCGGCCGGGTGGCGCGGATCTCGGTCATCAGCAGCTCGGTGTCCAGCGGCCGGCCCTCGGCATGCGCCGCATACAGGCCAGCCACGATCGCCTGCTCGATCTCGGCGCCGGAAAAACCATTGGCGGCCGCCGCCAGCGCGGGCAGTGCGAAGTCGTCGGCGTTGAGCTGGCGCCGGCCCAGGTGCAGCCGCAGCAGTTCCACGCGCACGTCGGGCGAGGGCAGATCGACGAAGAAGATCTCGTCGAAGCGGCCCTTGCGCAGCAGCTCGGCGGGCAGCTCGTGCACCTGGTTGGCGGTGGCGACGATGAACACCGGCGCTTTGCGTTCGGCCATCCAGGTCAGCAGGTAACCGAGCACGCGGCGTGACACGCCGCCGTCCTCGCCTCCGCTGGCCAGGCCCTTCTCGATCTCGTCCATCCACAGCACGCAGGGCGCGAGTTGTTCGGCCGAGGCCAGTGCCTGGCGCAGGTTGGCTTCGGTCTCGCCGTGGTACTTGTTGTACAGCGCGCCCACGTCCAGGCGCAGCAGGGGCACGCCGAAGCCGGCGGCGGTGGCCTTGGCCAGCATCGACTTGCCACAGCCCTGTACGCCCAGCAGCAGCATGCCGCGCGGCGGGTCCAGCCCGGCCGGGGCGGAGCCGGCAATGAACGCCACCCGCCGCTGGTTGATCCAGCGCTTGAGCCGGTTGGCACCGGCCACATCGCCGAAGCGCGCGCTGTCATGTTCGAAGAACAGGTGGCCGCTGCGGTTGAGCAGCTCGAACTTCAGCCGCGCCAGCTGTGGCAGGTCGTCGTCGCGCAGTGCGCCATCGGCGTAGATCAGCTGGCGCGCGATGCGCCGGGCATCGACCAGGCTCAGGCCCTGCAGGTTCTTCAGGATTTTCTTCACCGCCTCGCTGTCGACTTCAACCCGGCGGCCGCCATGCTCGCGCGCATAGGCGTCGGCCTCCTCGCGCAGCATCTTCAGCAGGGCATTGGCATCGGGCAGGCGCGGGTTGAAGCGCACGGCCAGTGCTTCCAGCTCGGCCGGCAGTTCCACCTTGGCACCGATCAGCACCAGCACATGCGGCTCGCTGTGGCGGCGCTGGATCAGGTCGCGAAGGGCGCGCTGGTGGCTGGCATAGCCCAGGTAGGGATGGAAATCGAGCAGCAGGTAGACGCCGCGCTGGTCGGCTTGGCGGATCATCTGCAGGGCCGCGCTGGCATCGGGTGGCCCGACCGGCGGGTCCTCGCTGTCCAGGTCGATCCGGCGCAGGCCCTCGGTGATCGACCAGCGGTGCAGCGCCCGCCATACGTGCATCAGCGTCTGCCGGAACAGCTCGACGATGCGACCCTCGTCCTGGGTCTCGATGACGATCAGTGGGGTATTGGCGCGGATCAACGCGCTCAGATCCTGCAGTTCGCTCATGCCGGTTCGATCCTTCGGGGGCGCCACGATAGCAAAGGCGATGGCCGCTGGTTCAGCACGACGCTACCTCCCGTCACCATCACCGGTGTACGCTCGGGGCACGTACCCGGAAGCGAGGCTGGCATGAAGACGATCCTGGTGGCCGGTTCCAAGGGCGGGGTGGGCAAGACCACCGTCGCCACCCACCTGGCCGCGTACGCGGCATTGCAGGGCAAGGCCACGGTGATTGCCGATGCCGACCCGCAGGGTTCCAGCACCCGCTGGGCACAACGCCGTGCCGGGCTGGAAAGCGCGGTGCTCCCCATCGACGTGTACCGGAAGAAGCAGTGGGCGCAGAAGCTGCCCGACGGCACCGACACCGTCATCATCGATGCGCCGGCCGGTGCCCTGGCTGACGATATTCCCCATTTCCTCGACGCTGCCGACGCGGTGGTGGTACCGGTGCTGCCCTCGGCGCTGGACATCGAAGCGATCGTCGGCTTCCTCAACAGCCTGGCCCAGAACCCGCGCGTCCATAGCCGCAAGCTGCCGGCGGGGCTGGTGCTCAACCGTACCAAACCATGGACCCAGACCTCGCAGCAGGCGCTGCAGATGCTGGGTGAATGGCCGTACCCGGTGGTCGCGCAGCTGCGCGACAGCCAGAGCTATGTGGTCATGACCGGCCTGGGCCGCAGCCTGTTCGACTACCGCTCGGCCCAGGTGCGCGAGCACCAGGCCGACTGGGAGCCGCTGCTGTCCTGGCTGAAGCTTTGATGCCTGCGTCACTCTTTCTGCTGCATCCTCTTCTTCATGGAAACCCGCGATGCGTGAACTGATCCTGCTGCGCCATGCCCATGCCGAACCGGCTACCCCCGGCCAGGCCGACCTCGACCGGCCGTTGTCGCCGGTGGGGCTCGCCGAAGCCGAAGCCGCCGGCAAGTGGCTGAAGGAGAACAACCTGCTGCCGGACTGTGTGCTGTGCTCACCGGCGCGGCGCACCCGGGAGACCCTGGAAGCCGTGCTCGGCACCATCGGCTATGTCGAGAAGCGCCTGGAAGACCGCATCTACGAGGCCACCCCCGGCACCCTGGCGGCGCTGGTGGACGACCGCCGTGACCTCGACCGGGTGCTGATCGTCGGCCATAACCCCGGCCTGGAGCGCCTGGTGGCGTTGATGACGGAAGGCACCAGCAGCGACTATCGCGGCATGCCGCCGGCCGGCATTGCCGTGCTCGGCTTCCCGCGCGAGGCCTCGATCGAGCCGGGCGTGGCCAGCCTGAACGCGTTCTGGTGGCCGTGATCCAATGAGCCTGGCGCGGCGCAGCCGCTTTCTGCTGCCCGTGCTGCTGGCTTCCGGCGCGGCCTGGGCTGCCGCGCCACCGCCAACGCCCTTGCCGCCGGTGGTCGCTGAAGCGCACCGGGTCCTGCACCTGGATGCCCAGCGCTCGCAGATCGGTTTCGAGGTGCGCACCCGCTTCGGGCAACGCATCGAAGGCCTGTTCCCGCACTTCGAGGGTCGCATCGAGATCCTCTCCGACGGCCGCCATCAGGTGCACCTGAAGATGTTCACGCGTTCGGTCGAGATCCCCGGCAAGGCGCGCTACACCGGCTGGATGCGCGGCGAGGAGTTCTTCGACGCAGGCCGCCACCCGGTGGTCGAGTTCGACTCGCTGCCGTACTGGCCGGAGACCGTGGAAGACGGGGGCGACATCAACGGGCGGCTGACCCTGCGCGGGATCAGCCACCCCGAGACACTGAAGGTCGAGAAAGCGGATTGCGCCCGACCCGGCTATGATTGCGACGTCGTCAGCCGCGGTACCGTGCAGCGAGGCCGGTATGGAATGGACAGCTGGCAGCTTGCCTTGAGTGACCGAGTGACCTTCGTATTGCGAGCGCGCCTGAGCGAGGCGCCGAAACCGTGAACCTCCTGCTGCGTGTACTGGCGCTGGCAACCGTGTTGCTGGGCAGCGGTTGTGCATCGCTGTCCAATGCCGAGCGCGATCGCGCCGAAGCGATCGCCGTGCAGGCGCGCTCGATCCAGGTCGACTGTCAGCGCGCCGACCGCTGCGCACAGGATTCGCCGCTGCGGGCGCTGGCCGGCCGGGCGTTCACCGAATCCACCCCGGAGCAGCCGCGCCACTACGCCACCCTGCTGGACGAGGGGGAGGGCGCCCTGGTGGCGCGCCTGAACCTGCTGCGCAGTGCCACCCGCAGCATCGACCTGCAGACCTACATCTTCGACAAGGACGACAGCGCGCGGCTGGTCATCGACGAACTGCTGGCCGCGTCGCGGCGCGGGGTGAAGGTGCGGGTGCTGATCGACCAGCTCTCGGCGATCTCCGACCTGCAGATCCTTGGCGCATTGTCCGGCGCCCACCAGAACTTCCAGCTGCGGGTCTACAACCCGACCTTCGGCAAGGCCCGGCTGAACTACTTCGATTACGCCGGCAGCGTGCTGTGCTGCTTCCGTCGCTTCAACCAGCGCATGCACAACAAGCTGCTGGTGATCGACGATGCGATCGGCGTGGTCGGCGGCCGCAACTACCAGGACGACTATTACGACTGGGATCGCGAGTACAACTTCCGCGATCGCGACGTCATGATCGCCGGCCCGGAAGCGCGGGCGATGGCGGCCAACTTCGATGCGTTCTGGCGCGCCAAGCGCAGCGTGCCGGCCGAGCGCCTGAATGACGTGGGCCGCACCCTGCTGCGCGAAGGCGTGCCGGTGCTGCCGCCCGCCACGTTCCGCCGCCCGGAGCGGGTGCAGCGGGTCAGCGCTGAAGCCAATGACATGGAGTTCATCACCCGTTCCTTCGTGGATACCGCGCTGCCGGTGGCCTCGGTGCGCTACGTCGCCGACCTGCCGCGCAAGCACCGCCGCGAGAAGGCCGATGCCCCGCTGGCCGGCCAGCATGTGACCGAGCCGCAGCTGGACGCACTCATTGCCGGTGCGCAGAAGGAAGTGATCCTGCAGACGCCGTACCTGGTGCTGTCCAAGCCGGCGCAGAAGCTGTTCCGCGAGCTGCGCAAGCGCCCGCAGCCGCCGCGCGTGGTGGTGTCCAGCAACAGCCTGGCGGCCACCGACAACCCGATCGTGTATGCGCTGTCGTACAAGTACAAGCGGCGCAACATGCGCGAACTGGGCTTCAACATCTTCGAATACAAGCCGTTCCCGCTGGATGCACCGGTCGACTACCGCAATCTGCTGCCCGACCCGATCGCCGCGCCCGGAGGCGACGACGACGGTGGGCGCAATCCGCTGATCGGCGGCAGCGCCGCTGGCAGCAATGCCGGTGGTGGCAGCGACGGGGATCTGGCCGTGCCCCGCAAGCAGGTGGCGGTGCATCATCCGCGTACCGGCAGTGCCTACCAGAACGCGCGCGAACGTCGCCGCGCCGCCGGCAGCGAGGTGGAAACGCGCCTGCTGCGCACCGAGACGCGTCCGTCGTTCCTGGGCAGCAAGGCGGTCAACAAGCCGTTGCCGGTCACCCGCAAGGGCGCCCGCATGGGCCTGCACGCCAAGTCGCTGGTGGTCGATCGCCGCATCGGCGTGGTCGGCACCCACAACTTCGATCCACGCAGCGAGAACTACAACACCGAAGGCGCGGTGATCATCGACGATCCGGTGTTTGCCGAGCAGCTGGCCGAGAGCATCCTGCGCGATACCCATCCGCAGAACTCGTGGACAGTGGCGCCGCGGGCCAAGCCGCCAGTGCTGTCGGGCCTGAACTACAGCGTCGGCAAAGCCTCCGAAGCGCTGCCGATCCTCGACTTCTGGCCGTGGCGCTACGCCACCGACTACGAGTTCAAGCCCGGTCCGGACTGCCCGCAGCCGCTGCCACGGCAGGACCCGGCGTTCCACAACTGCTACGTCGCCGTCGGCGACTTCCCCGAAGTCAACGTCGGCCCGAAGTGGCTGCTGGTGCGCATGCTGACTGCATTCGGCGCCGGCCTCGTTCCCATCCTCTGAAGGTGCCCGCATGACCCAGGTGTTCCGCGAAGCCGTTTCCATCGAGCAGCTCAACGCGCTCAGCCGCAACACGGCGATCGAATCCCTCGGCATCGTCTTCAGCGCTGCGGGCGAAGACTGGCTGCAGGCCACCATGCCGGTGGACGAGCGCACCCGGCAGCCGTACGGCATCCTGCACGGCGGTGCCTCGGTGGTGCTGGCCGAGACCCTGGGCAGCAGTGCCGGCAACCTGTGCGTGGATACCGGCAAGCAGATCTGCGTGGGCCTGGAAATCAACGCCAACCACGTGCGCGCCGTGCGCTCGGGCACGGTCACCGGCACCGCCCGCGCGCTGCACGTCGGCCGCAGCACCCAGCTGTGGGAGATCCGCATCGAAGACGAGCAGGGCCGGCTGGTGTGCATCTCTCGGCTGACCCTGGCGGTGGTGGCCGCCGGCCACGGTTGAGCCCCCGGCGGGCGTGTTGACGGCGGCAGAACCCAGCGTTCCCCGCCGATTGCCCCGGTCAATGGCGGTTATGGCCTAAATCGGCTGGCAGCTGCTGCGGCGCTCCGGTATCGTGCGCGGATGACTTCCCCCACTCCGGCCCCCCGTGGCGGCGTGGCGCGTGTGTGCCGTTACCTGTACCGCGTACCGCTGCTGTTGGTCCACATCACCGTGTTCCTGCCGCTGATCCTGATCGGCATGCTCCCGCCGTGGGGCGAGCTGCGCGTGGGCGAGGATACCTTCGGGGCGAAGGTGGTGAACTGGTGGCAGGGCGGCCTGATGTGGATCTTCGGCTTCCGCCTGTCACGGGTGGGCCAGCCCTTGCCCGGTGCCGTGCTGTTCGTCGCCAACCACGTCAGCTGGGTCGACATCTCCATCCTGCACAGCCAGCGCATGATGGGCTTCGTCGCCAAGCGCGAAATCGCAAGCTGGCCGCTGGTCGGTTGGCTCGCCGCGCGCGGGCAGACCATCTTCCACCAGCGCGGCAACACCGAATCGCTCGGTGGCGTGATGCAGGTGATGGCCGATCGCCTGCGTGCCGGCAAGGCAGTAGGCGTGTTCCCGGAAGGGCGCACCCGCGGTGGCCATGAAGTGGGGCCGTTCCATGCCCGCATCTTCCAGGCCGCGGTCGAAACCGGTGTTCCGGTGCAGCCTGTGGCGCTGGTCTATGGGTTCAAGGGTGACGCACAGACCATCGTGGCATTCGGCCCGGGCGAGAGTTTCGCCGCCAATTTCCTGCGCCTGCTGGGTGAGCCGGCGCGGCATACCGAAGTGCATTTCCTGGAGCCGATCGGTACCCAGGACCTGGAAGGCCGTCGACGCATCGCGGAAACCTCGCGCGCGCGCATCGTGGCGGCCATGAGCACCGGCTGAGGGCACGGTGGCCCTGGTCCCGCCACCCGTCCTGGACGCCGGTACACCGACGTTGCATGCGACTGACTACCAGCCGCCGCGCTGGCTGCGCAATCCGCACCTGCAGTCGATGCTCAGCTCCAGCCGCATGCGCCTGCAGCGCGGCCTGCTGCTGCTGGCCGCCACCGGTGCGGTCAGCGAAGAGCTGATCCTCGACGGCGGTGATGGCGTGCGCCTGCAGGGCTGGCACAGCCATGTCGAAGGCCGCGAACCGAAGGGCATGGCCCTGCTGCTGCATGGCTGGGAGGGCAGTGCCGAATCCAGTTACATGCGCATGGCTGCCGCGCGCATGATCGAACAGGGTTTCGATGTGGTGCGGCTGAACTTCCGCGACCATGGCAACACCCACCATCTGAACCCCGGCATCTTCCACTCCAACCTGATCGATGAAGTGGTGCATGCCGCGGGTGACATCGCCCAGCGCTGGCCGCAGCTGCCGCTGGTGGCCGCCGGCTATTCGCTGGGTGGCAACTTCGTGCTGCGCCTGGCCCTGCGCGCGCCGGCTGCCGGCGTGCCGCTGCTGCGGGTGGCCTCGGTGTGCCCGGTGCTGGACCCGGGGCTGACGATGGAGAGCATCGAAAACGGCCCGGCGATGTACGACTGGTACTTCCGCCGCAAATGGGCCGGCTCGCTGCGCCGCAAGCGCGATCTGTTTCCCGAGCTGAGCGACTGCGACGACCGCGTGCTGAAGCTGGACATCCGTGCACTGACTGCCTGGCTGGTCGAACGGCACACCACCTTCGGCTCGCTGCAGGCCTATTTCGATGGCTATTCGATTGCCGGTGACCGCCTGTCCGCCCTGCAGGTGCCGGCCGACATCCTGATGGCGCAGGACGACCCGGTGATCCCGTACGCGACCTTCAGCGATTGGCAGCTGCCGCGCCAGGCGCACCTGGAAACCGCCTGCTGGGGAGGCCACTGCGGGTTCATCGAAAACTGGCGCGGCGACGGCTTCTCCGAGCGCTGGGTGGCGCAGCGCCTGCAGCGGGTGCTGGCGGGCTGAACCGGCACCGGTGCGTGGACCGCTACAATGCGGGTTTGCACTTGAACCGGACCGCCATGCAAGACCAGATCATCCAAGCGTTGCGCCAGAACCAGGCCGACCAGGCCGTGCAGCTGGCCCAGGCGTGGACCCGTGATGAACCCGGCCAGGCCGAAGCCCACCGCTGGCTGGCGCTTGCGCTGCAGCAGCAGGGCAAGGCCGAGGATGCGATGGAGGCGCTGCAGCAGGCGTTGCAGCTGGCCCCCGATGATGCCCAGCTGCACCTGCAGCACGCTGGCCTGCTGCTCGCCCTGCGCCAGTACCAGGGCGCTGACGAAGCGCTGGCACGTACCACCGGGCTTGACCCGAACTCATTCGCCGCCTATCTGATGCAGGCGCACCTGGCGATCGGCCGCAACGACTTCGATGAAGCCCAGCGCCTGTCCACGCTGGCCTCGCGCGTTGAGCCGGACCACCCGGAACTGCTGACCATCGACGGCATGATCGCGCTGCGCCGCGACGACCCGGATCGTGCGCTGACGCTGCTGTCGGCGGCCAACCAGGCGCAGCCCAACGACACCCGCGTGCTGTACGCACTGGGCTTCGCCTACCTGGGCAAGGACATGCTGGCCTTCGCCGAGCAGGCGTTCCGCCGCGTGCTGGAACTGAACCCGGCCATCAGCTCGCTGCATGGCCTGGTAGTGCAGTTGGCGCTGCGCCAGGGCAACCTGGAGGCGGCTGCCGAAGCGATGCAGATCGCGCTTCAGCAGGAAGGCATGGATACGCCGTCGATGCGTCGCCTGGCCGGTGAACTGTCGCTGCGCGGCGGCCAGCCGCTGCAGGCGCTGGACCATCTGCTGCCGTTGCTGGAATCGATCCCCGACGACCGCCAGGTGCTGCAGCTGCTGCTGATGTCCTGGCAGCGCCTGGGCCGCGAAGACGAGGCCCGCGCGCGCCTGGACGCGGCCCTGGAACAGCATCCGCAGCTGCACGACCTGTGGCTGGCACGCCTGGCCGTGGAAGAAGTCGGCAGCCCGACCGCCGCGGCGACCGTGGAGCGCTGGATGGACGCGATGCCGGGTCATCTGCCGGCACTGGAAGCACGCCTGCGCCTGCATGACATGGTGGGCGAACACGAACAGGCCGAAGCCATCGCCGAACGTATCGTCAGCCTCGAACCGGGCCGCGTCAGTGGCGAAACACGCCTGGTCGAAGGCCTGCTGCAGCGTGATCCGGTTGCCGCGATCGCGCGCGTGCAGGCGCTGATCGACAGGGCGCCGGACGGCCATCGCGCCGACCTGCGTACCTGGCTGGGTGAAATCCAGGACCGCGCTGGCCAGCCGGAACAGGCGCTGCAGACGTGGATGGCGCTGCAGGCCGACCAGGCACCGCAGCGCCTGCCGCTTCCACCGCAGGCCAAGGCGCCGCCGAGCTGGCCGGAGAAGGGCGAGATCGACAGTGATGCCAGCTCCGCGCCGATCTTCCTGTGGGGTGCGCCGGGTTCGGGTGTGGAGCGGGTTGCGACCGGCCTGGCGGCCGCCAGCCCGGTGCTGCGCAGCGACCGCTACACCAGCAATCCGCCGGATGATGCATTCCAGAACTACCACACGCTGCAGGACCTCGCCTCCGGCGTGCTGACCCCGGAGCGGCTGGTGCAGCGCTGGCGCGAGCAGCTGCCGGCGCGTGGCCTGCAGGGCGATGCCGTCATCGACTGGCTGCTGTGGTGGGACAACGCCCTGCTGTGGGCGCTGCGCCCGCAGCTGCCGCAGGGACGACTGGTGCTCGTGCTGCGTGACCCGCGCGACATGCTGCTGGACTGGGTGGCCTACGGCGCTGCCGCTCCGCTGGCGATGACCTCGCTGGCTGAAGCCAGCGAATGGCTGGCGCGCGGGCTGGCGCAGGTTGCCACCCTGCATGAGGAAGAACTGTATCCGCACGTGCTGCTGCGCATCGACCAGATCGGCAATGATCCGCACGCGATGGCCGAGCTGCTGGGACGCCTGTTCGAGCGGCAGATGCCGCCGGCCGCACAGCTGGGCGCACCGCGCTTCCCGCCGGGCCACTGGCGCAACTACCGCGACGTGATGAGCGCCGCCTTTGCCAAGCTCACCCCGATTGCGGTGCGCCTGGGTTACCCGGAAGAGTAAGGAGAAGCCGATGCAACTGAGCAGCCACAGCCTGACCAACGGCGCGCCGATCGACCGCGAGTTCGCCGCCGGCGATGCCACCGGCTTCGCGCCGGACCGCAATCCGCACCTGGCCTGGAACGGCGCACCGGAAGGCACGCGTTCGTTCCTGCTGGTGTGCGTGGACCCGGATGTGCCGACCGTTGCGGAAACGGTCGGCCGCAGCGACATGACCGTGCCGCGCGACCAGCCGCGCTGCGACTTCGTGCACTGGGTGATGGCCGATATTCCGGCCTCGGTGCAGGAGATCGCCGCCGGCAGCTGCAGCGATGGCTTCGTGGTGAAGGGCAAGACCGCACCGGCTGGCCCGGCGGGCAGCCGCCAGGGCCTGAACGACTTCACCGGCTGGTTTGCGGGCAACCCGGACATGGCCGGCGATTACCTGGGCTATGACGGCCCGTATCCGCCGTTCAACGACGAACGCGTGCACCGCTATTTCTTCCGCGTGTTCGCGCTGGATGTGGCCTCGCTGGAGCTTCCGGCGCGCTTCACCGCCGCCGACGCATATCGCGCCATGCACGGCCACGTGCTGGCCGAAGCGGCACTGCATGGCACCTATACGTTGAACCCGGCGCTGGGCTGAGCGGCACGATGGGGAGAGCCGGCCGCTGGCCGGCTTTGCTTCTGTAGCGTCGAGCCACCATGAAAAGGGGCAGCCGGCCAGCGGCCGGCTCTACCCACCACGAAGAAGGGCGACCTCGCGGGCGCCCTTCTGTCGTCTTACTTCTTCTCGATGGCCGACTCGACCACCATGTCCAGCACGTACGCCTGCGACGGCGCATCGGCCGGCGGGTTCTTCACTTCGTAGCGCTTCACGCGCACCACGTTGCGCACGCCGTCCTCGTGGGTGTAGCCCTCGATGTTGCCGTAGAAGTTCTCGAACTTGCCCGGCTCACCCTGCTTCAGGCCCTTGTCGTCGAACTTCACTTCACGCACCTGCAGGCACTGGTAGTCCGGGATCAGCGGGTGCGAGCACTTCTCGGTCTTGGCGGCCACTTCCAGGAATACGGTTTCGCCGGCGCCGCCGTAGCGGGTTTCAGCGGTCGGTTCCGGGTTGAACACCAGCACGTCGCCCTTGGCGGTGGTCAGGGTCAGCTTGCCATCGGCATCCTGCTCGGCCTTCAGCTCGCCCTGCAGGCGGCTCGACACGGCCTCGTCCAGCGCCATCAGCGCCTTGTCGGTGCAGGCCATCATGGTCGAGGCCATCGCACTGACCGTCAGCTTGCCGTCGGCCAGGGTGTAGCCGCCACCCATGTGGTTGCAGGCGTTGCTGACCGACAGGCGGCCATCCGCGAAGTCCAGGGTGACCGGCTTGTCTTCGCGGGCGAACAGCGCGTCGATGCGCTTGCCGTCGGCGGCAGTGGCCTGCTGCAGCAGCCAGTGCTGGCTCTGCAGGCGCTGCGCGTCCAGGTGCGCCAGCGTCTGCTGGTCTGCTGCCTTGGCCGCGGCCGCGGCCGGGGCCACGTCGTCGCCGCCGGTGCCGGCCGGGGCCGGGGTCTGGCTGCAGGCGGCCAGCAGGGCCAGCGGGAGGAGCAGGGTGAGCTTGCGGTTCATGGTGATTCTCCTTGGGGAACCGTGGGGGAAACGGGGTGGGGCCGGCAACGGGGTTACCGTGCCCCGGCGCTGTTCAGCTGCCGGACGGCAACCACAGCAGCAGCGCGGCGCCCAGCGCGATGCGGTAAAGCGCGAACGCGGTGAATTTGTGCGATTTGATGTAGCCCATCAGCCACTTCACTACGACGAAGCCGGTGACGGCCGCGGCAAGGAAGGCCACGCCCACCTCGGTCCAGTTCTCGCTGCCCAGCTGTCCGGCCTTGGCCATTTCCAGGAAGGTGTAGGCGCTGGCGGCGAACATGGTGGGAATGCCAACCAGGAACACGAACTCGGCGGCGGCCGCGCGGCGGCTCAGGCCCAGCAGCATGGCCAGGAAGATCGCCGAGGCCGAACGCGAGGTGCCGGGGAACACGCCGGCCACCACCTGCGCCAGGCCGACGCCGATCGCCACGGTCCAGGTCACCTGGTCGCGGTCGGGCAGGCGCGCGGTGTAGGCCTCCACCAGCAGCATCCAGATGCCACCGATGATCAGTGCCCAGGCCACCGGGCTGACCGTCTCGGGCAGCGACCAGCCGGCTTTGCGCACCACCAGGCCGACCACGGCGGTGACCAGGAAGGCCGCGCCCAGCTTGAAAACGTACTCGCGGTTCTCGCGCTGCCCGAAACCGGTGGCCAACTGCAGCAGGCGCTGGCGGAACACCAGTACCACCGCCACGATCGCGCCGGCCTGGATGACGATGTTGAAGAAGTCCGAACGGGCACCCAGCCAGTGCTGGGCGATGAGCAGGTGGCCGGTGCTGGAGATCGGCAGGAACTCGGTCAAGCCTTCGAGGATGCCCAGCAGCAGGGCGGAGAGCAGGTCGGACATGGACGGTGCGGGCACGCGCGGCAGGAAGGAAGAAGGTCGAGAGGATAGACGATCACTGCCGCACCAAACGGGTGCGTCCGCTGTCGGCTGCACCCATTTGGTGCGCACGGTTCTGCACCGCTGCGGGGCGGCCTTTTTGAAATCAATGACTTGCAGCCTGCGAAAAGTTGGCACGGTCGTTGCTGTACCTCAGCAGGCATTCATCCCCATCCGAGGTCGTACCGATGTCCGTGGAAAACGTTGAGAAGCTGATCAAGGACAACCAGATCGAGTTCGTCGACCTGCGCTTTGTCGACATGCGTGGTGTCGAGCAGCACGTGACCTTCCCGGTCAGCATCGTCGAGCCGTCGCTGTTCGAAGAAGGCAAGATGTTCGATGGCAGCTCGATCGCCGGCTGGAAGGGCATCGCCGAATCGGACATGGTGCTGCTGCCGGATACCGCCAGCGCCTACGTCGACCCGTTCTACGCCGATCCGACCATCGTGATCAGCTGCGACATCCTCGATCCGGCCACCATGCAGCCGTATGGCCGTTGCCCGCGCGGCATCGCCAAGCGCGCCGAGGCCTACCTGAAGTCCTCCGGCATCGCCGAAACCGCGTTCTTCGGCCCGGAGCCGGAATTCTTCATCTTCGATTCGGTCCGCTTCGCCAATGAAATGGGCCACACCTTCTTCCAGGTCGACTCGGAAGAAGCGGCGTGGAACAGCGGCGCCAAGTACGACGGCGCCAACAGCGGCTACCGTCCGGGCGTGAAGGGCGGTTACTTCCCGGTGCCGCCGACCGACACCCTGCACGACCTGCGCGCCGAGATGTGCAAGACCCTGGAACAGGTCGGCATCGAAGTGGAAGTGCAGCACCACGAAGTGGCCACCGCCGGCCAGTGCGAGATCGGCACCAAGTTCAGCACCCTGGTGCAGAAGGCCGACGAACTGCTGCGCATGAAGTACGTGATCAAGAACGTCGCGCACCGCAACGGCAAGACCGTCACCTTCATGCCCAAGCCGATCGTCGGCGACAACGGCAGCGGCATGCACGTGCACCAGTCGCTGTCCAAGGGCGGCACCAACCTGTTCTCCGGTGACGGCTACGGCGGCCTGAGCCAGCTGGCGCTGTGGTACATCGGCGGCATCTTCAAGCATGCCAAGGCCATCAATGCCTTCGCCAACTCGGGCACCAACAGCTACAAGCGCCTGGTGCCGGGCTACGAAGCACCGGTGATGCTGGCCTACTCGGCCCGCAACCGTTCGGCTTCGTGCCGCATTCCGTGGGTGTCCAACCCGAAGGCACGCCGCATCGAAATGCGCTTCCCGGATCCGATCCAGTCCGGCTACCTCACCTTCACCGCGCTGATGATGGCCGGCCTGGACGGCATCAAGAACCAGATCGACCCGGGCGCACCGAGCGACAAGGACCTGTACGACCTGCCGCCGGAAGAAGAGAAGCTGATCCCGCAGGTCTGCTCCTCGCTGGACCAGGCGCTGGAAGCGCTGGACAAGGACCGCGAGTTCCTGAAGGCCGGCGGCGTGATGAGCGATGACTTCATCGACGGCTACATCGCGCTGAAGATGCAGGAAGTGACCAAGTTCCGCGCGGCCACCCACCCGCTGGAATACCAGCTGTACTACGCCAGCTGACCGGTGGCGATGGCGGTGGGCTTCCCCCTCCCACCCGCCGCCATCGCTTCCGTCTTCGCGGCTGGGGAGCCGCAGGGCGGGCCCCGGTCCGCCGTGGTAGAGCGGACCCCGACCCGCCGTGGTAGAGCGGGCCGCTGGCCCGCCGTGGTAGAGCGGGCCGCTGGCCCGCTGCAGTAGAGCGGACTGTTAGTCCGCTGAAACAGGGGCAAGAGAGACCGGATACGCGACCAGGGCCGCCCTCCCTCCCGCGTCGGTCGTGCAAGGAGAGAGGCACGGCCGTCCCGGCCCTGTACGTGTCCGGTGCAACAGCCACGGCCATCATCCTGATGGCCGCTGGTTGCCTGATGCCAACGCGCGCTGGCGCGCTGGCCCCATCCACCCTCGGGACATGCGCATGAAACTGATCTCCGCCATCATCCGGCCGTTCAAGCTCGACGAGGTCCGCGAGGCCCTCTCCGACGCAGGCGTGTCGGGCATCACCGTGACCGAAGTGAAAGGCTTCGGCCGCCAGAAGGGCCACACCGAGCTGTATCGCGGCGCCGAGTACGTCGTCGACTTCCTGCCCAAGATCAAGATCGAAACCGTGGTCACCGACGAGCGTGCCGACGCGGTGATCGAAGCGATCCAGTCGTCGGCAGGCACCGGCAAGATCGGTGACGGCAAGATCTTCGTCACCGCCGTCGAACAGGTCATCCGCATCCGCACCGGCGAAATCGGTGCCGACGCGCTGTAACCCCTTTCCGGAGACTCCCCCATGAAGATGCGCCTTCTCACCGGGTGGCAAGCCCGGTTCCACTTCGTGTGCCTGTTGATGCTGCTCAGCGCGCTGGCCGCCGGTGCGTGGCCGGGCAGTGCCCACGCTCAGGCCCAGATCTCGCCGCTGCCGAGCGAAAGCGTGGCGGTCGAACCACTGCAGGACCCGGTCGCTCCGGCCGCCGCACCGGCCGCGGCTGAAGCCGCCGCGACCTACGACCATGGCGACGTGGCCTGGATGCTGACGTCCACCCTGCTGGTGCTGCTGATGGTGGTGCCGGGCCTGGCCTTGTTCTATGGCGGCCTCGTGCGTTCGAAGAACGTGCTGTCGGTGCTCAGCCAGATCCTGGTGGTGTTCTCGCTGGTGCTGCTGCTGTGGGTGGCCTATGGCTACAGCGCGGTGTTCAGCACGGGCAACCCGTTCTTCGGCTCGTTCACCGAATTCGCCTTCCTCAAGGGCTTCACTCCGGAGTCGGTCGGCAACACCCCGATCAAGGGCCTGCCGGACTACCTGTTCGTCGCCTTCCAGTCGACGTTTGCTGGCATCACCACCGCGCTGATCGTCGGCGCGTTCGCCGAGCGCATCAAGTTCCGTGCGGTGCTGCTGTTCTCGGCGCTGTGGTTCACCCTCAGCTACATCCCGATGGCGCACATCGTCTGGGGTGGCGGCTACCTGGGTGAGATGGGCGCGATCGATTTCGCCGGTGGCACCGTGGTCCACATCAATGCGGGCGTTGCCGGCCTAGTGGCTGCCTGGTTTGTCGGCAAGCGCCTGGGCTACGGCCAGACCGCGCTGAAGCCGCACAACGTACCGTTCACCTACATCGGCGCGATGCTGCTGTGGGTGGGCTGGTTCGGCTTCAATGCCGGTTCCGCCGCCGCCGCCGATACCGTGGCCTCGCTGGCCTTCCTCAATACCGTGCTGGCCACCGCCGCAGCGGTGCTCGGCTGGACGCTGGTGGAAGCGATCAGCAAGGGCAAGCCGTCGGCACTGGGCGCGGCCTCGGGCGCAGTGGCCGGCCTGGTCGGCATCACCCCGGCCTGCGGCACCGTCGGCCCGCTCGGCGCGATCATCATCGGTTTCGTCGCCGGCGTGGTCTGCGTGTGGGGTGTGACTGGTTTGAAGCGCCTGCTGAAGGTGGACGACACCGCCGACGTGTTCGGTGTGCATGGTGTCGGCGGCATCGTCGGCGCGATTCTCACCGGTGTGTTCAGCGCGCAGTCGCTGGGCGGCACCAAGGCCGATCTGGATATCGCCCATCAGGTCTGGGTGCAGGTGGTCAGCGTCGGCTTGACCGTGGTCTGGTCGGCGGTAGTGACCACGCTGATCCTGCTGGTGGTGCGCAGCGTGGTCGGCCTGCGCGTGACCGAGGAAGCAGAGCGCACCGGCCTGGATGTGACCTCGCACGGCGAGTCCGCGTACGAGGCCTGAAGTAGCGGCCGAGCTGCTGCATTGATGTTGTGGGTGCCGACCGTTGGTCGGCACTTCTACTGCTCTGGTAGGTGCCACGCTTGCTTGGCACTGGGTCTGGGTCTGCTCTGGTGGGTGCCGACCGTTGGTCGGCACAGCGGCTAGCCCATCCACGCATGGCGTGGATCTACTGCATCCTCTCTGGTGGGTGCCAAGCTTGCTCGGCACGGCGGCATGCATCATCGCGCCTGATCGCGCACAATCGGGCCATGCACCCGATCCGCACCGCCCTGATGCTCTCGGCCTGCCTGCTGCTGGCCGCCTGTGCCTCCGCGCCGCAGGAAACCCGCAACCCGCTCGCCACCTGGGTGTCGTCACCCAACCAGAATGCGCGCACGCCGGTCATCATCGTCATCCACCACACCGAACAGAAATCGGTGCAGCAGAGCCTGCGCACGCTGCGCACCGCCAACAGCGGTGGACCGGTCAGCGCGCACTACCTGATCGGTGCCGATGGCCATCGCTACCAGCTGGTCGCCGATGAGCGCCGCGCCTGGCACGCCGGCGCCGGGCGCTGGGGCACCATCACCGATCTCAACTCCGCCTCGATCGGCATCGAGCTCGACAACGATGGCCGCAGCCCGTTCAGTGCGGCGCAGATCGAATCGCTGATCGTGCTGCTGCGCGATCTCACCACCCGCCTGAACATCCCGCCGCGCCAGGTCATCGGCCATGCCGACCTGGCGCCGACGCGCAAGCAGGATCCGAGCCGGTTCTTCCCGTGGCAGCAGCTGGCGGAGGCTGGATTCGGCGTATGGCCACGCGCCGCCGACGGGGCTGCGCCGGAAGGCTTCGACGCGTGGAATGCGCTGGCCCGCTTCGGCTATCCGCTCGACAACCGGGACGCCACCGTCGCCGCCTTCCACCGCCGTTTCCGTGGCCGCGACGACCTGCCGAAGACACTGGATGCCGAAGACGCCCGCATCCTGCATTCCCTGCTGCTGCAGACGCCGTGAGCCATGCCTGGCGCGTTCCAGCGCAGGCATCTCCATGCGGCTCCCGCTCCCCGGTAGTGCCAGGCCGTGCGTGGCATCCTCTGGCGATCACCCCAGTCCCAACGCATCGCGTAGCGCCACGATGTGCGCGCGGCCAACAACCAGCTCGCTACCGTCGCTCAGCACCAGCCAGTAGCGGCTGCCGGAACCGGCATGCAACGTACGCACGTGCCGCAGGTTGACCAGGTGCGAGCGATGGCAGCGCACGAAATCCTGAGGCAGTACTGAGGCCAGTGCAGTCAGGGATTTGTCATGCAGTTCGCTGCGGCCATCGCGCATGCGCACCTGGCTGTAGTCGCCATCTGCCGCGATCCACATCACTTCCGAGAGCTCGACGGTTGCCGTTCCCTGCGCACGCCAGATGCCCAGGTAGCGTGCCCGGCCTGAACGCATACCGCCGGTATCGAACAAGCGTTCCAGCGCCTGACCAAGGCGTTCGCGCGAAAAGGGCTTGGGAACGAAGTCGAGCACGCCGTGTTCAAATGCCTGCAGCGCACGATCACGGTGGGCCGACACCACTACGCACTGGTAGCGGCCGGCTACCGCACGCCGCAGCAGTTCGAAACCGTCCTCGCCCCCAAGGTTGAGGTCCAGCAGCAGGCCGTCGTAGACATTGCGCTGCAGGCGGTCGCCGGCTGCCTCCAGATCGGCCACGGCATCGAAGCGTGCGCGCGTTCCTGCCAGCTCGGCGCACAGCCGCTGCAGGCGTTGGCGTACCAGCGGTTCGTCTTCAACGATCAGGATGCGCATGTCAGTTCGATCCGTCCGCACCATTGGTTGCCGTCGATGCCTTGCACGAAGCTCCATCCGCCGGGGCTGGCGGCCGCCAGACTGGCTTCGATGTAGCGCGTGCCCGTGCCGCGACCGCGATGCGAGGACGAGCCGTGCGCGCTGTGCAGTTCCAGCACCCAACGTCCACTGCCGCGCTGCACGCGCAGACGGAACGGGTGCTGCGCGCATGCCAGCGCACCGGCGTGCGTCAGTGCGTTTTCCACCTGTGCATGCAGGATGCCGGGTGGCAGCAACAGCGGCGCATCCTCGCCATCCACGTCCAGCACCAGGGGCTGGCCCAGTGCCTGGCCAACGATGTCCAGATGGCTGCGGCACAGGGCCAGCTCGTCCTGCAACGGAATGCTCTGCCGGCTGCTGCTGTCACGCAGCCGATCGAACTGATCGGCCAATGACTCCACCAGGCGGCTGGCACGCGAAGGTGCCTGCTCGATCAGTTCCTGCAGACTTGTGAGGGTGTTCATCAGCCAATGTGGCTGGATGCCTCGCTGCAACAGCTGCAATGAAAGCCGTGCGCGCTCTTCACGCAACAACGCGTTGTGCCGGTCCAGTGCCTGCAGTTGTACCGCGTGACGCAGCAGCAGGAACACCATCAGCACCGCCAGCAGCAGGAAGTACGGTCCGTCAAGGAAGGCGCCGCGCGCGACCAGCAACGCCAGCAGGCCGGCTAGCAGCAATGCCAGGATCGGCCATCGATCCTCTGTGTCGCCGCGCGCACGCAGCAGCAGCAATGCCGAAGCGAGCAGGCTCAACAAGAGCACTGCCGCCGAGCGGGTGTCAAAGCCAGGCAGGACGATGGCGAGCACCGCGATCACGGACAGATAGACGAAGCACCCGACACGCGGAACCGCCACCTGGAATCGCCGCGCCAGATAGGCTGGCAGGAGCATGGCCGCGGCTACGTGCAATGCCAGCAGTGCAATCAGGCGCGGGACATGCCACGGGTAGTCATACCCCAGCAGGGAGCGCCACGCTTCCACTGCAGGCAACGCCAGTCCCACCACGCCCAGTGCCAGCAGAAGGCGAGCGCCGGGCGTGCGGGTCTGGCCACGCAGTACCGCCAGGAAATACAGGCTGGCTGCCGCCAGTGCGCCGATGGCGAAGGCCGCAACCAGCCATGGCAGGATGATCTGGCCATACAGCACAGCTGCGGGCGCGATCAGTGCCATCGCGTCGGCGCCATGCAGGGTGAAATGTTGTCGCTGGCTGGATGCAAGCACGACCAGCTCATCGGTGGCATTGCCAGAAGCGGGGGGAAGCACGTGGACAAGGTCGATGCGTCCTGGTTGTTCTTCTTCAGCGGTGCGGCCCACGACGCCATTGCTGATCCAGGGCGTGCCGTTCCAGTACAGCTGGCTGGCAGCGCGCAGCGACAGCCGCAACGTGCGGTCATGATCGTCGGTGCCGGTTGGCGCCGGCACCTGCCAGCGCAGCCAGTACGGGCCGCGCCACTGCGCCAGCAGCTGCTGATCCAGCGGACGCCAGGCCAGGTCCTGCGGCGGCCGCGCAGGCAGGGGGCTGGATGCCCCGGCGTCCGCAGGTGCCATCTGCGCCCCCTGCACGAATACCTCGCCGGCGGGTGGCGTCGACACGACCAGCCATGCGGCCACCGCCGCAAGCAGCAGAGCAAGAACAGCCAGGGTACGTGGGATCTGCATGGCGGCCATCGTATCGGTTGCGTGGAGCCATTGGACCGCCTTTTGGAGACGTTCGGCAGGCGGGTGCCCCCACAGCCCTGTGATCGAGCCGATGCTGACCGCGCACGTCCCTCCTTTGGAGCCCACCATGAGCCGCAACGCCTGCACATCGTCCAGCAGTCTCCATCCTCGTCGCTCTGCCCTGGTCGCCACGGTGGCCACGTTCTGTCTGGCGCTCGCTGCGGCCATGCCGGCGCAGGCCACGCCTAGGGCATTGGTGTTCGAGCCGTACACGCTGCAGACCAGAGCACATGGCGCCATCCCTGCAGAGATCGCCGTGCTGGAGGTGCCGCGCCGACACAGCGAGCCGGACGGACCGCGCATGGGGCTGAAGGTGGTACGCCTGCGTGCAACCGGCGGCGATGGCCGCAGCGCCCCCGTGGTTTATCTGGCCGGTGGCCCGGGCGGTTCCGGCATCGATACCGCGCGCGGCCCGCGCTGGCCGGTGTTCGACCAGGTCCGACGCGAAGCCGACGTGCTGCTGCTCGACCAGCGAGGTGCCGGTCTGTCTGAACCACCGCCGGAGTGTCCGCATGAAACCCGCTTCGACGATGGCCAACCACTGCAGCGCGATGCGGCCCTGGCCGCATTGCAGGCGACGGCTGCCAAGTGCGTGGAATTCTGGCGTCAGGCTGGCGTCGATCTGGGCGCCTATACGACCGCCGAGAGTGCCGATGACCTGGATGATCTGCGGCGCGCACTGGGTGTGCCCAGGATCAGCTTGTGGGGCATGAGCTATGGCACCCACCTGGCGCTTGCGACGGTGCGCCTGCACGGCAAAGATCTGGAACGCGTCGTGCTGATGGGCACCGAAGGCCCCGATGACACACTGAAACTGCCGCTCAGCAGCGATGCGCTGCTACAGGAACTGACGCCACTGGCCCGCAGGGACGGCTTCGACGATCTGGCCGGATCGGCAAAGCGCGTGCTGCAGGCATTGCGTGAGCAGCCGCGACAGGGTCGCAGCCGCATGCATGACGGTCGCCAGGTGACCATCGGTGAATTCGATGCGCAGATCCTGATTGCCAATACTCTTGGCCAGCGGCATACCCAGCAGTGGCTGCCGTTGATACTCCGCGAGGCCGAGCGCGGCAACTACGACCCGCTGGCCGATCTGGTGCTGATCGTGCGCGCACAGTTCGCCCAGTACCCGGCGATGGGGCTGGCCATGGACGTGGCTTCCGGGCAGAGCCCGCAGCGCCTGGCGAGGGTGGAGGCGCAGGCACGCGAAAGCCTGTTCGGCGACGCCCTGAACTTCCCGTTCCCCGCCATCGGCAACGGCCTGGGTCTGGCCGATCTGGGCGAATCCTTCCGCGGGCCGCTGCGCAGCGACGTGCCGGTGCTGTTCATCAGCGGCACGCTGGATGGGCGCACGCCACCGGCCAACGCCGATGCGCTGCGTCCAGGCTTCAGCCATGGCCGCTCGCTGCTGGTGCGCAACGCCAGCCATCACCACGAGCTGTGGACCGGCAATCCTGCCATTGCCCGCAGCATCGTCGACTTCCTGGCCGGTCGCAGCGTGAACGATGCCGAGCTGGACGTACCGCCGCCGGTGTTCGCCACCAGCAACAGTGGCCTGCTGGGCAGTGGCGGACGCTGAAGGGAGAGCGTGGTGCCGGGCACCCGGCGCGTCCGGCACCGTGCTGTTTCCTCTACATTGGGGCAATGAAAGACATCATTGCCCCCCTGAACCGCACGAGCTTGGGCCTTGTTGCGCTGGCTGTGCTCGCCGGCTGCTCCACCACCGCTCCCCGCACCGGAACCGAAGTGCCGACGCCGGTCACGCCGCCCGCTGCCACCTATGCCAAGGCCGCATGGAGTGCACTGCCACCGGTCTCCGACAGCGACCTGCAGGCCGGTTTCGTCGCCTGGCGCAGCAGCTGCACCCGCCTGAAGAACGATGCGGTCTGGGCCAAACCCTGCGCCACCGCCGCGACGGTTTCGGACAAGGACCCGGCGGCGATCCGCCAGTTCCTGCAGCGCGATCTGGATGTCTATGCATTGCGTGCCGGCGGCCACCAGGCCGACGGGCTGATTACCGGCTACTACGAGCCGATCTACCCCGGCAGCCTCACCCGCACGGCTGCTGCCACCGTACCGGTTTACGGCACGCCGAATGATCTGATCGTGGTGCAGCTGGACAGCGTCTACCCGGAATTGAAGGGCAAGCGCCTGCGCGGGCGCGTCGAGGGCAAGGTGCTCAAGCCCTATGACGACGCCGGCACCATCGCGGCCAAGGGCGCCAAGGCGCCGGTACTGGCCTGGCTGACCGACCCGATGGACCTGCAGCTGCTGCAGATCCAGGGGTCGGGCCGGGTGCGCCTGCCCGATGGCACGCAGGTGCGGCTGGCCTATGCGGAACAGAACGGCCACCCCTACCGCGCGATCGGTCGCTGGCTGGTCGACCAGGGCCAGCTGAAGAAAGAAGACGTCACCATGGACGCGATCCGCGCCTGGGCCCGGGCCAATCCCGCGCGCGTGCCGGAACTGCTGCGCAGCAACCCCAGCTACGTGTTCTTCGTGCGCAACCCGGACAGCCCGGAAGGCCCACGTGGTTCACTGAACGTGCCGCTCACCGCCGGCTACAGCGTCGCAGTGGATCGCAGCGTGGTGCCGCTGGGCAGCCTGCTGTGGCTGTCCACCACGCGCCCGGACGGCACCCCGGTGGTGCGCCCGGTGGCCGCGCAGGACACCGGCGGCGCCATTGCCGGTGAAGTGCGCGCCGACCTGTACTGGGGCAGCGGCGATGCCGCCGGCAAGCTGGCCGGCGACATGAAGCAGAAGGGCAACATCTGGATGCTGTGGCCGAAGGGCATGGCCTTGCCGGCTCAGAGACCGTGATGCCTGATCAATCATTACTCATCCATTGGAGCTTAAGCAATGAGCGCACTGAGGCGTGTACACCAACGTGACTGGAACAACGGTGATTGCGGCATAGCGTGTGTTGCCATGCTGGCGCGCGTTTCCTATGAGGAAGCGCTTGAGGCATTCAGGACGCTACCGGGAAAGGCAAAAGGCACCAGCTTCTTCACTACGCATACTGACATCGCGCAGATGCTGGCGCAGTTCAGTATCGCGACCAAGCGCGTGAGCTTCAGATCATGGCGGGCCATTGATCGACATGCAATTGTAAAAGTTAATCCTTATCAGTCGGGCCGGAGATGGCATTGGGTTGTCCTCGATGCAGGCAGGGACGAGCTCGTCGTTCACGATCCGAAGCCGGGCAAGACGCACTTGATCCGAGACTTTCGTGGGCTAAAGGGAAGTGGCCACTTCATTGCAGTTGCGGACTAGTGTCTGCGGCTGCCACCTCTGTCCGTCGGTTAGCGGCCGAGACCAAAGCCAGCTGAGTTTTGGAAATGGCCACTTCAAAGTGCGGTGGTCGTCGTACTGGGTGATAATTGTGGCAGTGCCGCGAACCACATCGCGGCGGCCTTTTCGAACTTTCCGGCCGCGCCTGCGGCCAGGACCTCTGCAATGACCTACGCAAAGCACAACGCAAAACCCGGCGCGAAATCCGCCGCGAAGAAGTACTACAAGCACTGGGCCGAATCGGGCCTGGGCAAGGGCAACGTGCTGATGGAAGCCCGTGGCGAGAAGATCGTGCGCCAGGTGGAGATCTACGGCACCAAGATGGTCTGGGCCGACGAGCATGCCCACAGCGATGACCGCTTCCTGCTGGCCGACCAGCCGGTGTCGTTCCTGGATTTCGACGAAGACGACGAGATCAGCGCGCGCGAATTCGAAAGTGCCTGGAAGAAGGCCCGGGAAGCCACCGGCTATCCGGTGTAACGCTGCCCGCCCGGGCTCGGGTCCCTTTCCGCAGGGAAAGGGCTCTGCCCCCGGGCCAAGGCTCAGGCAGCCGCGTTGTAGGGTTCGATCCGGGCAAGCACGTCGGCCAGCTTTTCCTTGGTCATCGCGGCATCGAAGTCGGCCTGCAGGCCGATCCAGAACTTGTCGGAAACGCCAAAGTAGCGGGATAGGCGCAGCCCGGTGTCCGCAGTGACTGCGCGATCACCGGAGACAATCTCGCCGATACGGCGTTGTGAGACGCCAATTGCCTTGGCCAGCCGGTATTGGGTGATGCCCAAAGGCTCCAGGAATTCATGCAACAGGATCTTGCCGGGAGCGGGGTAGGGGGCGGTTCGCATGGGGTGGATCGCTTAGAAGATTGACGCTGGGAGCAGTGTGGCAATCCCGTGTGCCTGCGGAAATTGGGTTATGCGACCACGTACGACGCATTCGGCCTGAGGGGTCAGAGCCCTTTCCTGACGGAAAGGGATCCGACCCCGGACCCGCGTTTTGCACTACATTGGTGCAATGTCCGACCCCGCACCCCCGCCGTCCCTCGATGCCCTGGGCACGCCGTTGGCCTGGGCCGGGGCCGATGGCTGCATTGCCGGCTGCAACCCGGCCTTCGCCCGCTGGCTGGGCGTCAGCGTCCGGCGCCTGCTGGGGCGGCCGCTGGCCGCACTGGAAGTGCAGGGCGAGGCACTGGCCCATTTCCTGGCCCGCGATGAGCGCGACAGCCTGCGCCTGAACCGGTTGGCGCTGGCGGTGCCCGGCGAGGCCCCGCGCTTCGCCGAGGGCTGGATGAGCCGCCGCGACGATGGCGGTTGGCTGCTGGAGGCGCATCCGGTTGATGAATTCCCCGGGCTCGACCCGACCCAGGCCCTGCCCAGCGCGCTCAGTGCGGCGCTGAAGGGACTGGCCCACGAGCTGCGCAACCCACTGGCCGGGCTGAAGGGCGCGGCCCAGCTGCTGGCCCGCCGCGCGGCCCAACGCGATGCCAGCGAACGTGAGCTGATCGAATTGATCGGGTCCGAGATCGAGCGCCTCAACGGCCTGCTCGACCAGCTGCTGTCGCCGGCCCCGGCCGCACCGCATGCCGAACTGAACATCCACGCCGCGCTGGAACGCGTGCTGCGCCTGGCCGAGAACGAGGCCGGTTGGGCGGTACGCCTGCAGCGCGACTACGACCCCAGCATTCCCGAATTCCATGGCGACGCCGACCGCCTCACCCAGGCAGTGTGGAACCTGGTGCGCAACGCGATCCAGGCCGGTGCCGGCAACATCACCCTGCGCACCCGCGTGGAGCATGGTGTGCGCATCGCCGAGCAACTGCACACGCTGGCGTTGCGCCTGGAAATCGCCGACGACGGCCGTGGCGTGCCCGAGGAACTGGCCGAACACCTGTTCCTGCCGCTGGTCAGTGGCCGCGCCGAGGGTACCGGGCTGGGCCTGGCACTGGCCCAGCAGGTCGCGCGCGAGCATCGCGGCACGCTGACCTACCGCTCGCGCCCGGGCCATACCGTGTTCACCCTGCTGCTGCCGATCATCAGCGGCGTCGCCCCGGCCGAGGAGGCCCCGCGTGATGTCTGACGCCTCCACTCCCGCACAACGCATCTGGGTGGTCGACGACGACCGCGCCGTGCGCTTCGTGCTGTGCACCGCGCTGCGCGAGGCGGGCTACCAGGTTGTCGACTTCGACAGCGCCGCCCCCGCCCTGCAGGCCCTGAGCGAGGGCCCGCCGCCGGCGCTGCTGTTCACCGATGTGCGCATGCCGGGTGACGATGGCCTGGTGCTGTTGGACAAGCTCAAGGCCGCGCTGCCGCAGCTGCCGGTGGTGGTGATGTCGGCCTACACCGACGTGGCCAGCACGGCCGGTGCGTTCCGCGGTGGCGCGCATGAATTCCTGTCCAAGCCGTTCGATCTGGACGACGCCGTGGCGCTGGCGCAGCGTGTGCTGCCGGCCGTTGCACCGGCACTCGCGGCGCCCACACCTGCGGCGGAAGCGCATGGCGACCAGCCGCCGCAACTGGTGGGCGATACCCCGCCGATGCGTGCGCTGTTCCGTGCCATCGGCCGCCTGGCGCAGGCGCCGCTGGCGGTGCTGATCACCGGCGAAACCGGCACCGGCAAGGAGCTGGTGGCCAATGCGCTGCATCGTGAATCGCCGCGCGCGCAGGGGCCGTTCGTCGCGCTCAATACTGCTGCAATCCCGTCCGAGCTGCTGGAAAGCGAGTTGTTCGGCCACGAAGCCGGCGCCTTCACCGGTGCCCAGCGTCGCCATACCGGTCGCTTTGAGCAGGCCAACGGCGGCACGCTGTTCCTCGATGAAATAGGCGATATGCCGTTGCCGCTGCAGACCCGTCTGTTGCGCGTGCTGGCACAGGGCGAGTTCTTCCGCGTCGGCGGCCGCGAGTTGATCCGCGTCGACGTGCGGGTGATTGCCGCCACCCACCAGGATCTGGAAGGACTGGTCGCGCAGGGGAAGTTCCGTGCCGATCTGCTGCATCGCCTGGATGTGGTGCGTCTGCAGCTGCCACCGCTGCGCGAGCGTCGCGAGGACATCGCGCAACTGGCCAGCACCTTCCTGGCCGCCGCCGCACGCAAGCTGGATACGCCGCCGAAGCGCCTGACCGCTGCCGCACTGCAGGCGCTGCGCGAACACGACTGGCCGGGCAACGTGCGCGAACTGGAAAACGTGTGCTGGCGGATGGCGGCGCTGGCCGCCGCTGACACCATTGGCGTGGCCGACGTCGATACCGCGCTCAACCGTACGCGCGGTCGTCGCAGCAGCACCACCAACGCCGATCCGGGGCAGTGGGAGGCACTGCTGGCCGAATGGGCACGCCGTCAGCTGGCCGAAGGCGTGGAAGGGCTGCACGCGCAGGTGCGTGAGCGGGTCGACCATGCCCTGCTGGAGGCCGCGCTGCAGATCACCCATGGCCGCCGTGCCGAAGCCGCGGCCCGCCTGGGCCTTGGCCGCAATACCCTTACCCGCAAGCTGGGCGCCGGGCGCCGTCGCGGGGGCCATTGAACGGTCCCTGCACGCGATCCTCGCGCCCGCTTGCCGAACCGTTGATCGTTCATGGACGATGCCGTCCGTAGTGTCACCTGCAAGGAGTCTTCGATGCGTCTGTCCTTTGCCATCCTGCCGTTGTCCGCCGCCGTGCTGCTGTCTGCCTGTGGCAGCGCACCGAAGAAGGCCGAACCCACCCCGCCACCGCCGACCGTGGTCAGCGCCGCCAAGCAGGCCGAGGCCAATCTGTCGCCGGCCTCGGCCAGCATCGTCAGTGGCCGCATCGCGCTGATGGTGGAGCCCGGTGGCATCCACATCACCGGGCTGATCGGTGGCCTGCAGCCGATGCAGCAGGCCGGCTTCCACATCCACGAGCGCGGCGACTGCAGCGCGGTGGATGCCAGCAGTGCCGGCAATCACTTCAATCCCGGTGGCGCTGCGCATGGCCGCGCCGGCACCGGCAAGCACCACCTGGGCGACATGGACAATCTGCGTGCCGACGCCCAGGGCCGCGCCAACGTCGATATCCACCTCAAGGGCGTTACCCTTGGCGGAGGCGCCGCCACCGATATCGCCGGACGTGCACTGGTCGTGCATGCCAACGCCGACGACTATCGCAGCCAGCCCGCCGGCAATGCCGGCGTCCGCATCGCCTGTGGCGTGATCCGGGTTGTCCGCTGATCACTGCAGGCATCATCCAGGGAGAGATTCCATGCGTTTGATCCACACTTCGCTGTTCGCAGCCATTGCTGCACTGGGCCTGGCGGCCTGCAACCAGCAGCCGGCCGCGCCGCAGGCTGAAACCGCGCCGGCCGCTCCGGCCGACGGCGCCACCGCCGAACCGGCCGCAGCACCTGCACCGGCTGCCGATGCCTCGGCCACGGCCGAGCTGGCGCCGACCCAGGGCAACGAGACCAAGGGCAGCGTCACCTTCAAGGTGGTTGACGGCAAGGTCCACGTGACCGGTCAGATCAGCGGCCTGAAGCCGGGCAGCGAGCACGGCTTCCACATCCACGAGAAGGGCGACTGCAGCGCGCCGGACGGCATGAGCACCGGTGGCCACTTCAACCCGGGCAAGCAGGATCACGGCAGCGTGTCCGCCGATCCGCACCACGGTGGCGACATGCCCAACATCAAGGCCGACGACAAGGGCGTGGCCACCATCGACGGCCCGGTGTCGAGCAACGTCAACATCGGCAAGGGCGATGACTTCGACATCATCGGCCGCGGCCTGATCGTCCATGCCGATGCGGATGACTACAAGACCCAGCCGACCGGCAACGCCGGTGCGCGCCTGGCCTGCGCAGTGATCCAGAAGGCGCAGTAAGCCATCAGAAAACGCCGGCGCAAGCCGGCGTTTTTTCTTTATCGGTAGTGCCGGCCGCTGGCCGGCAATCGCAGATCCGGAGGTCGCCGGCCAGCGGCCGGCACTACCAACACCCGCATCAGCGCGCCAGCAACTCGCGCGCGTCCTGACCGGCCTCGCAGTGCACGAACAGCACCGGCACGCCGTGCGCTTCCAGCACCGCGGCCATCTGCCGCTGGCGCATCAGGAACTGCTCGTAGATGCCCTTCAGGCGGTCGCAGTCGTTCTTGCCGTGGTTGTAGTGCGCGCACCAGCCGGCCGGATCGAACAGCGCCATGCGTGCCTCGCCATGGGTATAGCGCAGCAGCGGCTCCGGCGCGGCATTGAGCCACTCGTCCTCGCCCGGCGCCATGATCGCGGTCTCGATCAGCGGCCACAGCGCGGCCAGGCCCTGGTTGTCGTACTGCATCGACATCATCGCGGCCAGATCATTCACGGTGAAATAGCGCGCATGCTCGATGCGGGCACCGAAGGTGTTCTGCGCCATCAACGCGGTGTCGGCATGCGCCATGCCGTTGGCCAGCAGCGTGTCTTCCAGCGCCTCGGCCACTGCATTGGTCGTCGCCACGTCGCTGCCGGTCAGCAGGAACGGCACCACGCGCAGGCCACCGCCCACCAGGCTGGCATCGGCCTGGAACGGCAGCGGCACATCACCAGTGGCGTCGGTACCGAAGGCCAGCAGGCGCGGGCCCTGGTTACGGCCCGGCGCACGCATCTGCAGTTCTTCCAGGCGGCGATGGATCGGCCAGCCCGGACGCAGTACTTCGGCCGGGTCGAAATGGGCGGCGGCGAACACCAGGTCCAGCTCGGCCACCTGCGGCACCAGCTTGGACAGGTCGCGGCCGACGCGATCGGCCAGTTCACCGGCCTGTTCGGCGCTGAGCACCGCCTGGCGGGGGATTTCGCCGCCGGCCAGTTCCAGGGCCAGCACGCCAAGGGCATTCATCGCGGGGTCGGGTTTGCTCATGGTTCCACGGTTGGCCCATCACAGGGCGGCAGCTACACTTGGCTCCATTATGCCTGCTCCGTCGTGCAGGCCATGTTGCAGACACCCTCATCCATGCCAGGTATCTCCATGCCCAACGCTCGTCCCGTCGCCATCCTCGGTGGCGTCCGCATTCCGTTCTGCCGCCAGAACACCGCGTATTCGGATGTCGGCAACCTCGGCATGTCGGTCCGTACGCTGGGCGCGCTGGTTGAACGTTTCGGCCTGCATGGCCAGCAGCTGGGTGAAGTGGCGATGGGTGCGGTGATCAAGCACTCCAGCGACTGGAACCTGGGCCGCGAAGCCACGCTGTCCTCCGGCCTGTCGCCCTTGACCCCGGGCATCACCCTGCAGCGCGCCTGCGGCACTTCGCTGGACAGCATCATCACGGTTGCCAACAAGATCGCGCTGGGCCAGATCGAATCGGGTATCGGTGGCGGTTCGGATACCACCTCCGACGTGCCGATCGTCTACGGCAAGAAGCTGCGCGCGCGCCTGCTGGCCGCCAACCGTGCCAAGAGCACTGGCGACAAGATCCGCGCGCTGACCGCTGGCTTCAAGTTCTCCGAGCTCAAGCCCGAGTTCCCGGGCGTGGCCGAGCCGCGCACCGGCAAGAGCATGGGCGACCACTGCGAGGACATGGCCAAGGAATGGAACATCTCGCGTGACTCGCAGGACGAGTGGGCGGTGTCGTCGCACAAGAAGCTGGCTGCCGCCTATGAGCGCGGTTTCTTCAACGACCTGATCGCACCGTTCCGTGGTGTCGAGCGTGACAACATCCTGCGCCCGGATACTTCGCTGGAGAAGCTGGCCACGCTGAAGCCGGCGTTCGACAAGGTTTCCGGCCGCGGCACGCTCACCGCCGCCAACTCCACGCCGCTGACCGACGGCGCCGCCGCCGTGCTGCTGGCCAGCGAAGAGTGGGCGCGTGCCCACGGCCATGAGCCGCAGGCCTATCTGCGTGACGCGCACGTCTCGGCGGTGGACTTCGTGCATGGCGAAGGCCTGCTGATGGCGCCGACCGTGGCCGTGCCGGAGATGCTCAAGCGCAACGGCCTGACCCTGCAGGACTTCGACATCTACGAGATCCACGAAGCTTTTGCCGCGCAGGTGCTGTGCACCCTGCGTGCGTGGGAGAGCGAGGATTACTGCCGCAATCGCCTGGGCCTGGATGCACCGCTGGGTCGCATCGACCCGGACAAGATCAACTTGCTGGGCTCGTCGCTGGCCACTGGCCACCCGTTCGCGGCGACTGGCGCACGCGTCATCGCCACCGCAGCCAAGCAGCTGGCCGAACGCGGCGGTGGCCGCGCGCTGGTGTCGATCTGCACCGCCGGCGGCATGGGCGTAGTGGCGATCGTCGAGCGCTGATCGTTGCGACCGCGCGCCAACCAAGGTTGGCGACTACCGGGAATGCACGCTGGATCTGCTTTGGTAGATGCCGACCTTGGTCGGCCATGCGATGTCATCGTTCGGAAGATGTCAGAGCGCCAACCAAGGTTGGCGACTACCGGGTTCCATAGATGAAAACGCCGCCCATCGGGCGGCGTTTTTTCTTGCTCAAGTGGGTGCCGACCGTGGGTCGGCACGCTTCACGGCAACCGTGGATTGCCGAATTCGTCGCGCTCTTCGTTGGCGTCATACACCGGCGGCTGCACCGTAACCGGCTGCTCCTCCACCGTGGCACGCAGCGGCGCTTCGGTGCCGCGCACCAGTTCCACGCTGTCCTCGCCACGCTGCAGTCGCAGCGCATTGGCCAGGCACTGCGCGGCCAGCGCGTGCTCGCCACGCTGTGCGAACAGCTCACCCAGTGCCTCCCACGCCGGGGCACCGGCGCCCGCGGCGATGGCCTCGTGCAGGAACGCATCGGCGGCATCCCACTGCTGCTGGGCCAGGGCCACGCGGCCCTGTGCCAGGCGCAGCGCAGCCGAGCTGTCGTGCACGTTGCGCCAGCGCGCGAGGTTGGCCTGACGCGTGGCCAGGCGCTCGGCCGGCAGGCGGCCATACAGCGCCACCAGTTCGTCATCCCAACGCTGGTCCAGTGCCTGTTCCAACGCCAGCAGCGCCGGTTCGTCCCAGTTCAATGCAATCGCACGGCTGGCATACGCACCCACCACGTCCGGGGTTGGCCGCAGCGCCTTCGGCGTGGCTTCCCACTGCGCGGCCAGCGCATTGACGTCGGCTGCTTCCAGCAGCGCCTGTGCGGCCAGGCGTGCTTCCAGTTCGCTGTTGGCGTCGGCCGGCAGCACCTTGCTCTGGCGCAGTGCACCCAGCTGGCCATACGCCTCGTGGGCGCGGCCGGCCTGTGCCAGCGCTTCGGTACGCAGCCACAGGCCGCGCGGCGGCAGCGGCTGGATCGTCGCCACATCCAACGCGTTGATCGCATCCACCGGCAGATCGCGCGCCAGCAGCTGTTCGGCGCGCAGAAGCGCCTGCAGGGTGGCATCGCTCTCGCCCAGGCGCTGCAGCAGGGCTTCACCGGCGGGGCCGTCGGCACGTGCCTGCGCACTGCGCACGGCGTTGGCCAGCGCCACCGCGCTCACTTCCGGATCCTTGGCGGCACCGTCCAGCAGCTTTTCGGCACGCTGCCACTGACCGTGCTCATAGGCCTGCAGGCCGTCGATCAGGCGCACCCGGCCCTGCTTGCGGCGGTAGCGGCCCCAGGCGCGGAACGGTGCTGCTATCAGGCTCCACAGCAGCCACAGCACCAGCACCGCGATCACCGACAGCAGTGCCACCTTGGGCAGGTTGCTGTGGTAGTCGTAGCCGCCGTAGCGCAGGGTCACTTCGCCGAAGCGGTTGAGGTCATCGGCGCCGAGCCATTGCGCGGCCACCACGCCGATGGCCACGGCCAGCAACAGCACGACCAGGGATTGCAGGGGTTTCATGGGGGATTACCTCCGGTCGGTCTGGGTGCGCAGTTGCTGCAGGGTGCTGCCAAGAACGCTGTTGCTGGCCTGCAGCGGAAGCTCGCGCAAGGCCTTCAGTTCAGCACGTTGCGCGCGCAGGGCCGGTGAATCCGGCCAACGCCGCTGTGCCCAGTGTTCCACGCGCGCCAACGCGGTATCGCGACCGGTGCGGTCGCCACGTTCGATTGCGGCACGCGCCAGGGTCAGTTCCAGCTGCAGCGCATCGTCGGCATTGCGGCGTTCGGCGGCGGTCAGCGGGCCATTCTGGCGGCTCGGGGTGATATCCACGAACGGTGCCAGCGTGGCCTGCCACCAGGGCTTGCCGGCGCCGGGCGCGGTGCCACCCGTCACCTGCGAGGGCAGGCCCTGCAGGGCCTTGGCCAGGGCATCCAGGCGTTGCAGCGATTGCACGCGCGGGCCGGTGCCCAGCGCATCCAGTGCATCGCGTTCCTGTACCAGTGCCTGGCGCAGGTTCAGGCCGTCGCTGTCGGGCAGATCGGCCAGCGCGGTGGCGGCCTGTGCATACAGGCGGCGTGCGCCTTCCACGTCGTCGGCGTAGTTCAGGCGTTGCGCCGCCTGGGTCAGCAGCAGTTCGGCCTCATCGCGCTGTACCGCCTGACGGCCCTGGTTGGCGCTGTCGGCCAGCTTGGCCAGGTTCTCTTCCAGCAGCGCACTGCGCTGGGAAAGGCCCAGCATCTCGTCGCGCAGCACGCGGTTGGTGGTCGCCGCATCCTGCAGGCGCTGGCTGGTTGCGCGCTGGTCGCGGCGCAATGCATCCAGCGTCGCCTGCAGGCCCTGCAGCTGTACGGCCGTGGTCTGCGCCTGCGCTTCCTGTTCGTGCTGTTGCTGCTGCCAGACGTACCAGCCGGCATAGCTGCCCACGCCAAGCACGACCACCCCGGCCAGCGGCAGCAGCCAGCGCACGGGTCGACGGGGCGGGGAAACGGGCGGAGTCTCGTTCATGGGGCTTCCTTGTCGGCACCGTCGCCGGTCAGGTTCCGGCAGGCCGCGTTGTGCACAGCATCACTGTTGCCGACCACAGCGGCAAGCGTGACCCACGTCCCTGTTCAGGTCGCTGCCGGGACGGTGAGCGTGGCGTGTGCAGCTGCCACCAGCTGCGCGGTGGTGGGGCCGGCCGCACGCACAACGTGCTGCAGGCCCAGTGCCCGGGCCTGTTCGCCGAGGCGATCACTGGCCACCACCGCAGTCGCGCGCGCCTGCAATCGCTGCCGCAATGCGGGCGGAAGCTGCTGCCAGAAATGCTGCAGCGCTTCGCCACTGCTCACCGCCAGCACCCACGGCTGCGCGGAATGCGCCAATCGAGCCAGCGTGCGGGGAGGCAGGCGCAGCAGGCGGCGCTGGTAGACGTCGGCGCGTTCGATCGTGGCGCCCGCCGCCTGCAGCTGCGCGGCAATCAGTCCGCGGCCACCGGGGGCGGTGACCAGGCCGATCCGCAGGCCCTGCACGTGCGCCAGTACCGGCAGCGCCAGCAGGCCCTCGCTGTCCATCCGCTGCGGCGCATGCACCTCGGCGACACCCTGCGCCCGCAGCGCGCGCGCGGTGCCTTCGCCCACGGTCAGCCATGGGCTGCGTTGTGCCTCGGCCAGTGGCAACAGGGTGGCGGCTGCGGTAACGGCGGCCGGGCTGGTGAACACCACCCGATCGCAGTTCAGCGCGCGTTGCAGCTGGTGCACCACTGGCGTGCCGTTCAGGCGCTGCAGGCGCCAGGGTGGCAGGGCCAGCACATGCCCGCCCAGCCCAGCAACGGCGCGGCGCAGCGCGGAATTCTGGCCCTGCGGCCGCAGCGAAATGAAGGTCCAGCCCGGCTCGGAACCGGCGGCGCCAGTGGGTATCGTATGGTCGGCCATTGCCTGCATTATGCGGGCCCTTCGTTGTCGTGGTCCCTGCTCCGATGTCCGTTGATGCTCTGACTTCCTCGCTGGCCGCCCTGCAGGACGTGCTTGACTGCATGCCGGCGGTCCGCGCCATGCAGATCCAGCTCGACGGCTATGCCGATGGCGTGCTGCGCATCACCGCGCCGCTGGCCGCCAACGTCAACGACAAGGGCAACGCCTTCGGTGGCAGCCTGGCCTCGGTGCTGACCCTGTCCGGCTGGGCGCTGGTCAGCCTGCGCCTGCGCCTGGCCGGCCACGATGCCGAGGTCTACGTGGCCGACAGCAACCTGCGCTACCTGGCACCGGTCTACGAAGACCTGCACGCCCATGCCGAAGCGGCCGAGGCCACTGGCTGGGATGCCTTCCTGAACACCTTCCGCCAGCGCCGCAAGGCCCGCATCAGCATCATCGCCACCCAGCCCGGTGCCGATGGCAAGCCCGCCGCCGAGTTCAGCGGTCGCTTCGTTGCCTTCGCCAAAGGGTAGGATGGCAGGCTGACGTTCTGGGGAAACCACCGATGCGCCGCCTCATCCAGTTCCTGATGTGTTCCCTGCTGCTGGCCAGCGCCGTGGCTTCGGCCGACGACCTGAGCCGCAAGCAGCGCAAGCTGCTGGAAGAGACCCAGATCGCCTACGGCGCCACCATCCGCTGGGGCAGCATGGACGATGCCATCGGCTATCTGGACCCCAAGCTGCGCAAGGAAAAGCCGCCCACCGAGTTCGAGCTCAACCGCTACGCGCAGCTGCGCGTGTCGTCCTACCGCGAGCGCAGCAGCGCCGCGCTGGAAGGCGGCCTGGTCGAGCGCCGGGTCGAAATCGGGGTGATCAACCAGAACACCCAGGCCGAACGCACCGTGGTGGTGGTCGAGCGCTGGCGCTGGGATCCGGAGGCCAAGCGCTGGTGGCAGACCGCCGGCCTGCCGGACCTGTGGAAGGGGCAGTGACGGGCCGCGTCCGGCTTGTGCGACAATCGGCGCCCGCTTAATCGACCCGTGACCTGAGTGAATTACGAAGAGTTGCTGGCCTTTGCAGGCCGAAACCCGATGCTGTCCGCGGCCCTGGTCGGCCTGACCGTGGCCATCATCGTCACCGAGATCCGCCGCCTGTTCCGGGGCTTCAAGGGCATCAAGCCCGCCGAACTGACCCAGCTGATCAACGCGGGTGGCACGGTGGTGGTCGACCTGTCGGCCAGCGGTGACTTCGAGAAGGGCCACATTGCCGGCAGCCGCAATGCCCAGGCCAGTGCCTTCGGCCCGGACAACAAGCTGGTGGCCAACGCCAAGCAGTCGCCGGTGGTGCTGGTGTGCCGCAGCGGCAACGCCTCGGAAACCGCCGCCAAGGCGCTGAAGAAGGCCGGCTTCGAAAAGGTCTACGTGCTCGACGGCGGCATTCCCGCCTGGCAGCAGGCCGAGCTGCCGCTGGTCAAGGGCCGCAACTGATTGCCGCAGGTGGCGGATCCGGCCTTGTATGGGCCTGATCCCGCCCCCATCGCAGTAGTTCGACCATCGTTTTCATTGCATTCACCTGGAGTTACTGGAAATGTCCGAAGAGATCACCAACGGCGCCGCTGCGCCGGTCGATGCCGCTACCGGCCCTGCTTTCACCGTCGAGAAGATCTACGTCAAGGACGTCTCCTTCGAGTCGCCGAACGCTCCGACCATCTTCAATGACCAGGTGCAGCCGGAACTGCAGCTCAACCTGAACCAGCAGGTGCAGCGCCTGGGCGAGAACGCCTTCGAAGTGGTGCTGGCCGTGACCCTGACCTGCCAGGCCGGTGAGCGCACCGCCTACGTGGCCGAAGTGAAGCAGGCCGGCGTGTTCGGCCTGGTCGGCCTGGACCCGCAGTCGATCGACGTGCTGCTCGGCACCCAGTGCCCGAACATCCTGTTCCCGTACGTGCGTCAGCTGATCAGCGACCTGATCCAGGCCGGCGGCTTCCCGCCGTTCTTCCTGCAGCCGATCAACTTCGAAGGCCTGTACGCAGAAACCCTGCGCCAGCGCCAGGAGCAGGGCGACGCACCGTCGCTGGCTGACTCCGAGCCGGCTGGCAACGCCTGATTCCTGCTGCGACGTCACGGATGAGCACTACCGCTGACAAGATCGCCGTGCTTGGCGCCGGTTCCTGGGGAACCGCGCTGGCCAGCCTGCTCGCACGGCACGGTCACCCGACCGTGCTGTGGGGGCGCGACGCTGCCGTGGTCGAGGCCATCGACCAGCGCCACGAGAACCCGCGCTACCTGCCGGGCATCCCGCTGCCGGACAGCCTGCGTGCCACCACCGACCTGGCGTCGGCAGTGGAGGGCGCCGCCTGGATCCTGGTGGTCACCCCGTCGCATGCCTTCGGTGAAACCGTGCGTGCGCTGGCGCCGCTGCGTCCGGCCGGTGCCGGCGTGGCCTGGGCCACCAAGGGCTTCGAACCTGGTTCGGGCCGCTTCCTGCATGAAGTGGCGCGCGAAGTGCTGGGTGAGGACGTGCCGCTGGCCGTCGTCACCGGTCCGTCGTTCGCCAAGGAAGTGACCCAGGGCCTGCCGACCGCGATCACCGTGCACGGCGACGTGCCCGAGTTCGCGCAGACGGTGGCCGAGGCGATGCATGGCCCGGCGTTCCGCGCCTACACCGGCGACGACATGGTCGGTGCCGAGCTGGGCGGCGCGATGAAGAACGTGCTGGCCGTGGCTACCGGTGTGGCCGACGGCATGCAGCTGGGCCTCAACGCCCGTGCCGGCCTGATCACCCGTGGCCTCAACGAGATGCTGCGCCTGGCCGCGGCGATCGGCGCCAAGCCGGAAACGCTGATGGGCCTGGCGGGCCTGGGCGATCTGGTGCTGACCTGCACCGGCGACCTGTCGCGCAACCGCCGCCTGGGCCTGGCCCTGGGCCGTGGCCAGACGCTGCAGGATGCCGTGCGCGAAATCGGCCAGGTGGTCGAGTCGGTGCAGACCGCCGACGAAGTGATGCGACAGGCACGCCGTCATGGCATCGACCTGCCGATCTCGGACCGCGTGCGTGCCGTGCTGCACGGCGAGCAGACGCCTGAGGAAGGCCTGCGCGCGCTGCTGGCGCGGGAACAGAAACCGGAGTATCCGGATACGCTGTTCAAGTGAATCGAAAAACCCCGGCTACGTGCCGGGGTTTTTTTATGTGTGCGCCCCATCCACGCATGGCGTGGATCTACTCCGGAATCCGCTTCTGGTAGCAGCCAACCTTGATTGGCGCCCGGTAGCGCCGGGCCATGCCCGGCGGAATCCATCACCGCGCCCGCGGCGGTGCGTTGCCGTTGTCCATGTCCGAGAAGATCAACCACGGCCCGTCGCCCACGCGCTTCAGCGTCAGCGTGAACTTGCCGGTGTCCCCCACGTTGTTGCCGTAGCGGTAGGCACCAATGATGTAGCCCGTGCTGCCCTCCACCGAGTACGCCAGCGCGCGCAGCCGCAACGGGCTGCCGCCCTGGCCGGCATACGCGACTTCGATCGCGCTGCGCCCACGCACCGGTAGCTGGTTGCTCTGCAGCACAAAACCATCCTCGGCGAACAGCGCAGCCAGTGCCCTGGCATCGCCCGTGCGCCAGGCCTGCTCGTAGTCGCGCAGTACGCGATCCAGTGTCGCGGGCAGGGCCGCATCGGGAAGCGGCTGTGCCGCCTTCGTGCTTTCGGCATCGTGGGCGATTGCCGGAATTGCCAGCAGCAGGGCACTGCAGAAAATCACGGCGAGTCGTGTGCGGCGCATGCGTCCAGGCCCTTGGGATGACAGGAAGTCGACGAACGCATCCTAGCGCGGCGCTGGTTAGAATCACGGAGGCGCCCGCGCAGCTGCATGCACCGCAGATCAGACAAGGACACGGAATGAAGATTCGAATCACAGGGATGGTACTGACGGTCGCACTGCTGGCCGCCTGCGGGCAGGCACCGGCACCCGATGCAGCACCAGCCGCACCGGCACCGGCCACCGAAGCACCGGCCGCCACGGCAACGGTGGTCGAGAAGGAACCGTCCATCGAAGACGGCGTAGACCCTTCGGTGTGGGACAACGAAGGCGAACCGGAAGACCCGAGCGCCGGCGGAGAACTCACCTGTGCGGACAACCCGCTGGCGACCCACTTCTTCACCCTGGTGGGCGGCAACACCGTGGACGACTGCGGCCGCAAGGACCCGAAGGTGCTGGCCGCGTTCAACGCCCTGATGAAGAACACAGCCGCGGCCGAATCTGCTGACAAGGAGATTCCGTCGCTGCGCGAACGCCTGTTGAGCGGGCCCAGCGGGCCCGGCGAGCTGGTGGTGCTGCAGGGCGAGCCATGGTGGTTCTACACCGCCTGCCAGGCCCACGACTGCCCCGGCACCGCGCTGGCGATGCTGTACTCGCCCGATCAGTCGAAGATGGTCGGCCGTCTTACCGCGCGCTGCAGAATCTGGTGGCTGGGTGAACCCAGCGACGAGCAGCGCGCGCTGATCGAGCGCGAGCAGCCGGTGGACAAAGCGATGCTGAAGGAAGAAGGCGAGTCCTGCGAGTAATCGGTGGTGACGCCGGATGATGTTCCGGCGGCCGCATCATGCGGGTGAAAGCTGCCTCACCATGTCGGCGATGATCACGTGGACCAGCGTTCTCAGGAAATGCACCTCGCCTTCCAGGGTTGGGCCGATGTCGAAACGGGTCAACCATTGCTGGTTTTCCTGCAGCACCTCCGCGTAAAGCGCCTGGGCTTCGCCTGCGATGCGGTCGATCTGATGGCGCAGCTGCCGGGTGGCGGCTGGTCTTCCCAGGCCCAGGGCTTCACCGGCAGAAACCAGATGCTCGAAACGAAGGTCGTGGAAGCGCGCGACACCGAGAATGGGCCACGACAGTTCCGAGCGTTCTGGCCAACGTGCGCCCTCGTCGGCATACGCGCGGGTCTCGTAACATGCGGTGGACAGCAGGTCGTAGTGGGGGGCCAGTTCGATGCCCCTGCTGTCGACCAGGAAGCTCAGGTTCTTCAGGTGCGCATCGTTGTTGCCGGTGAGTACATTGAAAATCAACCAGTCGAACAGGCGGACGCGCGTCTTGAGCTTGCTTCTGCATTGCTCGACGATGACCTTCAGGGTGTCGATGCTGCCGAGCGTGTACTTGAACTGCCGGTCGAGGTTGAGCAGCTGGCAGGCGTCGATGGCATGACGGCGATGGATGGCATCGGCGGTGATTTCGCGATCAAAGCGCTCGATGATGAAGACCGGCTCCGGTACGTAGCGGCGCTCGATCTTCGGCACCTGCAGCCCCAAGCGCTGTGCAAGGCGCATCACGAACCACTCGTTGGCCACGCTGTGGGGATAACTGCTGCTGGTGCTGTCAGGCTTGAGGATGTGGGTCGAGGGCTCGGCGCCCAGAGGTTGGTAGAGTTCTCCCCCTGTCTCGATGATTGCCAGCTTGTGCTGGGCACCTGCCAGTGACATGCGCTTGGCGGCACCCGCCGCAAGCGACGTGCGTGGCAGGCCTTGGATACGCGTGGAGAGTTCCGCATCGGGTAGTGGTTTTCTGCCGCCGGGTGGCAGGCGCTCGCCTGGAGGCAGCAGCGTCAACGAGCCTGCCGATTCCGCGCCATAGGCGGCCAGCAATGCGAACGCGTCCGCGCCATCCACCCTGGCATCGGTTGCCATCAGCGTGCGTTGCTGCTCTTCCGGCAGCAGATTGTCGAAGTACCACTGCACGGGGCGTTGGCTGGAGCCATCGAGGATGGCGGTGTCTTGCAGTGGCAACGCAGGCGCCAGTGGAAACCGATGTGCGCTGCCGAGCCACTCCGGCGTATAGGTGAAGCGCCACAGGTTTGCTGCTTCGGTCAGGCGGCCCACCGGCGCTTCGTCGATGCTGACCTGCAGTTCGCGTGGTGGAAGCGGATAGTGCAGTCCAGACAGGACGGTCGTTGTAATGACGTCCTTGAGATCGATACGGGGGGCGCTCATGGCACCTTCCCGTTGGCACGTTTGGCCAGCAGGGCCATCGCTTCGTCCGGCACGTCGATTTCGACATGCAGCCCCAGCTCGTCAAGCACGGTGAACAACTTGCCCCATTGCACCGTGGTACCGCCGCGTTCGACCTTGGCCAGGAAATTTTCGCTGACCCCGATGCCTTCGGCGGTTGCATCCTGGCGCAGTCCCTGATGCTTGCGGGCGGCTCTCACCAGTGGTCCCAAGGCCTCAGCCTTCTCAAGCCTGATCTTCAATGGGAACTCCCCCAGCAGAGCCTGACGCTCTGGATTCGACCCATCGTCTATACCATACAATCCTCACTGCAGTGAGGATTCTTCGCGCAAAGCCCAGGATTTCTTAGAATCCTTTCGGTCTTGAGGATTTCTTGGCAAAAGAGCTGGATGCAAGAAAATCCTCATTGAAATAAGGATTTATCTGCAAAGGCGTCCAGCGCCCAAAAAATCCTCATGAACTCAAGGATTCTTTGACGTCGTGGGAGCGCGATGCCTCATCCGGTCCATATGGGCAGCGCCACGAGGGTGGGACGTCCGCGATGAGTGGGGTCCAGGTGGGGCCTGCCAGGAGCGTGCCCGGGAACCTCTGCCTGCAGCGCAGGCTCGCAACGTCAACAGGCCTGGCCGCACCCCGGCCACAACCAGCCATGGCCGCAGGCAAAGCGTCTGTTACTTGCTCGCGCGCCGCGCGCCTTTCTCGTCTTCGTCCTTTGCATCGCCCCGGCTCTGCGCGAACTCCGGGAACGTCTTCGCGATCGAATCCTTGTCCGGAAGGATGTAGAACACGCCGCCCTTTTCGAACGTGGATTGCACGATCTGCTCGTAGAACGCAGGCGTGACGTTGATGCAGCCGTGCGTAACGCGGTTGTCGTCCGGCGAAGGTGATGCCAGCCGTTCGGCGCGCTTCTCTTTCGGAGTGCCTGGCGGCAGCGGGTGCATCGACACGGCGGAATCGTAGTCCACCCACAGCACGCGACCGGCATCGTCGGAGGGGCCATAGCCACCAATGAAACGGCCCGCCGGGGTAGTGCGGTCATGGCCTGGAATCGCACTCAGCGCGAGCTTGGCAACGCCGGGTGCGGAGTGATCGCCGATGGCCGAACCGAACAGCGCCGGTGCGGCACCGCGCAGCTTGCCGTCTCCACCGAAGACCAGTACCTGCGCAGCCGCCTTGTCCATGATCGCGAACGGATAACCCTGGTTGTCCTTGCTGGCGACTACCCAGCCGGCCAGTTCGATCACCGTCTCGGACACGCTCTGGTCAGCGGGCAGTTCATCGACTGCGGCGACCGGGGGTGCAGGTGCGTCCTTGTCCCTGGCGTTGGCTACGCCGCTGCACGCAACGGCCAGTGCCATGGCCAGTGCGGCATGGAGGGCGCGGCGCGCAGGGGAGGAGGAGGTACGAATGGGACGGCTCCTTGCAGTGCAATCTTGGTGGAAGGATGCCAGTGGCCGGCGAAGGCCACTGGTTCCCGATACAGAGGTGGATCAGTTCAAACGGTGAGGGAGCGATCAGCCGCGCGGCTTGCGGCCCGCTGGTGCCCTTTCAAGCTGCTGCACGCGACCTTCGATCTGGTCCAGACGCTGGTTGGCCTGCTGCGCCGACTGGTTGGCGGACTCGGCACTCTGGGCGGCGCCCTGCACCTTTACATCGAGCTGATCGAGACGCGAGTTGATCGTTGCAAACTCGTTCTTGTAAGAGGCGCAAGCGCCAAGGCTCACGGTGGCGATGAGCGCCACGCTGAGTGCACGGGCCATCTTCATGTGTTGCGAGGTCAGTTTCATTCCACTCCCTCCTTCGTCTGGGGAAGCTGGAATATAGCGGCGTTTGTTCCCGGCGCTACCAAGCGCTTTCAGCTGGAATTTGAGTACGTGGATGGGCTGTGAAGGCCTGTAAATCAACGAACCTTAACAAGCGGGATCAAGCGAGCTGATCTGCACCGGCGTATCGCCTTGTGCCTGTTCAATATCACCCATTCACCTGCATGAAGCCGGCATCACGGCATGTGCGTCTGTGTGCTTTCGCCTGCTCCGCACGCAGGCTGCCATCCACTTGCTTTCAGCAGCGCTGCAGCGTTTCCAGGCTGGACATCCAGCAGTTCGGCGATGGCGTTGGGCGTGTCGGGCCCGCGCGCAACATAGTCGTGGGCAATGCGGTAGCCGATCCAGTAGCCGAGATCTCCGCGGCGCGTATCGTCGCCGGGGCCGTTGTACAGCCACCTCGAAAGATCGGTACCCATGCTGTCCTGCAGGAACGCGCGCTCCAGCGCACACTCGCGACCCTGCGCCCAACGCTGTAGATGCGCGTTGGCCGGTTGCCCGGAGATCCGTTCGGCCACGTATTCGGCGCCGCCTTCCAGCAGCGTCTGATAGAGCAGGTTGGGCTGCTCGACATCAACGCGCGCGCCGGGCTGTTGCACGTGCACGTACTCATGGGCGATCAGGTGCACGAAGCGGTCGCTTGCATCGGCCTGCATCCAGTCGGCATTGCACAGCGCTTCCAGTCCAATGACCACACCTGCTTCGGTGGTAACGCCACCACTGTTGCCGCGGCCCACCAGTACGGTGACCGGAGGAAAGCGCGCAGACGGCAACAAGGCGCCGAGCTGATCGACGGCAGCGGCGACGCGCGTGCGGATCGATGGCAATGCGGTCGCGCAGGTTCTCGCTTTCGCAAACAATGCCGGCTTGTCCTGGATGGCCCTGGCCAGCCGCTCCATCGAGCCGATACGGCTGTCGGTGAAGCTGCGCAGGGCATCCGTACCCGCATCCAGATAGCCGTGCTGCAGATCATCGGCGCTTGGGCGCCCATGGTTGGCGTCCAGCACCTTGAAGAAGCGCGTGACATCGTCTGTCTGTACGACGATGTGCCCGGCAGGACCGACAGGCTCAGCCGCCTGTGCCTGCAGCAGCGCGATCGGCGAGGCGATCAGGATCAGTGCCCGCATCAGGCATCGAGCGTGATGCGCGTAAGAAGCCGACAGTAGACGGGCAACCAAAGGTTAGTCGCCACCTGCAACGATAGGTCGAGCCATTTCTCTACCCCATTGGCGTAACTATGGTTGCTGAGCACTCATAGGTTCCCTCCTCAGACCGAGCAGAACCAACTCCATCAAGGAATGCGCGTTCAGGTCCGATCTAGGAGAAGACCTTTGCTTACCCCCGTTCAGCTTCGTCTTCTGGCGTTGAGTTGCTGGTGCCGGGCTGAGCTTTTATCCGGTCTTCCCACTCAAGGGGGCACCGATGCCATGCCCGGCAGGAGGGGCCGAAACCGTAGCAGTTGCGTCCTTGAAGCCCTTCGCTTGAAGATCGGCACGAAGGCTCTTCAAAGCTGTCGCCGGAACAGCCAGCCACAGCAGATCCCTTGCCCGGGTCACAGCCACATATCCAATTCGCCCGTCCTCAGTGCAACCCCCGTCTAGAAGCGCAGACACATGCGGCTTCGTTGCCATGTAGAGGACGGCATCCAGACTTTCGCCCTTGACCTGGTGCACGGTATTGATTTTTACCCGCAGGGGCTGATCGGCACCTAGGTCCGGCGGGGTCATTAGCGGCGAGTTGGGCAAACTTCTCTTCGAGAGCCGAGCACCGAGCGTGGAGGAGGTGTGATTGAGTCCGTGGGCCATGCTCAGATTGGTCATCAGGTCCCTTAAACGTTTCAACAGTGCCGGCTGCCAATCGCTAACAGCGCGCAGCGCTGCGCTGGGCAGGCCCGAGACCGGATCTCGCGTGAAAGCCCAAATGACACGACGAAGCGCTCGTTCCTCTGGGTACCTGGCTGCCTGAGTCAGGCGAGCAACGATGCCCTTGGGCGCGTTGTCGGTCAAACCCATGATGGCAGTTGCCACGAGTCTGAATGCTGTTGAGTAGTCAGAGTGGATATCGCGCACCATGGCTGCCTGGGCAAGCATCTTAGTCGTTCCCACGCCAGGCGCACCCTCATGCCCAGCCAGCTCGTCGGCCCACTTGCGTGCACGGCAGAGCACGGCCGAGCGTCCAGGGTCCAACCCGGCGGAGACCAGTGTTGCCTGGAAGGCAGCCAAAACCTTCTTCGTATCGGCGGTCGTGTACGGAACGAAGTAGGCCCCATGGAGCGTAGACGGCGCGGTCCTATCCGGATCGTCTGTACGCGCTGAGATTGCGTTGGCAAGATCGAGCACGGCCGGTACGGACCGATAGTTGCGGGTCAGGGCGGCTGCAGAAACACCGGGTTTGCTGTGGTAGCTTGACAGGAACGAGCCGGTCGCGCCCATGAACTCGTAGATGCCTTGATTGGGATCGCCAATAAGGGAAATCTGAGAGCCTGCTTGGCTGAGCCTCTCAATGATCACCTGGTGCAGGATGCCGATATCCTGGGCTTCATCAATCAGGATGTGGGGATAGCGACGCGCGAGGACTCGCAAGATCTCGGGTTGGCTGCGGAGGGTAAGGTCGACCCAATAGCGTGCCAGCTCGTGCGTGTAGGCCCCTAGTTTTCCCAAGGCCGCGGCAGCCTTCGGACCATTATTGATCTTCGTCAGCATGCCGGAGTTCTGGTAAAAGAAGTCCGTTCCAGCCCCAGAAGGGCCAATGACAACGCGATGGATATGCCCTGGTGGCACTGGGTAGTTTTTGGTTCTCGGCGACTCCACCCAGAAGCAATAGTCCTTTCCTAGCAGGAATGACTCGCTCCCTGATAGCAAGAACGGGGTCGTGGTACACCCCATCGTCCGATGGGCGTGGGGTCGCAGAATGTTTGTCGCAATGAACCCGTCCAATGTGTCGATCTCAACACGCTGGTGGGAAGGGATCTTGAGCGATCCCATTGCGAGTGCCTGGTACTCGCGCCTGAAGGTCTCCACGGCGATGTTCGAGAAGGACAGGAGCGCAACCCGGCCCCGGTGATCACCGAGGCATTGACGTATGTGGGCCAGCCTGCGTACTGCCGTGAAGGTCTTCCCACTTCCCGCGCAAGCGATGACCGACATGGGTTGCAATGGAGCCGAGATGATCTGACGCTGTTCTACTGAAGGGGTATCCGTGCTCATTCGCCCTCAGCCTTCTTCGGGCCAGGCTGGCAAGCGTGTTCGACTGCAGACTTGATGTACTCCGGAACAGTGAAGTCTTCCTCTTTCGCCTTAGCGATCAGGTACGCCAAAGCTTGTGCAAAGCGCCCCTTCTGGACGTTTCCGTTCTTCCTCTCGAACATTCCGCTGAACAGTGCGCGAGCCTTCTCTGCATCTCCCGTAGCGGCGTCCACCTTCTTCTCCAGGTTCGCAGAGATCTTCGGGTGTAGCTCCTTAAGCGCCGCAAGCATGATCTTGCGATTGCTGGCGTACAAGGCCAAGTCATACTCAAGCGTCTTCAGCCCATGGAAGATCTTGAGATATGAATCCTCGAACTTGAGCATACTCAAGGTATTGGCGGACACCTGCACCTTGTCGCCAATCGAAGGGTAGACAGGAGCAGCCTTCTTCTTTCCACTGGAGGTCACATCTTCCGGCGCATGGTCGTCCGCTTCTGCGCTGCCATCGCCCTCTTCCTTTTCCTCTTCCTCTTGCTCTTCATCCTCTTCACTCGGACCCGTTGGGTCTGCATCCGTAAGCACGGAGACAGGAATCTTCAGAGCTTTCTCGCCGAACAGTGGAATGAATGAGTCGAAGTTGAGTCCTTCAACGCTAATGAGGCTGACACCATGCTTGCGTAGATCGTGGCCGCACCTCTCCGCGAGCACACTGACAAGCACCAACTCCGCAGCACCCTCAACTAGGATGGCCCGGCGTGCAAAGAAGAGCTCAGCCCGGGTTACGTCCAAATAGCGCTCAAGCTTCTCACGCTTTCCGACAGCAAACTTGATGTCTCGGGGAAAGAACGTCTCCACCTTGATTCCGGTGTCGACCAGGCAAGTCAAACTGTCGAGGTTGGCGATGCTGGCAAAGTTGGGGGAGTGGCTGGTAACGAACAGCTGGACAGGCTTCTCCTTGTCCACTGCCTTGATCTTTTCAAAGTAGCCCAGCAGAACAGCCTGCAATTGGGGATGCAGATGTGCCTCGGGCTCCTCAATGATCAGGCCTCGATAGCTGGCTTCTGGGTTCTTGGTCAGCTCGCTGAGAACGACCGCCATGAAGATAAGATTGTTGAATCCGAGCCCGTTCTGCTCAAGCTCGAACAGGTCCACGGTAAGGGAGAGACGCGAAGCCAGACGTTGGAAATCGCTGACGCTAACCCCGAGCCCGAGCAGCTGAGATAGCTGTGGCCCCAGCATCTCGGAGTGGCGGGTGGTTATGGCCTTATGGGTACTCACAATGGGCGCTTTCGTCTTGAGCTCATCATCCAGGAGCTTAAGTGCCTTATTGATCTCGATCTTGCCATCGTCATCAACGAGCAGCTGAAACAATCGGGACAGCTGGCTTGTGCGGCCGGGTCTTAGGGCATGAGATGCATCACGTAGGGGCTGTAGATAGACCCCACGAAGGTTTTCCATCATGTCCGCTGTCAGGCCGACATCATCATGGTCTCCGCACCAGCGCTTTGCTCTAAGTCGCCCCGTCTTGTCCGCCTCGGAGAAGCTGATGGTGATATGCGCCTCCATCTGCCCATCCTTAGCAGGCTTCAGGGCAGTCATGAAGTCAGCTTCATCATCGGGGCTCAAGCCTCGAAATATGTACTTGAACACGATGCTGCCGCTAGGCGATCCCGTCTTCGGCCGATGAATATCCTCCGAGTCCAGCCGCGGGTAAGGTTCGTCGTGCCCGGCAAGGAGCGACCTCAACGCATCGACAATGGCAGTCTTACCCGCGTTATTTGCACCAACCAGGACGTTCAGTCCGCTTTGGAAGTGCAGGACTGCGTTGTTGATCTTGCGGAAGTTCGAGATAGTCAGCTCGGCCAAATACACCCTAAGGTCTCCTTGTGCTCATGGCGGTGTAGCCGCCCTCCTGTCCATAGCTGCAGCACGATGACGGCCGGCTGACAGCACCTATCTACCTGCACCGATTCTACTCAATTCATGGGTATTGGACGGTCCCCTCGCCCTCATTCGCGCATCGCTTTAGGTTGCCCGGGACCTTGGCTGGACTGCGGATCGGCATGCTGGAGGGAAACGCTGACGATGGCTACATCGCGCTTGGAACAGGTATCGGCAATATTCGAAATGTGAAGACCGCCGCCGAGGTCGCCGAATGGCCAAGGAACGCCGGGGACTCCAATGCGCCCGGCGGACGCTATGGCGACCGTCGGTGCACAGAGCAGTCGCCGAGGTACCGGCTCACGGCAGGCAGCACACCGCAGGCGTGGATTGATCGCCTGTTACCGGGCGCAGACTACCCGGGGGATGTAGGCCGGGCAGTGACTGCGCACTCATCACCTTTTCCGGGATGGTCGCGACCTCGTTCCCTCGCACGCGACGGGATCGCCAGCAACTGAGAAGGCTCGAGAGCTCATCGCCCTTACAAGGACCACTGCCGTCCGGGCGCATTCCCTGGCAACATCCTCGGTCATAGGAAGTCTATTTAGCAGTTGGCGTGCCACCTCGCGTTCGCTGATCTGAATCGTCCAACCTTTTGTAGACACGTACTAGCCATAAGCTATGGCCTAGGCGGAGAGGTCTGAGCACGAATCGGAACACCCCTGGACTCAATCGAAGCGTCCGGCAGATCGCTGAATACGCCCGTCCGAGTAGGTGGCCAAGCGAGCGCCAAGGGAACAAGCCTGGCGGCCACTGTTCCCTTTCTAGCCCCTATGGGAATGGGGCGTCTTCCTTCCGGAGGACGCGACGGGATCACCAGCAACCGAGAAGGCTCGAGAGCGCATGGCCTTGGTAATAATCATCGCCGTCCGAGCGCATTCTCGAGCTGCCTCTGCCGTAATAGCGAATCTCTTCACGAGTTCGCTGGCGACGCCCCGCTCTCGTGCGCCGGCTGCGAGGCGGGTCATGGAGAGGTCCATGATCGCTTTTGTCACTCCCCGACCCGCCAAGAGATCCTGCCCAGGCCGCATCTGGAGATCCCTGTAGACCCGGAACGAGGGTGCACGGTGGATAGAACTATTTGACCTCGAAACCAACAGTACGCCGAGGAACTCCTGACTCGGAAACACGCGCGTATTAAACTTGCAAAGCGCTTGGAGCACGACTTCGAACTTTCTTGCGTGCGCTCCCCAGTCCTCAAGATCAAAGGCGATCTCACCGTCCACTTCATGGTTTGGAAACAGCGACGTCGATGAGGCCGGAACTGGATTGGTCAGAATTCCGATGATGTCTACAGATTTTATCGCAGATAAGTTGAGGAGTGTTCTGAACGTGGTAGTAGATCGCCTGAAGCGGATTGCGTCCCTCCAGAATCTGTTGTGAACTAGCTTCAGCCTGTCCAATGTCCCATCTTGGCGAAGCCCTTCAAAGAAGCGCTGATAGTTCTCTGGAGGAATGACCACATCGGGGTTGGTCGCCGTCCAGCCCACAACGTCCTCGATTGAGGCGTTAGCCCACGATTGAAGCGCGCTGGGCCTCTCGTGGGTGGCTGCGCGCGCTAGTCTGCCACCGCAGCAGGCGCATAAGGCCGCCTTGACCCTTCGCAACTGCTGGATGTTCCCGCAATCTGGGCAACGATCAACGATTCTGGCTGAGTGCAACGAGCAATGTGAGTAGTGAAGGAAATTCCAGATCAGCCTTTCGCTTAGACCATTACTCTCGCCTGCCTCGAGTAGGCATTCAGGACACCAGCGGCGATTTATACGGGTAAGGCCACCATCCCTCATCTGCAGAACCTTGATGAAAGGCGAGAGGGTGCAGCCCACCAGCCGTTGATTGGTCAACTGCTCTAGCGCGCGCGCGCGGTTCAGGCTCACCTGTCCTGGTCCCACGAAGCTGTTCCGCTGTAGCAGACCATTGACTGGCTGACCTGCAATCTTGTCAAGCACTCCTGCGAGATGTGTCTTGGTGAACCCGGTAATCTCGCACATCCTCTGGAAGTATCCCCCAAGGGATTCAGTCTGGGCAGTGCCTCCATCGATGGGCGCAAGTGGCGGAAGAGTGGTCCACCGGTACCCCGTGTTTGTCATGCTCGTCATGACTCTGGACCGCCAGTACCGACTCGTTTGAGGAAGTCAGCGATTCTCTTCGCGCCGTTCAAAGGCTTCTGATCAGCAAGCTTGTTGAATGCGTGCACACTGCTCCACACCGTTCCCAGGTCCCTTTCACTGGAGGAGCTTGCGTGCAGATGCGCTTCCGTAATGGTGCTTGCGCCCTCATTCTTTCGGCGAAGCTCAGCGCGATGTACAACATCGATAGTGGGTCCAAACACGCCGGCACCATTGGCATACATCAGATCGACGTTCTTAACGAGAACCTTAGGATCCTCCAGACGGAAGCTCTGACCCATACCCTTGAGAACTGCAACGAAGTCGCGCTCGTCCTGGGGATTGCTCAAGTTGTACGGACGGATATAAACGAACCGAGATCGATTCCAGACGTCGGGATGTCCCGCCCACAGGCTCTCTGCCGTGTGGTTAGCCAGCATCACCATGACGCAACCGATCTCCTCTATCAGTCTCACCAGGTTCGACATATAGCCATAGCTGGATTGATGAAGATGCACCATGGTCAAAGTAGCCGCCTCTTCAAGGAAGATGTACTTCAGCTGACGCTGCTTCGCCACCGCTTCGAAGCTGTGCTGCAGTCTCGGTTGCGAATGCGTTGCCCTTACCTTCCTCCACAATTCACTATTCACCTCCACCTCGGCCTGGAGATGGTGCGCATCAGTGCTGATTGACCGATCCTTGGACTCGAGCCAGCCGAAATCCGGCGCCACCACGGCATGATGCAGGCGAAGCGTAAGGTCCTTGGAGTTGAACTTTCCCCGATCATTGGCCATTGCTCGCACCGATATCAAAGGTAGGGTACCGGCTGGCCAGCAACTCTGTTTCCCGGCCAGTGCAGGAAGAATAGCTTGCCGGATTTCGCTCTTACCCGATCCAGAAGGTGCTAGCGCCCAAACGAACGTACCTGAGCGCGCACTTTGGATGGCGTTCAGGAGCTCGGAATAGGCCGTCTTCATGCGGCTATGGTTCACAAAAGGGATTCCAGAGTTGCTGACCACTGTCGCTTCCTATGAATTTGAATGATTGGCTTGGTCTTGCCTTCAATGGAACAAGCTACGGCGCTTCAATGGAGTCAAAGTCATCCACCGCGCGTTTCTTGATCCCGCGCAGATCCAGTTCGTCAAGAGCATCATCTGATGGCGAATCGAGGCTACCCGAGTCCGCCTCACCCGGTTTGGGATGAGCCGCGGTGATGGGCTTCGCGTTCGCGGCTGCCGTACGCATCGCCTGAGCGTGCCTCGCGGTCTGCTTTGCTTCGCGGAGCGATGGCGCGTAGAGCTGGTCATACATACCCCTGAACGACCGCTCAATCAGGGTGGAATTAGCTAGAGGCCCGATCAAGTTGCAGAACGCCTTGAACAGTCCACGATTCGTCCTAACCCAAATGAAGCTCGGGTCCTCCGGGTCTGTTCGAAGCTGCTCAACATCGAATGACGTGTCGAGCTCCCTCAGTTCACTGGAGTGAAAGTACCGACCATTCACCTCGAACCCTCGTCCGGGTACATACTTGTTATTGCTGTGCGGGATCGCGGTTCTGAAGAGGAATTCTTCATCAACCACTGCGTGCAGGCCGGCACTAGGAAAGAGAAGATCTGCGTGGGCTGCACGTTCGGCCGGACTTGCGAAGCCTTGTACAGGAACGCTCGGGAAGTGCTCATAAAGCGTTTCCTTGGCCACCGTATGAACGGTTTCAAAGCAGTGCCTGGCAGTTTTGTAGCTCTTGAACTTCCCGTCCACGCCCCGACCCGCCTTGTCGGGATCGGTGCTGCCGACAAGCTCATGGCTGACTTGGGAATTGAACCTTTCAAAGTATCGCTCTACGTTCGAGTTGAACCTCGAACCTGCCGTTGGGCAGATATGGATTGAGAATTGATATCGCAAAGCCAGAGCTATGAGAAAGTGCGACTGATTCTCCGTTCCCCGATCGACAAAGATGCTGTTGAAGAGTCGTCCATGTCTGCGGACGTAGTTCCGTATCAGGATGGCCAAACCATCGCGCCGTGCTGGCCCGAAGACAACGGAATGCGCCATCGGCAAATCAGTCGCCTCATCTGTTCCTAGATAAATCAGAGGGGACTCTGCGCTTGCACTCATTCCATCGTCGCGCACCACCCTGACGTCAACTTTGGTACTGTCGACGTGCAGGACTGCATGTTTGGCTAAGGCTGTACCCGACCGGTCGCGCGCGTCCGAGCGCGGCCGTTGCTTTTGGTAGCCACGCATTCCCTGCGTTGCAAGGACCTTACGCAGCTCCAGGCGCGGATCAGCGAGCTTGCGTTCGAAGGCCTGGCGGCTCTGTGGCGACTCGCCGTCAGATTCACAGGCCTCCTTGAGCGCAGCGTATGCGTCCTTCTTCTGTGAATACTTGCCTGCGGCGTATGCGCGAATTGCCTCAGCCGTCCTCTTCTCTTGAACGGGGGTAAGCCGGCTCATTCGGTTGCCGCTTGCATGAAACCTGGTAAGGCACTGCTCGAGTTCGTTGTCACCTCTGCTTCGCGCCTCGGCCACATTCCGCGCTACCCCACGCAGGTGTTTGGGGACGGCTGTACCCTTCGCATGCGCGGATTGAATCAATGCGAGCCGCTTTTCGGCGTTGGTGGCGTCGACTAGCGTCGCCGTTGCGAACGCCGAGTTCAGTTGATTGCGAGATTGCCTGGCAACCTCAAAGAAGTTGCCTCCTATCTCAATAGCCTGAGCCTGACTCAAGGTCAAAAAGAAGTTGCTCGTGTCCGTAAGCGGAACATGCTCAACTGGACCGAAGGCCCAGCGGGTTCCAAGCAGAAGCGCCGCTTGGCTCACGTTGAATCCCTCGATAGTCTCGATCATCCAATCGAGGCTCTTGGGGCCGTCGGCGAGATGCGCATGGATGCGCCTGCCCAAGACTTGAGCCTCATTGGCAGGTACCATGCGCACCTCGTTATAGATGACCTGCAGGTTCCGGAGTGGCGTGTCGACGCGGGAGGGACTGAGCCACAGGACGTGCTCCATGCCGCGCTGCCTTGCCCAAGGACCATAGGCAAGGTTCTGAAGATTTCCATCGACATCGATCCATTCACCGGACTTTGCCGTAAGCAAGCTGTCACGAGCGGAGCCGGCCTTGCATTCGACCAGCTCAACGCCACGGGTGCGGACGACCAGAAAATCCAAGGTGCCGCTCCTTACATGATTGCCAAGTCTCACTCCCTTACAGGCGACCTGCGGGAAGTAGCCAAGCACATCCGGATCCAGCTCCAGAGTCAGCGCGAACAGATGTTCAACGGTATGACTCTCCAGCGTGATCAGCTGGCCACATTTCACTGAATTGAAGTGGGTCACAACGTTGTTCAGCGCGCCCTTTCCTGGCTTCCGCGCTGGACTCGAGCTAGCCATCTCAAGGATGTGCTGTCGCTGTTCGACAGTTAGGCCCTCCTGCTCCCGCAGACGCTGGGCCAGTTCTTCTTGATTCATGGATCCCTGCCTATCTACTGGGAAGCGGGCAGCCGCCTCCCTCCCGGAATGCCTAGGGGTTGATTCTTATCGGGGTAAGGGGGTAGATTCGGCATAGCGGTACTCATCGCTGCGCCTCAAACAGACCCCGGCCTGCCAGCCGGGGTTTGTCTTTTCTGCCCCAGAGAGTGTTCTTAGCTCACTTGGAGATCCTCCATGGGAAGATCGGGATCATTGAGTGGCCTGCCGATTGCTGACGGTCTCCGCGCCGCGTGCTGCGGTGAACAGCCATTGCGCGAGATCTCTGGAGCGGATCATGCGGCCCTTCCTCCCAGGGATGGTTGAGGTCGCTATACCCAGTCGGTTGTCATATGCCGCGCGCCTGGCCGCGCCGATGCTGTTGTAGCCAAGCAGCATCCAGACTTCTGAGAGCCGGACATAAAGCCCGTACTCCTCCGCCACCTGCTCGGCGAGCTGGTCAGGAGTCGTTGCGCGAAGTGCGAGCGTTTGTATCGACAAGGGCACCATGTAGGCGAGCATCACTCACTCTCCTTCATATTGCAAACAGATAGCACATTCTCATATTTGTGGTGCACAGATTATCTGATTACGTATCAGATAATCTGATGTGCATACCGCTACAGCGGTTGCCATGTCAGAAAACTCAGCACGAGATGCAGTTCGTGGATTGCGATAGGATGGGCATGCTGCTGGCCGTTGAATGAGATGACGGCGCATTTGTAGGCGTGGGGTTGTGGCACGCCACGATGTGCTTCTAATAGAAGTCGATTGGAAGATGAGCACATGATGAGCATCCCTACAGATCAGCTCAGTCGCGAAGAGCTTTCAGGCTCGGCATTAAGAGCCTTCTTCAAACTCGCTGCGAGGTGGGATCTGTCGGGACTCCAGCAGAGAACGTTGCTTGGAAGTCCCCCTGATGCTTCTTACGAGGCATGGGTGCGAGGCGCTTACGAGCATATCGATGACGACGTATTGATACGGATTAGCTATCTACTTGGCATCTACAAAGCTCTTCATATCCTTCTGCCGGACTCCATTCAGGCGGATGGCTGGATAAGGCGGCCGAACATGGCACCCATGTTTGCTGGGAACACCGTACTGGAGTTTCTTTGCCGCGGAGGCTTGAGCGAACTTAGGGATGTGCGATCTTACTTGGACGGGCAGGACGCCATCACCTAGACAAGGGGGTGCCATTCACCTTGGGCTGCGTAACAAGTCGATGAGGTTGACCAGGTTTATGCAGACCTGGACCCATCAGTCTCCGTCGTATGAGATCACGGGGGATGAATAAGAGTCGCTGTTCTTGCAATGGACCTGGATTCAACTAAGGGGAAGCTTCGACATTCACCCTACGATTGTCCTCGATGTACGCGTCGCACAAACTTGGCTGAGCCTCTGTCTCGGCGGTTGGCGGATGCTGCATCGTTACCAAGTGAGCATAGCCATGGATTGCTGGAGGCCTGCAAGCCGCCAGACTGTAGGCTTCCGCGTATTCGCTCTCAACTAGTTCCGCACTGCCAGACTCAGTTTCATTGAAGGATGTCGGGCAGACGCTAGCGTTGAGTCATCTCGGTAAGGCCCCTCTCAGACATCCTCTTCGAACTCGCAGTGCACTGCATACAACACGCGGGCTGGGTCTACACTCAGCATCGCGGCCGGTGCCGCGCCCCAAAGCAACGCGTGCGGCGACAAGAACCACTCGGCCTCGCCCCAACCGGTACTGCGACGCAGACCATCCGGCTCACGCTGGAAAGGACCAAAGTCCCGCAACACTGCTAGGATCGCGGCTAGTCGCTCAACGGGCTGGCCATCTGGGCGGAACTGCCAGGTCGGGTAGCGGTAGCTGCCGATGGGGTGCGTGACATACACGCCCAGCAGCTTCCCCTGACGTCGCAACTCGCTTGCACTGTGGCAGCCGCTGCCGAGCTTCAAGTCTAGCCCGGCATTGACCTGTGCTGCACTGAACCACTGTGAGGCGAGACTTTCGCGCCGTGCTGCGGCGGCATCCAGGATCTCTCGTGGGGGCACGGAGCGAGTCATGCGAGCCTGAGCTGAATCAAAGATGGATTGCGCATGGCTACGCGTCTCCGCTCCGGGCTAGGGGGCGCAAGTCAGCGTCCGCATTGCGGGTGCGATCAAGCAAACGGTGGAGTACCAGGTTGAGGCCATCATCGTCTGATGAATAGGGAGAACCGAACAACGGGGCCTGCACCCATAGTTGCTCCTGCCCGGGATGGACATAGGGGCAGTGATCATCGAGTAGTAGTGCCTCGCCCAGATTTGGCGAGGCGAGACGTAGGTCTTTCGTCTTTCCCGACCACCTGATGTAGGGCAGCTCCACGAACCAGGCCGGGGCACTGCCTTCGCGAGCCAGCAACGCGGCGATGCTGCGAAAGCGATCTTCGGGAACTGTAGTAAACATCGTCAGCTGATCAAACAGCGCTTGGATTTCCTCAAGGAACCGGTAGAGTCCGGGCCTGGGAATCTGGCTGATTGCGTTTGAGATGAGCGTTCCCTCAAGGTCAAGTGCCAAGATCGTCGGCTTCATATGCTGCCTCTATCGTTGGTGCGAGCGCGCAACCTTGCCCTCTTGGCTGATCGCTGTCTACCGTGTGAGCCTACTGGTACGCACGGTAGTGCGTCTCCCGGCGCGAACGTGGCGCGCACAGCCATCAGGTGTACCGCAGGAGCCACAAGTTTGCGGGCATCGTTGTTATTCTCATCCAGTCGTCGAGATTGCTAAGTTCTGCCCGTAGCCGTGGCGCAGTTCCGAGCGGTTCGCGCAACGTAGCTGCCGCTGACTGACGACGATCAGTTGCTCCAGAACGCCAACGCCGAACATCTTTGTTGGTCCGACCGCGGCAATGATGTTTCCCAGCAATTGAGCACAGTCTGGTGCCAGTTGTGCGCATGACACCTGCAGGTATGTAGGATCTCTCTATCTAGAATTCTATTCTGCGGGAGATTTCAGGTCATTACGATGAGTTATGGAAGTGCCAGAGTTGCGCGCTTTTCCGCGCACAACGGAAGAAGTCACCACTAATGAGCACATTTGCGCGCAAATGAGTCACATGCCGATCCAGTCCCCTGAGGAAATTGCCGAGGCCCTAGGAAAGCGGATCAGGGCGCGCCGCCTTCTGGCCAACGTTTCGCAAGCGGCGTTGGCCGACAAAGCAGGGATCTCTCGCAGAGCATTGGTGCAACTGGAGAGCGGGCAAGGATCAACGGTCCACACGCTGATCTCCACCCTTAAAGCGTTGGGCTTGGAAGAACAGCTGACTTTTCTCGTCCCGGTCCCGACCGTTAGTCCAATGGCTATGCTGAAGGCTAAGCGTTTGCGCAGCCGAGCGTCCTAGAGCCCGGAGAGGCGCCTGGTAGCCTCCCACGACGCAAGCGTAGCCATCTCTTGCCATCGTGTAGGGAGTGAAATTTCACGAGCGTTGCAAATTGACTATTGACGCCATGTCGGAGCGCGCGGTCGCCGAGCGGTTAGGAAGATTTATCGGGGGTAGGGCGGATGTCCGCTTTGGGCCGATAGCGGACATTGCGGTACGCAGAAAAGCAGCTTGCAAACCTGAATAGGCGAAACGTCACGGCCACGATGGCCGCGGTGCTAGGATCTGGGCCATGGAGATGGGCCGCATAACCGTTGCCATCGGCGTCGCCCTAGCCGCAGTGTCCTGCAGCGGATCCCAAGGGCGCTGGACTGCTTTTGTCTATCCGCCGGACGCATCTACTCAGGAAGTCCGACACGCCGTTTATGGCGACTACGACACCTTCGAACGTTGCCAGGCAGCTGCAGTAGCTGCCCTCAGAGACAAGCCTCCAGTGCCTGGGTCGGAGGATGTAGGCTCTTACGAATGTGGGCGCGCGTGTCGATATGACGTCGACATGGACATGTACGTCTGCGATCAAACTCGCAAGTAGGCGGCTCCGTGCTCGCCGCCCGCCTGGTGCCTTGGTCAGCCTGGCCAGCGCGTGTGAAGTTGATCGATGACAAACCGGTGGCGGTGCGTGCCATCCGCGTCGCGGTGTGCCAAGAGGTGCGGGTCGTCCTCAGCAAGATGTTCGTGCTGATGCGCTATCTCCTCAGGATCGTGCGCCGGCCATCTGCGCCACGCGGCGACCAGACCGAGTGCAGCCAGAATCCCCAAGGCGGCCAAGGCAACATGCAGGCCGTAGCGGGCACCAACCCAGCCGGCCAGCGGATATGCAATCAGCCAGCAAACGTGCGATAGGGAAAATTGGGCGGCGAAGAGGAATGGCAGATCGGCGGACTCAGCCGAACGTCGCAGCAGCCGTCCACCGGGCGTAACCAGACCGGCATACGCCATGCCCAACAGCGTCCACGTCGGAATGACCGCCGCCCATCCAAGATTTCCCTTCAGGGCAAACCAAATGCCGAGGAAGGTGACCAGGACAGCTGACATGAACAGTCCTGCAGTCAGCATCACTGTTCGGTCCGAAATGCGGTCCAGAACTCTCGGAAGAAGAAGCGCTACCAGCATGGAGCCGCCGCCGAAGGCCGCCAGCGCCCACGCAACCTGTTCCTCAGCCCCGCCCAGAACGGTGCGGACCATGACCACAGTATTGACGAACACCATCGCGCCGCCGGCTGCGGCACAGAGGTTCAATGCAAGCAGGCCCTGCAATCGCGGGGTGCGAAGGTAGATTCGCATTCCACGGATGGCTCGCGCATAGGGACCATCCTTGGAGGTGACTGCAGCGAGGGCGGGGAACGTGGTGGAAGCGACGAGCACCGCCGAGAGGATGAAACCTACCGACGTACCAGCGAACAGCCCGTGGAAGCTGATGATCGTCAGCAGCGCGGCAGCAAGCGCCGGGCTCAGCAGGCTCTCAAGGTCATATGCCAATCGGGAAAGTGAGAGCGCGCGGGTGTAATCGCGCTCTTCTTTAAGAATTTCGGGAATGGTGGATTGAAACAGCGGCGTGAAGCATGCCGACGCAGACTGCAGCACAGCGATAAGGACATACACCTGCCAGATCTCGGTGACGAAGGGCAGACAGACCGCCACAGCTGCGCGAACCAGGTCGAGTGCGATCAGCACCCGCTTGCGCAGTCGTGCTGGGACCAACGCTCCTGAAACGGGTGCCAAGGTCACGTACACGACCATCTTGATGGCCAGTGCGGTGCCCAGCACCGCCCCCGCCTGGGCGCCCGCCAGGTCGTAGGCCAGGAGGGCAAGGGCGACAGTTGCCAAGCCGGTTCCGACCAGGGCGACTATCTGCGCACCAAACAGGCGGCGAAACGTCGGGTGACTCAGTACTTCGAGCATGGGATTGTCCTGGTATCAACGTTCTGACGGAATCAACCCGTGTGCCCCCTCTGTCCGGTTTCAGGACAGAGGCGGCAGACCGGCGGAGTGTACGCCCACCATTGTTCGGGTCGGGGTGACGACCCCGCCGGCATGGCGGGGTCGTTCGCTAAACGCGATTGGATTTACTTCTTCTTCGACGCTGCCTGCGCTTCGCAACGTTCCTTCAGCGCTTTGGTCTGGGCATCATTTAGGTCCACCTTGAACTTCGAACGGTCCGCAAGCTGTTCGCAGGTCGTCGGCTTGGCCTTGGGGGCAGCCGTGGGGGCTGGATTCGCATGAAGGGCCGGATCATGGGCGGACGCCGTGGTGAAAAAGGACATGCTGAGAAGCAGGCCGGCGACTACTGCGGTATGAGCTTTCATGTTGTTTCTCCTCGGTTTGGGTCGGCAAAGTGCCGGGGTGTTACGGCTGATAGATGTCGGCTTGGTAGCCAATAAGTTCGATGCTCACGGTCACCGGCTTGTCGCTTCGGTTCTGCCAGTACCACCCATGAGTTCCCTCAAATGGCGCGACGAAGGTGCCGCGTGCCTCCCGCTGCGCACCTTCGACGGCGTAGCTGGTCCATGCGCCCTTCACGTCGGGGCGCTCGCCGTGCATATCGACTGCCACGTCCCCGGTTGCCTTCCAGCGGAACAGCATTCCGGCGCCAGCAACCATGTGGGACTTGACCTCTTTTCCCTTGCCCGGCTCCAGCGTGATCGTCATCGCGTCCTGGCGAAGCTCACCGTTGGTGAGCGATACCGCGTCTGGATCAAGCGATTGCCCTTTGTTCGCCCCGAACGCGGCCGCGGCCTTCTCCGCCAAGGTGGCCTCTGCGCCCGATGCTGTCGAGGACGTCGGCGTGGCCGGGTCGATGGCGGTGCTTCCGCCGTCCGCCAAAGCAGTCAAGCCCAGCGCCCGGCCGATCCCTGTGGGATCAATGCCATACTCCGCCGGCAGGACGGCGGTGATGAGAAGCGCGCCGGCAATGGCGGCGGCAAGAAGGGTCGACTTCAGCAGGCGGCCAGTGGTGGGGAGCGGTTGATTGGTGGTGATCGACATAATGGTTCTCGGTCAGAAATCAGGAAACGAAGTAGCCGGTGAGCTGCATGCCGATGAGCACGAAGCCGGCCATCATCAAGATGGTGTTCACGCCGTAGGCCTGACGGTTGAAGGACGGCAGTCGGCGCCAGAAGCCCATCACAATCAGGATGCCGGCAAGCGCTAGCAGTTGGCCGAGCTCAACGCCCACGTTGAACGCAAGCATGTTGGCGACCAGCCCGTCCGGCGATAGCGAGAAGTCCTGGAGCTTCGTGGCCAGGCCGAAGCCGTGGAAGAAGCCGAAGACAAGGACCGCAATCTTGGTGTTGGGTTGCACACCGAACCACCGCTTGAACGCGCCCATGTTGTCCAAGGCCTTGTAGACCACCGACAGGCCGATGATCGCGTCGACCAGATAGGCGTTGACGTGAAAGCCGCCGAGCACGCCGAGCAGCAGCGTCGTGCTGTGACCAATGGCGAACAAGGTGACGTAGATGCTCACGTCCCGCATGCGGTAAAGGAAGAAGATCACCCCGAACAGGAACAGAAGGTGGTCGTATCCAGTCACCATGTGCTTGGCGCCGAGGTAGGTGAACGCGATCAGTTGCCTACCTGTGCTTTCTTCAAGGAAGGCCTGGTCGCCCTCGCTGACGCCGTGCGCGAACGCCGCAAACGGCAGGAGGACTGCGGCAAGCATCGAAAGCCATGCAAAGGGCTTGGTGGGGGAAGTCAAAGACGAGTTCCTTGTGCGGAAAGGAGATGGATGATTCATGGGGAGCGACTTTCCAGATCAGGTTTTTCGCGGTGGATCAGTCGATAGAGCGCCGGCAGCACGAGCAGTGTCAGCAGCGTTGAAGAGATGATTCCGCCGATCACCACGGTTGCGAGCGGGCGCTGAACTTCCGCGCCAGCACCGACGTTCAGGGCCATGGGAAGGAAGCCCAGGCTCGCCACCAAGGCCGTCATCAAGACCGGCCGAAGGCGGGTAAGAGCACCTTCGGTGACGGCGCGATGCAGGGGCATGCCTTCTTCCCGCAGGTTCTTGATGAAGCTGATCATCACCAAGCCGTTGAGCACGGCAACGCCCGAAAGCGCGATGAAGCCCACGCCTGCGGAAATCGACAAGGGAATGTCGCGCAGCCACAGCGCCACCACGCCCCCGGTCAGTGCGAGCGGCACGCCACTGAAGACGATGGCGGCATCCTTGCCCGAGCCGAAGGCCATGAACAGCAAACCGAAGATCATCACCAGCACCACCGGCACGACGATGGACAGGCGCTTGCTTGCCGAGATCAACTGCTCAAATGTGCCGCCGTACTCGATCCAGTAGCCCTCGGGCAGCTGGACTTCTTGTCCGACCTTGCTGCGCAATTCTTCGACAAAGGACCCCAGATCGCGTCCGCGCACATTGCTGGTGATTACCACCCTGCGTTTGCCATTCTCGCGGCTGATCTGGTTGGGACCGGGCGCGATCTCCACCTTGGCCAACTGGCCCAAGGGCACGAAGCTACGTTCTTGGGCCGTGCTGGCCCCCGGCGCGACGGCAACAGGTAGTGACGCCAGTGTTCCGATGTCCTGCCGCAGGTTCTCCGGCAGACGAACCACGATATCGAAGCGGCGATCGCCTTCGAACACCTGGCCGGCCGATTCACCTCCCAGCGCCACCGAGATGGTCTTCTGCACGTCGTCGATGGCTACACCGTATCGTGCAAGTGCGTCCAGGTCGGGCGTGATCGTCATCAACGGCAGACCGGTGATCTGCTCAAGTTTCACGTCGGCCGCTCCCTTGATTCCACTGGCAACGTCCTCCACCTGAGCGCCGATGGTTGCCAGCTGCCCCAGGTCGTCGCCGTAGAGCTTGACGGCAACCTCAGCCCGAACGCCTGCAATGAGCTCGTTCATCCGCATCTGCACCGGCTGCGTAAACTCGTAGTTGTTGCCAGGAATGGCACGAACCACTTTCTCGAGCTCGGCAACAAGCTGCGCCTTCGGCTTGCGCGGATCGGGCCATTGATCCCGATCTTTGAGCATGATGAAGGTGTCGGCTACGGAGGGGGGCATGGGATCGGTAGCCACCTCGGCCGTACCGATTTTGGCGACGACTTCGTCCACCTCCGGGAACTGCTTGATTGCCGCTTCGAGCTGACGTTGCATTCCGATCGCCTGGGTCAGGCTGGTCCCGGGAATTCGGAGCGCGTGCAGTGCGATATCGCCCTCATCCAGGTTCGGAATGAACTCAGTGCCGAGGCGGCTTGCAAGCAGGCCCGCCAGGACTGTGAGAACTGCGGCCGAGGCCACCACGACCTTGCGTGCGTTGACAGCTCGCTCAAGCATCGGGCCATACAACTTGGTGACCCCGCGCATGGCCTTGGTTTCCTTCTCCGAAACCTTCCCCGTTACAAACTGAGCCACAGCGGCCGGCACGAATGTCAGGGACAATGCCATGGCACCGGTAAGCGCGATGACCACGGTAAGCGCCATCGGGTGGAACATCTTCCCTTCCACGCCGGAGAGGGCAAAGATCGGGATGTAGACCGCCGCGATGATGAAAAGGCCGAACAGGCTTGGCTTGATCACTTCTGCACTGGCACTTGCCGCCAAGGAGAATCGTTCTTCGCGGGTCAACAGACGGCCCAGAAGATGTTGCCGCTCGCCAAAGCGGCGCAGGCAGTTCTCCACGATGATGACCGCCCCATCGACGATCAAGCCAAAATCAAGTGCACCCAGGCTCATCAGATTTGCGGAGACACGATTCTGGACCATGCCTGTGATCGTCAGCAGCATCGTCAATGGAATGACCGCCGCAGTGATCAGCGCCGCACGAAGATTGCCCAGAAGCAGGAAGAGGACCGCGATGACGAGCAGGGCGCCTTCGAGAAGGTTCTTCTTCACCGTCTCGATGGTCCGGTCCACCAGTTCGGTTCTGTCGTAGACGGGATGCGCCCGCACGCCGTCAGGCAGGGTGGCATCGATGTCCTTGAGCTTGGCGGCGGTTCGCTGAGCCACGTCCCTGCTGTTTTCACCGATGAGCATGAATGCCGTGCCAAGGACCACTTCCTTGCCATCCTTGGTTGCCGCACCCGTGCGAAGCTCGGTGCCTTCCACGACGTCCGCCAGATCGCCAACGCGCAATGGCATGCCATCACGGTTGGCCACAACGATCTTGCGCAAGCCCGCCATGTCGGCCACCTGGCCCGGCACGCGGACCAGGTACTGCTCACCGCTCTTCTCGATGTAGCCGGCGCCTACGTTGGCGTTGCTGCGTGCCACGGCTTCCAGCACGTCCTGCAACGTCAGTCCGTAGGCTTGGAGCTTCTTCGGGTCCGGCGTGATGTGGAACTGGCGGACATAGCCCCCGACGGTGTTGACCTCCGTTACGCCCTTCAAGTGGCGCATCTGCGGTCGGACCACCCAGTCCTGCAGCGTACGAAGCGCCATCGGCGTCCACGTCTCCTCAGCACCCGGCTCAGCTTCCACGGTGTACATGAAGATCTCGCCCAGGCCGGTCGCTACCGGTCCAAGGCTGGGCTTGAGTCCCTCGGGCAATTGGGATGCCGCTTGCTGAAGCCGCTCTGCGACCTGTTGACGGGCGAAGTAGATGTCCGTGCCATCTTCAAACACCACCGTGACCTGAGACAGGCCGTAGCGTGAGATGGAACGGGTGTATTCCAGCTTTGCCAACCCGGCTAACGCTGTTTCGACGGGGAACGTGACCCGTTGCTCGGCCTCCAGCGGTGAGTAGCCGGGAGCTTCGGTGTTGATCTGCACCTGGACATTGGTGATGTCAGGAACGGCGTCGATGGGAAGCTTGCTGTAGTTCCAGATCCCAAGGCCTGAGAAGGCCAGGACCAGAACGAGCACAAGCCATCTGTGCGCGATGGACGCGCGAATGATTCGCTCTAGCATGGGGCGTCCTTAGTGGTCGTGGCTTGCGCCGGACTTTTCGATGTCGGCACGAATCAGGTAGCTCTGTTCGGAGGCGTACCGGGTTCCCGGCTTAAGCCCTTTCAGAACCTCCACGCGCTCGCCATCGCGCCTACCCAGTTCAAGCATCCGCACCTCATAGCTGTCGCCCACTTGGGCGAACACAACGGTGAAGTCCCGGAAACGCTGAAGGCCCGATTCTTTTACGGTTAAAGGAACCTCCGTTTCCGCGATGACGACATCGGCGGATACGGCCATTCCTGGTCGCCACTTGCCTTCACTGTTGGCAAGGGCCACGCGTGCCACCACGGTCTGGCCCGCGCTGGCCAGCGGCAGGATGCCCTGCAGCTTTCCCGTTGTTTCCAAACCACCTGTTGCCGAACGGATGGTCACCGCTTGGCCCGGGGACAGGCGCTCGGCGTCGCTTCCCAGCGCACGCAAATCCACCCAGACCTCAGAAAGGTCAGCAATCTCGAACAACGTGTTGTCGGCAGCGACATCTCCTACCGCCGTGTTGCGTGCGAGCACCACGCCACTGAAGGGCGACGTTACGGAGTAGGTCCGCATGCTGTCATTGCCCTCCACCGTGGCCAGCGTCTGACCGGCCGAGACGCGTTGTCCCATCTCGACCGCCACACTGCGGACCACGCCCGGGAAGCGTCCCTTCACCGCAGCAAAGCGACCGGTGTCGACCGCGACGTTGCCCATAAGCGAGACAGTGTCCCGGATGACCCCTGGTTCGGCGGACTCAACCACGACACCTGCGTCGGCAGCGGCTTTCGGATCTATGGTTGTGCGACCTTCGTACGAGGCGTAGGCCCAGGTGTAGTTCTTCCCACCCACCACTGCATCGGCTTTGACGTCAAAGGAGTGCGGTTCAACCACCTCCCCGTTGCCCACCAGGTAATCGTTCTCTGGAACAAAGCTGAAGTTGTTGACTTCGCCGTCCAGTCGCTTGAGTTGCATCGTCGCTTTGACTTCGCCAGGTGCCAGCGGCTTGTCGTTGCGATAGGCATACAGTCGGAACTGCGGCGGGGTATTGGTTTCGTAAACAGTCACTTCAAGGGCGAAGTCGCCGTCGCGAAGCATGCGCCCGCGATGCGGCCCTCGTTCGTAGTCGCCTGCGGCCGCAGCAGTGGCTTCAGGCTTGTCTCCCTGCGACGGTTCGTTGCCGCCACATGCAGCCAGGGCGAACGGAAGCAGGATCAGGAATACGTATCGGTTCATGGGCGGATGTCCAAGGCAGAAGCGGTGAGGCGGTCGGCCTCGACCAGGAGACGGAGATAGCGCGCGGCGGATTCGACTTCCCGTTCGCGAAGGTCGAAGAGCCGCTGCTGCGCTTGGCTGAGTACCAGGAAGGAGAAGCGACCTTCCTCAAAGCCCCTGCGGCTCTGATCAAAGGCCTGCTGGGCCTTTGGCAACTGGCGCTGGCGCACCGACTCCACTTCGGACTGCGTTTGCTTGAGCTGCTGGTAGATGCCAAACAGCTCTTGACGCATCTCCAGCATCTGCGCCTCGCGCCTGTACTTGAGCGAGGTCAGCTCGTAATCCGCTTCGGCGACGGAGAAGTCCGATCGCCGCCGGCTCCCCAACGGGACAGAGATGGACATCACCAGGCCGCTGTCTTTGGTGGCTTCCAGTCGGCGAATGCCGAGGCCAACGCTGACATCCGGCTTGGCGCTGGCCCGGGCGATCTCCCTTCTTGCACCCAGAACCCCGGCCTGGGCCTCCATGGTCCGCTGCTGTGGTGTCGTGGCGAGGCGTAGGCTCAGATGATCGAAATCATCCAGAGGGGGAAGGACTCCGGTATCCCCGGCAACCGAACTGAAGTCCGGGCTCGGCGCCCCCCACGTGGCCGCCAGCGACATCCGCGCGCCTTCCAACGCCTGCAACGCCTGCTCCCGCTTCAACTCGGCATCGAGCAGAGCAATCTCGGCAGATCTCAGGTCCGAGTCCGGATTGCGGGCGGCCGCTACCCAGCGGGCCACTTCACGGCGCATGGCTTGGGCCATCTTGATGCGCTCTTCGGCGTGCTCGACATGCTCCTGGGCGGCCAGCACATCGACGAAGCGCCCCGCAGCCAAGGTGGCGATAGCGATACGGGTGACGTCCGCTTCGCTTCGGGCGGCGTCCACCTCCGCGCCACCGAGCGCTTGGCGTGCTGCCCGCTTCCCACCCAGTTCCAGGACCTTAGAGATGCGGAAGGTGGATTCGGCGGCGTCCAGGCCGCTCAGGCCCCCTGAGCCAGCCACGTTTTCAAGCTCGCCGCCCAGCACGAGCGGCGTAGGCAATGCATCCCGGCCCGCGCGGCTTCTGACAGCTTCTAGTTGAGCAGCGTCTGCCTGCACGCTGGGATGGGTGCCTAGGGCACGGGCAACCGCATCCTCCAGGCGCAGCACTTCAGCGGCGTGGCCAGGCACGGCCACACCGCAGGCGCCGGCAATAGCCAGCGCCCACAAACTACGTAATTTCACGGAAAATCTCCGACAAATGGTCATGACGACGCGCTGCCGGCCACCACTTGGTGGACAGCGCGCTCAGGCCGCTACAGCGCGGCAGGAGTCGTCAGATGATCGGAGGTCTAAAAGGTGAGCCGCGATGACCAGAGGGCTCATCAACGGAGTGCAGGCCGGGCAACAAAGATGCCGGCGGAACCGTAGCCAGGTTCAGATTCGAGGAAACCAGCATGCCGGCAAAGCTCACGTCGGCCTGGTGAAGGACGCTGTGGACGCCTGATGCATGCTTCGGATCTACGTTGTCGCCATTTCCCGGGGCGTGTGAGTGTCCGTGCTCCGCTGTTGCAGCGATGTCGTGCTCAGCAGTGTGGAGCTCGCCCTGCTGGATCACAATCGGCCGAACAACAACGCTCAACAGCATCAGCACGAAAATGCTGAACCGGATGAGTCGACGGTGGCGGGCCGAGAAGGCGGACATGGAAGGAAGAATAGTCGTATCCAAGTTGGGTTGTCGAGACCCTGAGTTGCGGGGCTGGAGCCCGCTCCAATTAAGGCTTGGCTGTCGAGGGACGCCTCGCTCAAGCCCGCTCCGATCAACGTTGCTTCAGGCGTGGTCGGCCAAGGTGTCCGGTTTTGGCCGGAAGCGGACGCCGGCGGGTTAGGGGATTAGGAAGATCTATCGAGGGTAGGCTGGGTCAAAAGTCTTGGGCCCGGGTAAGTATCTTGCGCACCCGGCAGGGGCCATCTGACAAACCGTACCGGATCGAAAGAGAAGACGCGCTCCAGCGGCGCGTCATTGGCAATGACCCCGAGACGGTCCGGGAACGCGGTCGGGCCGCAGTCAAGAACCGCCTCCGTATCGACTGCCAGGTACTCGATCACCTTATCGTTGCCGGCACTGGCACGACTTCGATTGCGGTCAGGGGGCGGGTCTGATGACCCGCCTGGTCCTAGGTCAACGGCTCATACCATTGTTGGCACTGGGTGAGCTCAAGGAACTCGCTGCCAGGATGGAGCACAACGCGACGCACCATGGAGGCTTCCAAGGCTTGTGTGGAGTAGTCCTCAAACTTGTCCGGATACTCACTTGACCTGACGCCTTGGTGAATGAGGTCAAGTCGTGCAACGGCTTTTGCCAAGCCATTCGTCGTGGAAAGGAACGCCACAGGCACTACCGCTTCAACCAGTGCAGGGCTTCCCAAGGATTTAAGAACACGGCCAAGCTTCGGGTCTTCGGCGTTGAAGTTGTAGAGTGCTTCACCGCCCCAGTGCCCGAGCAGGGAGCGAACGCCATACTCTCGCGCTTCGTGCGCTGGGTAAAAGCAGAACCACGCCTTGCCGGACCTGTTGCGATCGCGCACTTGGTTGTTCGCAAGCAAACGTTGCGCATGATCTTCGGCAAGCTCGCCTCGCGTGACTTGGGCCGCAATGCGTCTTTCCAGCAGCCCGGGGCTGAGCACCTCCAGCCCGTTTTCACGAATGTGCCCCGCTTCTTCTTCGGTCAAGCGGGTGAAGTGGTAACCACGCATGGCATGTGGCATGAGAGCTTCGCCAAGCGTGCGGATAGCTGCATCGAACGCGGGCGCGGCGCGGTCGGCTAGGTCCAACTCCCACGAGCGGAACACCGGGCGCAACTCATTGAGGACCTCGCGCAGCTCGCCGGGCCACGTAGCAGGCTGGGAAAGGTCGAGCGCCGCCATCAGTCGTAAAAGGCGAGCTGGGACACTTCGGGATGCGATGCCATGGCCAAAAACATGACATCAATGGCGGCGCGTGCCAGCTTATCGTCATGGCCTGCGTATCGCTGTTGCCGATCATGCTCCTTGCCGCCATGCACGAGGTTGTTGCGCACCCGGCGAGCAGCATCCATTAAACGATCGCCCTCAGGCCCGTCACCCAACGGGGCATCCACGAACTCGATACGGCGCTGTGCGCTGATCTGCATTTTCATCGGGGGCGGGTCATTGGGGCCGCCGCCCAAAAGAAGATCCTTGTTTTCCTGTGATAGTTGATTCTGGATGTGCCGGCGCACATGGACGTAGAACGCTGACCACTGCGTGTCCGGCTTTTCCCCGACGGCGCCATTGACGAACTCTGGGATTTGCTTGAGGGCAAACTCGATTCGGGAGAACGCCCTGAGAAGTTGCAGCGCTGTGTCAGGCTCCACGTTCATGGATTAGATAGGCTCAAGCCGGAAAACGGTGAGTATCATAGATTTATGGCGCTTCTCGCTATGCCACTCGCGCCTGAATTGGGCCTACTTGGTGTGGAGGATGGGTTCGATGGGAGCATGGCAGGGTGCTGGTCCGCGCACTGTACAAACTTCTTGTTTTTCCTCCTCAAATGAGGGAGGATTATCGGAAGTCCCCCTGAGGCAGACCCCGATGCTCCCAAACATCCTTTACGACGCTCCCGAAGAAATCGCCAGTCGCCTGGAACAGTTGGGGGTCACCGAGGTGGCGCTCCGCGAAGCCATCTATCAGGGACACTTGCAGCGCACCCGATTGACCCCTAACCACCCCCGTAACTTCCCGGGCTTGGTCATGTGGGGCGAGGTCGTTGCCGCCCTGAGGGACCAGCTGAGGCCGCTGGACTGGATCCGGCAGGATGTCGGCAGCTTCCCGGTGACCGTGAACGAGTCGTTGGACCTGGCTATCGCCGTGGCCTCGGGAGACCAGGGGACGGGCAACCCGTATGCCCATCCGTCGAACCGTTCGAAGAAGGGTCGCAACACCGTTGAGGCCATCGAGGCGAATCGTCAGATGGTGCTCTTCGAAGAGTTCATGCAAGAGATCAAGGACGACGCCGAGGGCAACCAGACGTGGATCTTGATGCACCACACGGATACGTCCAAGGGTGAGATCCGCTTTGAACTTTCATTGCCGGCTGAAATCGGTAATGACGGCAAGATCACTTCGTGGTCGGAACGCATCGTGCTCGGTAGCATTCCGTTTGACGATGACCTGACGGAAATCCTCGAGCCGGGTGGTCCTGACATCGACATTGAGATCCGCCGGAAAGCGTGACGAGGTTGCTATGTTCAATGCTTTACGGCTTACCCTCGCCCGCAAACGGCGAGGAATGAAAAAGCGTGAGTTGGCCGAAAAAATTGGGGTAACAGAGAAATCCGTCTCCAACTACGAGACGGGCTCCCAAGAGCCAGAGGCCAATACGCTTAGAAAGCTTTCGGAAGCGCTTCGGTTCCCCGAAGCCTTTTTCTTTGGTGTGGACCCGGAAGTTCCTCACCCCGATGTGGCGAGTTTCCGTTCGCTTTCGAAGATGACAGCCAGCCAGCGCGACACCGCGCTTGGTGCGGGCGCTGTTGCCTTGCTGTTGAACGAATGGATTGAGGCGCGGTTCGCCCTGCCAGACCCTGACGTTCCGGATTTGGGGCGCGAGGGAGGGGACAGTCGTCCCGTTAGCGTGCACAAACACGCTCAAGAGCCAGAAGCCTATCCGACATCGTCTTCTTCCCAGACCCCGGAGACGGCGGCAGAAATGTTGCGCGCTCACTGGGGCATCGGCGAGTTGCCGGTCAAGAACATGATTGCCCTGCTGGAATCCAAGGGCATCCGGGTCTATTCCCTGGCAATCGATGCCAAGGAAGTGGATGCCTTTTCGATGTGGAGTGGCGGTCGGCCCTACGTCTTCCTCAATACGTTCAAGTCGGCCGAACACTGCCGGTTTGATGCCGCGCATGAGCTGGGCCACCTGGTGCTGCACCAACATGCCCAACCCCATGGTCCCGACCTAGAGCGCGAGGCAAATGCGTTTGCGTCCGCTTTTCTCATGCCGCGGGCGAGCGTGCTTGCCATGGCGCCGCGTGCCCCTACGCTATCGAGTCTCATCCGGCACAAGAAGCATTGGGCAGTCTCCTTGGCAGCGCTGAACTACCGGATGCATGCCCTTGGCCTGACAACTGACTGGACCTACCGCACGCTTTGCATCCAGCTGGCGCAAGCGGGCTACCGCAAGTCGGAGCCTGAAGGTGTGCCGCACGAGAAATCATTAGTGCTTGAAAAGGTATTCGGAGCACTTCGCGAAGAAGGCTTGTCGAAAGCGGATGTTGCCCAACAGCTAGCGATCTTTTCTGACGAGATTAACGAGCTTACGTTTGGGCTGATGCTCAACGCACTGAAGGGTGGAGCGCCGAGAATGGCTGAGCCCGCTGCGAGGAGGGCCAACTTGCGTTTGGTCAAGGGATAGTATCGGGAGTGAGACCTGGGCGGATCCCTCGTAGCGTGTGCTTGTTTTTGGATTCGCGAAGGAGCAACGGTCTGCTGATGGCCGGAAGCAGCCATCAGCGGGACGACAGTGTCCGATCCCTAGCGGACGTTACTCTAGAGATGTCGGCTGCTACTGCCCCTTGGGCAACTACCTGAGCCTAATGCTTCGTCCGACTCCATAGCCCCGATATCTCACAGGCCACCTGTGGGGGGCTCCCATTTGTTAAGAATCTAGAAGTTCGGACCGGCATCAGGAATGGTCCCCCGTCTCGCCACGAGGGCAAATGAGCGGCGGACGCCAGCCCTTCCCCCGAGCCAATGCAACCATAGGTTTTCAGCCATCGGGCAACCATAGGTCCAGCAAAAATGCAAACCTATGGTTGCTCGTCTAACAGCAATGCCATGCGGAGTTCCCTGAACGCCAGCCTTATTTATACACCAGTCAGTTCAATATTCAGGGTTGATTAGACCCCCTAACGGATAATTCACACCTGTCGACCGCCTCCTCTCTCTCCCCCTTCCCGGGAGGCGGTCGACGAAACCAAAATAATTAAAGGTGTGTCCCGATGAACAAGAATTCGCTGCTTGCCCTGGGTCTTCTGGCTGCTCTGCCGTTCGCTGCATCGGCAACCGATGGCCTGTCGTACAACTACGTTGAAGGCGGCTACGTGAACACCGATGCCAAGGGCGGCGACGCCGATGGCTGGAAGGTGAAGGGTTCCGTTGCGGTGCACCCGAACTTCCACGTCTTTGGCGACTACAGCGCCCAGGAAACCGACAAGTTCAAGAATGACGTCGACCAGTGGCGCCTGGGTGTCGGCTACAACTACGGCATCGCACCGAACACCGACCTGGTGGCCCGTGTTGCGTACCAGAAGTACGACGAGAAGCGCGGCCTGGACTTCAACGGCTACTCCACCGAAGTGGGCGTGCGCACCGCGTTCAACCCGTACGTGGAAGGCTACGTGATGGCCGGCTACGAAGATTTCAGCAAGAAGCACGGCATCAACCCGGACGGCGAGTTCTATGGCCGTGTCGGCGCCACCGCCAAGTTCAACCAGAACTGGGGCCTGAGTGGCGAAGTGAAGCTGGCCAAGGCCGGCGACCGCGAGTGGTTCGTGGGCCCGCGCTTCACCTGGTAACAAACGCCTGTCGTTAGTGCGTGTTGTGCTGGCGTGTGACTCTCTCTCTCTCCCACACGCCAACCGAAGCCCGGCCTCGCGCCGGGCTTCACTTTTATGGGCCCCGTGGCGCCACAATGCGGCATGGGCGACCCTTCCTCTCTTGCAGGCACCGGCACGACCTACCAGGAGCATCTGGCGCCTGCGCCGCTGCGCGGCCACTTCGGCCAGCTGTGGCAGAGCCAGCTCCCTGCCGATGCCGATGGGCACATCACCGTATTGCCCGATGGCTGCGTGGATATCCTCTGGCGCGACGGCGGGCTGTTCGTGGTCGGCCCGGATCGGGTGGCTGCACATCCGGCACTGGCACCCGGTGCACAGGTACTGGGGGCACGCTTCCGACCTGGCCAGGCATTGGCCGCGCTTGGCCTGCCCTTGGCCGAGATCATCGGCCAGGCGGTGCCACTGGCCGATCTGAAGGGCACGTGGGCGAAGAAAGCTGCGGCTTCCATCGGTGACACCGCGCCTGCGCAGCGCCTGCAGCGGATGGCGTACTGCCTGCAGCAGCATATGGGCGCGGCCGCACTCGACACCCCGGCGCAGCGTGCACATGTCCTGTTCCAGGCGCTCGCCGGGGGTCACGCCACGCTGGATACGCTGGCGGCGCACTTGGGCCTGAGCCCGCGCAGCCTGCGGCGTTTCAGCCAGTCGCAGTTCGGCTACGGCGCCAAGACGCTGGAGCGCATCCTGCGCCTGCAACGCTTTCTTCGCCATAGCCGCGCGCTGCCACTGCATTCGTTGGCGATGCTGGCCGCTGATGCCGGCTATGCCGACCAGGCCCATCTCAGCCGCGAGGCGCGTGAACTGGCGGGCATGACCGCCAGCGAGCTGCGCCTGGAGTGGGGACAATGATGGCCGTTTTGTTCAAGACCACTGTGCTGCATTGATCGATGCTGGGCTCCCACCACGGAGCCTCGCCATGAATCCTGCCGCGCCCCACGATGCCGAACGCCGCATCGATAACATCGAATTCAACGTCGCCGACATTGACCGTAGCACGCGCTTCTACGGCGAGGTGTTCGGTTGGCGCTTCACCGACTATGGCCCGGCCTACACCGAGTTCGACGACGGCCGTCTGAAAGGTGGCTTCGTGGCCGACGCGGCGGTGCGTGCCCACGGGGGGCCGCTGGTGATCCTCTACTGCACGGACCTGGCGGATGCACAGCAGCGCGTGGTCGCCGCCGGTGGCGAGGTGGTGCAGGCGGTGTTCGCCTTCCCCGGTGGCCGTCGCTTCCACTTCCGCGATCTGGATGGCTACGAGCTGGCGGTCTGGAGTGATATGGATTGAGGTCTTCGTACCTTCGCCGGTGGACGGAACGAGAACCGCTCCGTCCCCGGTCAGGCGGTTCCGTTATGATCGCCCGCACATCGCCACGCGCGATGCGCCCGCCTCAAGCCAGCAGGAACCGCCGTGAACTCCCAGCCCGCACCGATCACCGCCCTCAACCACACGCTCGACAACGAGCCGCAGCAGATCACCGCGCCGCTCACCCATTCGGCGGCGTTCCTGGTGCTGAAAGTGAAGGATGACGAGGCGTCGATCGCCAAGGCGCGCGAGGTGCTGGCCAGCACCGACGACCTGATCAAGAACACCGCCATCCGCGAGATCGAGCGCACCTTCACCTGCAACGTGGCCATTGGCCACCGCGTGTGGCAGCCGCTGGTGGGTACCACCCCGCCGCGTGAGCTGGCGCCGTTCCGCGAGATCAAGGGCGCGACCCACACCGCGGTGTCCACGCCGGGCGACCTGCTGTACCACATCCGTGCGCGCACCATGGACCTGATCGTGGCATTCGAGCGCAACCTGCTGATGGCGTTCGGCGATGCGGTGGAAACGGTCGATGATGTGGCCGGCTTCCGTTATTTCGATGGCCGTGACCTGCTCGACTTCGTCGACGGCACCGCCAATCCGGAAGGGCTGTCGTTGCCGGAAGCCACCATCGTGGGCGATGAAGATCCGGAGCATGCCGGTGGCAGCTACGTCGTGGTGCAGAAGTACCTGCACAATCTTGATGCCTGGCGCGCGCAGAAGACCGAGGCGCAGGAAGCGATCATCGGCCGCACCAAGCACGACAACATCGAGCTGGACGATGCACCGGCCGATGCACAGAAATCGCACAAGACCCTGTGCACCATCGAAGACGCCGACGGCGAGCACGAGATCCTGCGTGACAACATGCCGTTCGCCAACCCGGGGCGTGGCGAGTACGGTACCTACTTCATCGGCTACACGCGCCGCCTGTGGGTGATCGAAAAGATGCTCGAGCGCATGTTCATCGGCAATCCCGCGCCGCTGCATGACCGCATTCTCGACTTCTCCACCGCCACCACCGGCGTGACCTTCTTCGCGCCCTCGCGCAAGGTGCTGGCCGACCTGGGCGATTGAGCGCGCCGGGCAGTGCCGACCGCCATCTGCCTGTCATCTACCGCGCCGACCATCAGCCGTTGGATGGAGGCGCAGGAGACGGGCGATGGCCATGGCAGGAAACAGGACCGGCGTGCGCCGCTGGTGGCGGCCGTTGGCCGCATTGTTCGGTGCGCTCGCACTTGGTAGTGCCAGCGTTTCCGCGCAGGAGGCTCCCGCACACTGGATGGCCTATGCCGCCGCCGTGGGCGGCCAGTTGCAGCAGCGCCTGCAGCAGGAGCAGAACCCGCAGGCGCAGCGCGTGCTGGAATGGCTGCAGGCACACCCTGATGCACCGACGCCGTTGCCGGTGAGCGTGTGGATCGCGGCGGATGGCCGCATTTCGAAACTCGAATTCGACAGCCTGGGCGACGCCCAGATCGACGCCGACCTGCGCGCGACATTGCAGTCCGCGCCGTTGCAGGCCGCGCCACCAGCCGATATGCGCCAGCCGCTGCGGCTGGGCCTGCTGCTTACCCAGTAGATCCACGCCATGCGTGGATGCGCCTGGTAGATGCCGACCTTGGTCGGCACGCGCACGCCAACCAAGGTTGGCGACTACCGGTAGGCCCCCAGCCACGCATGGCGTGGCGCTACTGATCTTGCGGGTGCAGTAGATCCACGCCATGCGTGGATGGGCCTGGTAGATGCCGACCTTGGTCGGCAGGCGTGTGCCAACCAAGGTTGGCGACAACCGGTAAACCCCGGCCACGCACGGCGTGGCTCTACTGCGTTGCCACCTGCGGTTCACGCGCAGCTGCGCTCCATGCGCGCAGCCCGAACACGGCCAGGCCGAGGAAGAACACGTACAGCGCTGCGGTCACGTGCAGCGACTTGAACAGGTAGGCACCCACGTACACCACGTCCACCGCGATCCACACCCACCAGCAGGCCACGTGGCGGCGCGCCTGCCACCACTGGCCGACCAGGCTCAGCGCGGTCAGCATGGCATCCAGCCAGGGCAGTGCGGCATCGGTGAAGGTGTGCATGGCCGCACCCAGCGCGACGCCACCACACAGGCCGATGGCCAGGTCGCGCAGCAGCTTGCCGCGCGCCAGTGGCACGATGCGGACGCTGCCCTCGTCGGCGGCGTGCTGCCGCCAGTTGAGCCAGCCGTAGACCAGGAAGCCACCGAAGGCGACCTGCAGCAGGGTGTCCGAGTACAGCTTGGCCTCGGCGAAGACCAGCCCGTACAGCGTCACCGACAGCAGGCCGACCGGCCACGCCACCAGCCGGCGCTTGGCCATCAGCCAGACGCCGAGGATGCTGCACAGCGCGGCGGTCCACTCGAGCATGACGCCGCTCACAGCGCGAACGTCACCGACAGGCGGGCCTGTCGCGGTGCGCCGGGGAACAGGTAGTAGTCACCGCCGCTGCTGCCGGTATCGCGCCAGTAGAAGCGGTTGAACACGTTGTCCACCGACAGGTTCCAGGTCACCGCGCGCTCGTGCAGGCGATGCTGGAAACGCAGGCCAGCGTCGAACACCGAGTAGTCCGGTGCGCGCACGCCACCGTCGGCGCGGGCAACGTTGGCACCGGCATAGCGCCAGCCGCCGGTCACATCCAGGCCCTGCACGAACGGCAGCGCATAGGCCACGTGCACGCTGGCGCGCACCTTCGGCACGTTCACCAGCTGATTGCCTGCATAGGCCGGGGTGCCGGTGTCGCGCGCGCGCGCCTGCAGCACGCTGGCACTGGCTACGATCTGCAGTGCGTCGGTCAGCTGGCCGTTGGCGGTCAGCTCCAGGCCGGTGTGGGTCTGCGTGCCTTCCTCGACGAAGGTGTAGCCGACGTCGCTGCTGTCCGGCTTGGCGTACTGGTAGGGCTGCGAGATGCGGAACACGGCTGCGCCCAGCGTCAGCGCCTCGACCGGCACGTACTTCACGCCCACTTCCAGCTGCCGCGACTGCACCGACGGCAGGAAGGTGTCGGCGTTGCTGGTCCAGAACGGCGCTTCCTGGCCCAGTGAAATGCCGCGCACGTAGCTGGCATAGGCGTTGAGCTGGTCGGTGGCCTTCCACACCACCGCGGTCTGCGGCAGGAAGCGCGACAGGCGGCTGTGCCGCTGCGGGTTTCCACGCTTGTCGTAGGCGTGCTCGTCCAGGCGCACGAAGCGGCCACCGGCCAGCCACTGCCAGTCATCACCGAAGCTCATCCGGTCCAGCGCGAAGAACGCGGTCTGGCGGCTGTCCAGGCGTCGTGCGGACGGCCCTGGCATCTTCGGCGACGGCGCGAACACCGGCACCTGTGCGTCGTGGATGTTGCTGGTGCCGACGTACTCGTTGACGCTCGGGCGCTTGTCTACCGTGCGGCGGAAGTAGTCGGCACCGATGGTCAACTCATGGCCGACGCTGCCGGTCTCGAAGCGGCCGCGCAGCTCGGCACGGGCCTGCTGGTTGCGGCGGGTGTCGTCCGGGCTGCGGTAGTCGTAGACGTCGTAGTCGCCATTGGGCGCGAAGTAGTTGCCCGGCACGCTGCCATCGGCGCACTGCGCGGCGTAGTAGCAGCCGTAGGCGAAGGCGACGTTGTCATCGATGACCGAGCGGCTGTGGCCGACCGAGACGCGCGACTGCCAGGTATCGTTGAAGTCGTAGGTGTGCAGGGCGGTGATGTTGGTGCTGGCGATATCCACCGGGCGCTGCCAGGGCTGGTAGCCGAGCAGGAATTCGCGATCCACGCCGTGCGGCAGCTCGCGCGCGCCCAGCAGCTGGTAGCCCGACACCGAACGCTGCGAACTGGTCTGGTAGTTGGCATCCACTTCCAGCTTGCCGCGCTCGCCGATCAGCCAGTCGGCGGCCAGCGAGTAGAAGTTGCGACGGCCATCGGCGTGCTCGACGTAGGAATTGCTGGAATCCCATGCGGCATTCAGGCGCAGGCCGAAACGCGGGGTGATCCAGTGGCCGACATCGACGGCGACGTAGCGCGAGCCTTCCGAGTCGGTACCGAGCGTGGCGGTGCGCACTTCGGCCGGGCGCTTGCCGATGTAGTTGATGATCCCGCCGGGCGCCATCACACCCGCGGCCAGGCCGGCTTCACCCTTGAGGATCTCAACCGACTGCACGTTCTCCAGCGCCAGGCGCTGTTCGCCGGCGATGGACAGGCCGTTGAAGCGGTAGCCGGTGGCGGCGTCCAGCGCGAAACCGCGGATGGCGATGTTCTGGTAGTAGCCCACCGGCGCATACGCATCGCCCAGCGAGGCATCGTTGCTGGCCAGCTCGGACAGCGAACGCACCTGCCGGCGGTCGAGGTAGTTGCGCTCGAGCACGTTCACCGAGGCCGGGGTGTCCTTCCAGGACCCACCACCGAAGGCGTTCACGCGTGAGGTATCGGCCTTGGGTTTGCCGGCCTGCACGCGCACTGCCGCCAGTTCGGTGGGCGAGCGCTCGGCGCCGGTGGCAGCCGCATCGGTGGCAGCGTCGGCCTCGCTGGCATGCAGCGGCAAGGCGGCGCAGAGGGCGAGGGAGAGCAGGGTGGGGCGCAGGCAGCGGTTCATTCGGTTCGTCTTCGGACAACAAGGGAGACGAAGCGACGGCGCGCAGGTGCACCGGCCCATGACGGGGGTGTGGCTGCGGCTCAAAGCTCCCTACGCCGGTGCAAACCGGATCAGGTTCCAAGGGACTCTCTCAGCCTGGCAGATCCAGGCACCCCCGCTTCAGGTGACCATTTCACTACAAATGGTACGGATTTGCGAGCCGGTGCCCTTCAGGCTGCCGCGTGCAACGCCTGCAGCAGTGCCTGTCCCGGCGCGCTGTGGAACCACGCCGGATGCCCCAGCATGAACGGCTGCCACGCCACATCCGCGTTTGCGGTGGAGCCAGTGATGCCTTCGAAGTACTCCACTTCGGACAGTGCGAAGTCGAAATGGACCATCGGCAGCAGTTCGGCCAGCAGGTGCACGCGTGCCGCCGACAACGGCAGCACCTCGCGGTAGCCGTCGAGCAGGGCCAGTGCGATATCGATGCGCACCGCCTCCATGCCGCGCTCCAGTTCCAGCCACGCCACTGCGTTGCGCTCGATCGCGGTGGCGAGGTCAAACAGTGCGCTGGTGGGCGAAGCCAGGCCGAAATCCAGCACGGTGCTGACCTGCCCGTCGCGCCACAGCAGGTTGGAGACATGCCAGTCGTTGTGCGCCCACAGCCGTGGCTCGTCGCGCAGGCGCTCGGCCAGGCCGGCATGCCACGGCAGCACGTCGCGCTGCAGCTGCGCTTCCCACGGAATGCGCGCGAGATAGCGGGCCAGCCCCGGTCGTGTGGGCAGTTCGGCTTTGATCGCGGCGATGGGATCGTCGGCGCGGATCAGATCGTCGCGCGCGACCAGCAGATGGGTACTGCGCTGTGGCGCGTGATAGCTGGCGGCGGCACGGTGCAACCGGGCCAGCATGCGGCCGGCTTCGCGGGCCTGCGCGACATCGGTCAGCAACGACCACGACACGGCATCGCGGTACAGGTCCTCGCCCACGCCCACGGCATGCAGCTCGAAGGTCCATTCGCCGTGCTCGACTGCGGTGTGGCCATCGGCTGCCGCCAGCACCTGCACCACCGGTACGCCGGCGGCAGCGAGATGGGCGATGAAGTGGTGTTCTTCTTCCAGGCAGGCGGCGCTGCGAACGCTGTGGTGGTGGCGCTTGATGAACACCGGTGCGCGCGTGCCATTGACGATGGCGGCGGCCGACAACGGTCGAGGACTGTGCCAGTGCGGCTGGCTGCCCGCATCCAGCTGCGGAAAGCGCTGGCGCAGCCACGCGAGGTCTGCGGTGCTGATCGGCGGCCAGTCGGCAGCGACCTCGTCGTTGTTGAGGCCCTGCACCCGGTGGGAAGAAGAAGTCATGCCGCAGCCCCAATGGGGAAAGTCACATCCAAGGCTGCGCATTCAACGCCATGGCCGCCCGCAACGCAAACGGGCGGGTCATCGACCCGCCCGTCGTCACATCGTCATCGGCGGTACCGCCGCGCCGGATTACCAGCCGCGATGGCGGCCGCGGTCGTGGTAGTAGCGGTTGTCGTAGTAGCGCTCGCGCTGCCAGCGACGGTCGTCACCGCGGTCGTAGTAGCCGCTGCGGTAGTAGCCACGGTCGTAACGGCGATCGTAGCGGTTGTCGTAACGGCGATTGTCGTAGTAACGACGGTCGCGGCGGTCAGATGTGGTCAGGTTGCCGATCGCGCCGCCGGCCACGGCACCGCCGACAGTGGCAGCGGGATCACCGTTGGAGAGCAGGTTGCCGGCCACGCCACCGACCACGGCGCCGACCAGGGTGCGCTTGTCCTTCCTCGACATCGCGCTGGCATCGCTGACCACGGCGACACCGGCCACCAGTGCCAGGGCCATCGCCAGACCACGGAAGCTGAGTGCGGAAGTACTGAGCATGTTCGTTCTCCTGTGAGGTGCATGCCACGCTGGGCAGGGAGGGCGCGGGGCGCCCCGGCTGCCGTGATGTCCACGCTGGCGTTCCAACATTGCCGGAACATTGCCTGGTCCACCGTGCGGCTTGCGCATTCATCTAGCGGCAGGCGGCATGAAGCAAGGCTGAAAGCGGCCCCGGCCGCTCAGCTGGCAGAAAGGGAAAAGGCCACGCGGACGTGGCCCTCCCTTCTCTCCCAAGGCGCCGCGGGCTTAGACGCCCATCGCCTTCTGCGCCTGCCGGGCCTGCTCCTGCTGGGCGTCCTGCTGCTGATGCAGCACGTTCGGCGCGCCCTGCACGGCACCGCTGCTGAGCGCCAGGCTCTGCTCGCTGGCGGCACGGGTCTCCACCGCCACGCGGCTGGCGGCGGGGTCGCCGATGGTGCCCTGCACGGCGAACAGGCGCTCACCGTTCGGGCTGGGCACCACCGAGTCGATGCGCTGCAGGCCGGCGGCATGCGCCTCCTTGGTCAATGCCGCAGCAGCGCTTTCCAGCGCGTGGCGGTCCTTGAAGGTCCCGGCCGGCAGCAGTTCCAGACCCTTGCTGGCCTGGATGAACAACGGATTGCGCGGGTGCCGCTCGTCGTTCAGCAACGGCCGTTCGCGTGCGTCCTTGATTGCCTCCAGGGTCTTCGCCCCGACAATGCCGTCGACCACCAGGCCGTTGTCCTTCTGCAGCTGGCGCACTGCCGTGTCGGTGTTGCGGCCGAAGCGGCCATCTTCGACCAGCGGCTTGCCGTCGGCGCCGACGTAGCCCAGGTGGCCCAGCTGCTCCTGCACCTTGCGCACGCCCTCGCTGTGCGCGCCCTGCTTGTACAGTTCGGCGTGCGGCGTGGCAGCGGCCTTGTGCTCGGGCGCAGGCTTGCCCTGGCTCTGCTCGTGCGACTGGGTGCGGTTTTCCAGCAGGTCGCGCGCCTTGGACAGCGGATCGGAGGCGTACAGCTTCCAGTTCGGGTGGTCCTTCACCTGCTTGAGGTAGTCCTCGACCGGCATGGTGTGCACGCCCTTGCTGCCGGTGGACTGGCTGATCAGCAGCTTGTCGGTGTTGGGGTCGCGCACCACCATCACGATGTGGTCGATGCCGTTCCAGTGCTCATGGCGGGTCCTGGCCGTATCCAGGCCGATGATCATGCCTTCCTTCAGCGCATCGGGCTTCAGGATCGCGTCGCGGTCCAGCAGCACGCCGGACTGGTCGAACGCCTTGCGCACGATCCCACCGGAACCGAGGTTGCCCAGGTCGATGCGATCAGCCTTGCTGAACACCGCGTGCCCGGCCTTCTGGTTGATCTCGTCCATGGTCCGGTTCTGCAGCGTGCCGACCCAGCCGGAACAGTCGATGTAACCCTGCTCCACGTTCTTGCCGGTCTTGCCCGGTACGTACAGCGCGTGGCCCGGAATGTTGATGGCGTACTTGACGTCGTCGTACTTCACGCCGGCCTCGTAGGCGGCCTGCAGTTCAATGCCTGGCTTCGGTGTGGCAGCTGCCGTTGCGGTTGCCGCCAGCGTGGCTGCACCCGCCGCCACGGCTGCGCTGGCCTGCGCAGGTGCTGCCGGGGTCTGGCCCTGGCCCTGCACTACCGCCTGCGGTTCGATGTTCTTTTCCGGAATGCTGATCGCTGCGTACTTGTGGATGTAATAGCTGGAGAACGTCCGCGCCAGGTCGCCGTCGTTCATCCCGCGCATCTCGGCCAGGGTGTGGCCGGTCAGCGCCTTCGCGTCGGAGCCGATCTGGTTCAGCACGTTGCGGCGCATGTTGATCTCGTCGCCGTGGCTGTTGCGGACCACGCCGAAGGTGCCGGTGGCAATCGCGGTCTGTACCGAGCCATAGCCGGCGCTGCCCTGCTGGTGGGCCAGGTACAGGTCCAGGCCAGTCGGGGCCTCACCGCCGGACAGGTAGGGATTACCGGTGCGCTCGTTGCGGCGTGCCATCGAGTCCAGGTTGTCCTGGTACATCTGTGCGGCCGCTTCGGTGTTGCGGGTGGGGTCGAACTCGTGGCCGGTCAGGTGGTACTGGCGCGCGGAGCCGGGCACGAACTGGAACAGGCCCTTGGCGCCGGATGAGGTGTTGTGGGCGCGCTCGTTGAAGGTGCCGCCGGTCTCGATGTGCGCGAAGCGCATGAAGTCATCCACAGGGATGCCCTTCTGCCTGGCGACCTGCTCGACGATGTCCAGGACTTCCTTTCTGCTGTAGTCATGCTGTGCCATGACGTTTTCCTCGGGGTTGATGGAGCGGCGCGTGCCGCGAATCGCCAACCGGACTCATCCGTGAGTCAAGAACATGTCGGTCAACAGGGAACCCGCGCGTGGCGGGTGCTATCAGGGCGCGACGTACTGCTGGGTCGCGCTGTCGAAGGTGTAGTGCACGGCGTCGCCGGCACCCAGTGCGCGGGTCTTGCCGGGGCCTTCGATGGTGGTGCCCTTGAAGGTCACGGTCAGTCGCGGCAGGCCGTTGCCGTCGGCAGCGAAGGCCAGTTCGCCATCGCTGTCGGTGCAGGGCATCACGTTGCCGTCGTCGCAGGCGGCACTGTTGTCCTCACCCGTGCGCACTGAACCGACATAGCGCCAGACCTTGCTGTCCACGTCGTCTTCGCTGCGCCTGGGGTTGAACAGCAGCAGCGCATAGCCGGTGCTGCTGATGCCGCGGTCGAAGCTGCTGGTCGGCACCGCCAGCAGCAGGCGACCATCGGCCGTGCGATGTTCAAGCGGCTTGCGCCGGGTATCGACATCGTCGGCCTTGTCGTACGCGCCCAGTGCGCCGATGGTCCATTCCTGGCCACGGAACTTCCATGGCTTCCTGGCGTCGGTGCCGGCCAGCACGAAGGTGGCCTCGGCAAGGTTGGCGCGGTCATCCGGACCGGCCGGCGTCTGCTCGCCCGGCTTGCCGTAGTGCTCGCGGGTATCCCAGGAGAAACCCGTGTAGTACGTGGTGCCATCGAGAGTGAAGGTGTGGCCGAACCAGAAGGTCGCCACGCTGCCGTTCTGGACCTCATAGGAGGTCGCGCCATCGCCGTCCACCTGGTAGGTGAAATACATCACGGTCGGCGCGTCGGGCGGGGTGGCGGCGGCATCGGGGGTGGGGGTCTGCATCGGGGCAACATCCTGTCGGGGCGCATTGGCAGCCTGCGCAGGGGCGCCGGGCTGGGAGGACGAGGGGGCCGGATCGGCGGCGCTGCAGGCGGCAGCGGAAAGAGAGACGAGCAGGCACGCCGCGAATGCGCGCAGAGGCCGCAACGGCAGGGTCCAACGTAGCTTGGGGGGATGATGCATGCGCCTCTCCATGGTCAGCGTTGCCGGGCCAGACGGCCGGCAGGAAACCGCGCCACGTCCACCAGGGACGGGAGCGAGGACATGAGCCGGTCGATTCCTTCGACCTCGCATTGAGAACTCATGCCGTACCATCTTGGCACAGATCGGCGGCCGGTCAAAGAGGGCGGTGGCAGCTGCCCTTCTTGTGTGATCTGGCTCTCAGATCTTGCCGTCGCGCAGGTAATCGAACAGCTCGGCGTCGCCCTTGAGGCCCAGTTTGAGCATGGCGTCACCCTTCTGCCGGCTGATGGTACTGACGCTCTTGTGCAGCTGCAGCGAGATTTCCTTCACGGTCATGCCGGTGCCCAGCAGCCGCAGCACCTCCACCTCGCGTGGCGACAGTGGCTTGCCGTCGCCCTCGCGCATGCGCCAGCTGCCAGCGGCCTCGACCCGCTCGCGCAGGCTGCGGCTGATGTAGGGCTGGCCCCGGTAGACCGCCTGGATGGCCTGTGGCAGTTCGTCCATCGACGAACTCTTGTCGACCAGGCCGAGCACGCCGCTGTCGAGCACCATGCGCAGGATCGCCAGGTTGTTGGAGACACTGAGCATCAGCACCGGCAGGTCGGGATGACGGCGGCGGATCATGCCGATCATGGCGAAGCCGTCGGCCTGGGGACTGCCCGGCATGGAGTAGTCGGTGACCAGCAGGTCACAGGGCTGGCTGCCGAGCAGGGCCATCAGCGCCTGCGCGCTGTCGGCTTCGCCGACCACGCGGCCCACCCCGCTCGATTCGATGACGGCACGGGTACCGATACGGACCACCGGGTGGTCGTCTGCGATGATGATGCGCAAGCTCATGCTCTAGTATGGCCACCGGGCACGCCGGACCGCGACCATCGCGGTTCCTGGCAGATTCTAGGAGATCAACGCCGATGCGTAGCTGGGCTGTTCGCGGGCTGGTCCTGCTGCTGGCCGTGCTGGTGCTGCCTGCGGCGCTGGCACAGGCGGTGCCTGGGCTGTTGCCGCTCAGCCCGCTGCAGCGCGAGTACCTTGCCGCGCATCCGAGCATCGTCGTGGGCCAGTATGACAGTGGCTGGCCGCCGTTCGAGTCCCTCCGTGATGGCCAGCAGGTCGGCCTGGGCCCGGATTATCTGTCGCTTCTCGCCCGTCAGCTGGGCGTGAAGGTGGAGGCGCGGCGCTATCCCGACTGGACATCCGTGCTGGATGCGGCATGTCGTGGCGAGATCGATGTAGTGATGAATGTCGGTCTCAGTGCCGACCGCACCCGCTGCATGGTCTATACCGCCGCCTATGGCGAGGCAGCGCTGGCCCTGGTGGGACGCCCGGATGACCTGCGTGCCTCCGACATCCCCGACCTGGATGGACTGCGGGTGGTGATCGAGCAGGACTTCCTGACCGGCCCGCAGGTGCGGGCGCGCTTTCCCCGGGCACGACAGCTTGTCGCAAACAGCTCGTTGGCGGCGCTGGAGATGGTCAGAGACGACAAGGCAGACGTTTACATCGGCAATGCCTACGTGGCCACCGAACTGATCGCACGCGAGGACCTGCAGGGGGTCGTGCTGCTGCGCCCCAGCGATCTGCCGCCCGAACGGCTGCACTTCGGTGTTCCCAACAGCAAGCAGCCGTTGGCCGAAGCATTGGACCTGGCACTGGCTGCGACCAGCCAGGCCCAGCGCGATGCGCTGGTGCAGCGCTGGCTGCCACCTCCGCAGTGGTCGGCATCGGCACAGCTGGCGTTGAGCCAGGCCGAAAAACGGGTATTGGAGCAGCCGTTGAAGATCGGCTTCGCGCCGAACGCGGCGCCGCTGTCGTTCGCGGACCAGGATGGCAACCCCAGTGGCCTGGCCAGCGAATACCTGCGGCGCCTGCTGCAGGCTGGCGCCAACCTGCAGGTGGAAAACAGCCATGACTGGTACGAGGTGCGCGAGAAAGCGCGTCGCGGCGAGCTGCAGGCGGTGATGGGCATTCCTGCCGATTCTCGCTACCTGGGCCCGGACTGGGTGTTCAGCCAGCCCTTCATCAGCGTGCCGAACGTGATCGTCAGCCGGCGTGACAGCCCGGCGTTGCTGGGCCTGTCCGACCTGCAGGGCAAGCGGGTGCTGCTGTCTGATCCGGAACGTGTGCGTGGCTATGTGCTGCAGCAGGCGCCGCAGGCGCGGATCATCGCGGCACGCAGCGCGGAACAGGCCCTGCAGCGCCTGATCAATGGCGACGCCGATGCCTACGTAGGCAACCTGGCACTGGTTGACCATCTGCTGCGCAACCGCTTCCCGGGGCGCCTGCAGGTGGCGGCACCGGCAGGTTTCAACGATCAGCTGGTGCTGGCGGTTGAGCGCCGCCATGCCGCCCTGGCCACCACCTTCGACCGCCTGCTGCTGCAGATGACGCCGCGCAAGCGCGAGGCCCTGCGCGGGGACTGGCTGGCCGTCGAGTACCGCAACGGCCTGGACTGGAACAGCGCGATGCGCTGGGGCGTGCCGCTGCTGCTGGTGCTGCTCACCGCGCTGCTGGTGCACGCCATCGGGCATTGGCGGCTGCGCCGCGAGGTGGCCGGACGGCGTCACCTGGAACAGCGCCTGGCCGAAGTCACCGACAACCTGCCCGCCGTGGTCTATCAGGCTCGCCGCGCGGCAGACGGAACCCTCAGCTTCCCGTTCATTGCCGGTGACCTGCAGGCGTTGTTCGGGATCAGCCGGCAGCAGGCCGAACAGGATGCAATGTGCCTGCTGGAGCGCATCGAGGAAGACGACCGCGAGCACATCCTGCATGCGGTCGAGCAGGCGGCGCGCCAGTTCGCACCGCTTGTTCTCGAGTTCCGGCTGCGACCTGAAGGCACCGGCGCGCGCTGGGTGCGCAGCCAGGCCCATCCCTATGCGGCGGAAGCGGGCGTGGTCACCTGGAGTGGATACTGGGTGGATGTCAGCGAGGCGCGTGCACAGGCCGAGGCCCTGACTGCGGCCAAGGCTGACGCCGAACAGGCGGCGGAGGCGAAGTCGCGTTTCCTGGCGACCATGAGCCATGAAATCCGAACGCCGATGAGTGGCGTGCTGGGCATGCTGGAAGTGCTGGCGCATTCGCCGCTGGATGCCGAGCAGCAGCGCATCCTCGGGGTGATCGAGGATTCGGCGCAGATGCTGCGGCAGATCCTCGACGATATTCTTGACTACTCGCGGCTGGAGGCCGGCGCGCTGCGCCTGGAACCGGTGCCGCAGCCGCTGCGGCCATTGCTGGAAAGCGTGTGCCGGTTGTTGTCGGCGCAGGCCAGTGCACGTGGGCTGGACCTGCACGTGCAGATCGACCCGCAGCTGGCGGCCGCGCACGAAGTGGATGGCGTGCGCCTGCGCCAGATCGTGTTCAACCTGCTCAGCAACGCCATCAAGTTCACCGTGCGCGGCGAAGTGCGGCTGCAGCTGGACGTGCTGGGGCCGACCGCCGAAGACGGCAGCCAGCCGCTGTGCCTGAGCGTCACCGACACCGGTATCGGCATCGCGCCGGAACAGCTGCAGCACCTGTTTGCGCCGTTTACCCAGGCTGGTGCCTACATCCAGCGCGACCATGGGGGTACCGGCCTGGGCCTGAGCATCTGCCAGCGCCTGGTGCAGATGATGGACGGCGAGCTGGAGCTGCACAGCACGCTGGGCGAAGGGACCCTCGCCGAGGTGCGGCTGTCGCTGGTGGAAGCCGGCAGCGGTGATGTGGAAGCGCTGGTCGCCGAGCAGGAACAGGCCTCGCTGCTGCCGCAGGCGTTGCGCCAGGCGCGGGTGCTGGTGATCGAAGACCACCCGACCAACCAGGCGATGATGGCCTGGCGACTGCAGCAGCTGGGGGTGCCGCATGTGATGGTCGGTGACGGCCAGCAGGGCTTGGATCGGCTGTCGTCGGAGAGTTTCGATCTGGTGATCACCGACTGCCGGATGCCGGTGCTCGATGGCTTCGGTTTCACCCGCCTGCTGCGCGAACGCGAGGGCCGCAACGGCCAGCCGCGGCTGACCGTGCTGGCGCTGACCGCCAGCGTGCTGGATGACGATGCACGGCGCTGCCGCGAGGCCGGCATGGACGAAGTGCTGGCCAAACCGCTGTCACTGGCCACGCTGCGCACCGCACTGCTGCGCTGGTTGCCGCAGGCGCAGGGACAGTCGTTCGAGGAGCCGCAGGCCGGGTCCGCTGCCGACGATGGTGGGACGCTGCCCGATCTGGACAGCCTGCAGCGGCGCTTCGGCTCGCGTGCGGTGGCCGAGCAGCTGCGCGACAGCCTGTTGCAGGCCAGCGAAGGCGATCTTGCCGCCGTGAAGCACGCGCTGCAGGCTGGAGATCGCGAGGCGGCCGCACTGCACCTGCATCGCCAGGCCGGTGGGTTGGGCGCGGTGGGAGCGACAGTGCTGGCCGGGCAGGCCAATGCGCTGGTGGAGCGTCTGCAGGATGCGGCGGAAACCGATGTGGCGCCGTTGTTCGCGGCAGTGGCGGAATTTGTGGCACGGCTGCAGCGACAGCTGCAGCGCCTGGCTCACTGAGCCGACTGCTGCTGCAGGTAGGCGATCACCAGTGCGCGGCGTTCGGCGCTGGGGAAGGCGTTGTACATGCGCGTGCCGGGCACCACGTGGGTGGGCGACTGCAGGAACGCATCCAGGGTCTGCGCGGTCCAGGTGATATCGGCGCGGCGCATGCCGTCGGAATAGCCATAGTCCGGCAGGCTGCCAGCGCGGCGGCCGATCACGCCGTGCAGATTGGGTCCGAAGCGGTGGATGCCACCAGGTTGCACGGTGTGGCAGCCGGCACACAGCTCGAACGCGCGCTGCATGGCCTGCTGCTGCGCCTGTTCCGGCGTGGCCGGTGCCGCAGGCGGGCGCTGGCAGGCCGTGGCCGCCAGGGTCAAAGCAATGGTGATGAGCAGGCGGAAAGCACGCATGGGCGGGCAGGATAGCGACGCAGCGGGGCAGGTGGGCTGCGACACGCGGTCGCAGCCCGGAGCAATCACATGCCCGAATAGTTCGGGCCGCCACCGCCCTGCGGGGTCACCCAGACGATGTTCTGGGTCGGGTCCTTGATGTCGCAGGTCTTGCAGTGCACGCAGTTCTGCGCGTTGATCTGCAGGCGCGCGTTATCGGCTTCACCGACGAACTCGTACACACCCGCCGGGCAGTAGCGGGCTTCCGGGCCGGCGTACTCGGCCAGGTTCACCTTCACCGGAATGCTGGGGTCCTTCAGCGTCAGGTGGCTGGGCTGGTTCTCGTCGTGGTTGGTGCTGCTGAGGAACACCGAGCTGAGACGGTCGAAGGTCAGCACGCCATCCGGCTTCGGGTAGGCGATGCGGGTGTGCTTGGCCGCCGGCTCCAGGCAGACGTGATCCGGCTGCGTGCGGTGCAGGGTCCACGGCGGATTGCGCACGCCCAGCTTCGGCAGCAGCCACTGCTCCACGCCGGTCATCAGCGTGGCCACGGTCTGGCCCTTCTTGAACCACTGCTTGAAGTTCTTGGCCTGCTGCAGTTCGGTGAACAGCCAGCTGGCTTCGAACGCCTTCGGGTAGGCGCTCAGTTCATCGTGCTGGCGGTCGGCGGCCAGCGCGTCGAACGCGGCATCGGCGCACAGCATGCCGGTCTTGATCGCGGCATGGCTGCCCTTGATGCGGCTGGCGTTGAGGTAGCCGGCCTCGCAGCCGACCAGCGCGCCACCCGGGAACACCGTCTTCGGCAGCGACAGCAGGCCGCCGGCGGTGATCGCACGCGCGCCGTAACCGATGCGGGTGCCGCCTTCCAGGTGCTTGCGGATGGACGGGTGGGTCTTGAAGCGCTGGAACTCTTCGAACGGGCTCAGCCACGGGTTCCTGTAGTCCAGGCCAACCACATAACCGATGGCGACCTTGCCGCCGTCGGCGTGGTACAGAAACGCACCACCGTAGGTGTCGCTGTCCAGCGGCCAGCCGGCGGCGTGCACCACCAGGCCCGGCTCATGCTTGGCCGGGTCGATCTGCCACAGTTCCTTGATGCCGATGCCGTAGGCCTGCGGGTCCTTGCCTTCGTCCAGCTTGTAGCGCGCGATCAGCTGGCGGCCGAGGTGGCCGCGTGCGCCTTCGGCGAAGATCGTGTACCTGGCGTGCAGCGCCATGCCGCGCTCGAAGGCCGGGCCGATGCTGCCGTCCTTCTCGATGCCCATGTCGCCGGTCGCTACGCCGATCACTTCACCGTTGTCGCCATACAGCACTTCGGCGGCGGCAAAGCCCGGGAAGATCGCCACTTCCAGCGCCTCGGCCTGCTGCGCCAGCCAGCGGGTCACTTCGCCCAGGCTGATGATGTAGTTGCCTTCGTTGTGGAAGCACTCCGGCAGCAGCGCGTTGGGCGTGCTGCGTGCGCCGGTTTCGCTGAGGAACAGGAATTCGTCGCGGGTGACCTTCTGCTTCAGCGGTGCGCCGCGCTGGGCCCAGTCCGGGAACAGCTCGGTCAGCGCACGCGGATCCATCACCGCACCGGACAGCACGTGCGCGCCCGGCTCGGAGCCTTTTTCCAGCACGCACACCGACAGTTCGCGGCCGGCTTCGATCGCGCGCTGGCGCAGGCGGATCGCGGTGGCCAGGCCGGCGGGGCCGGCGCCGACGATCACCACGTCGAACTCCATTACTTCACGCGGGGGCAGGGCGTTGGCTTCAGCGCTCATCGATTGCATGACTCGTGGGTAGGGCCGGCATCGGGGCCACCGGCGGTGCCTGGGAATCGCGCGTGCAGCCACGAGCGAAACGGTTGTTTGAATGTGTCAGGGTACCGGGCCGCGCGTGATCGAGCTAGATCGCCGATGTTCACACCTGGATTGCTGCATTGCAGCGTAGGGCCGTCGCTCTGGTGGGTGCCGACCTTGGTCGGCACGCTCTGCCCGGATGACCGACAATGGCCGGGTCCTGACTGCGCGTGAGTGCCATGGCTTTGCATCCGTACGATCTGTTCGATGTCCGTTCCCTGCTCAACGAGGAAGAGCGCGCGGTGCAGGAGAGCGTCGCCCGCTTCACCAACGAGCGCGTGCTGCCGATCATCGGCGATGCCTTTGACCAGGCCCGCTTCCCATCTGAACTGGTGCCGGAGATCGCCTCGCTGGGCCTGCTGGGCGCGACCCTGCCAGCCGAGTACGGCGGCGGCGACCTGGGTGCGGTCAGCTATGGCCTGATCTGCCAGGAGCTGGAGCGCGGCGATTCAGGCCTGCGCAGCTTCGTCTCGGTGCAGAGCTCGCTGTGCATGTACCCGATCTATGCCTACGGAAGCGAGGAACAGCGCCAGCAGTGGCTGCCGGCGATGGCGCGCGGCGAACTGATTGGCTGCTTCGGCCTGACCGAGGCGCACGGCGGTTCCGATCCGGCCAGCATGAAGACCCGCGCGGTGCGTGACGGCAGCGACTGGCGCATCAGCGGCAGCAAGATGTGGATCACCAGCGGCCCGGTGGCCGACCTGGCCATCGTCTGGGCGCAGACCGAGGACGGCATCCAGGGCTTCGTGCTGGAAAAGGGCATGGCCGGCTTCACTACGCAGGAGATCAAGCACAAGATGAGCCTGCGTGCATCGCTGACCGGCGCGCTGTTCTTCGATGACGTGCGCGTGCCCGACAGCCACCGCCTGCCGAACGTGAAGGGCCTGAAGGGGCCGCTGGGTTGCCTGACCCAGGCCCGCTACGGCATCAGCTGGGGCCCGATCGGTGCCGCCATTGCCTGCCTGGATGAAGCACTGGGCTATGCCAAGGAGCGCGTGCTGTTCGGACGCCCGCTGGCCGCCACGCAGAGTGCGCAGATCAAGCTGGCCGAAATGGCCCGCCGCATCACCACCGCGCAGCTGTTGGCGCTGCAGCTGGGCCGCCTGAAGGAAGCCGGCCAGCTGCAGCCGCAGCAGGTCAGCCTGGCCAAGTGGAACAACTGCCGCATGGCCATCGACATCGCCCGCGAGTGTCGCGATCTGCTGGGCGGCGCTGGTATCACCACCGAGCACGTGGCGATCCGGCACGCGCTGAACCTGGAATCGGTGATCACCTATGAAGGCACCGAGACCGTGCACCAGCTGGTGATCGGCCGCGAACTGACCGGCATCAACGCGTTCTGAGTGCACCGGTAGTGCCGGCCGCTGGCCGGCGTTGCCGAGTAGGGTGGGCGAAATGAGACGCCTATCCGGAGATGCAAGCTGAATGAAGAACAATCCCGCTGTAAGGCTGCTGTGTCTCTCGCTGCTTCTTCAAGCCTCCGTGCTGCAGATGGCGTGGGCAGGCGACAGCGATCATGGGGCATGGACAGGCAGCTATTCGCAGGCGAGCGATCTGTGTACCGAACCGGGCAGCGGGCGCAGTTGCCGCGATGGGTTCAGGGACAGCCTGTCGATTGTCGAAGAATCACTGGGCTATAGGGTTGAGCTGCACAGTACCCAGGCGATGCAGCACGTCTGCTCCTTCGTGCTGTATATGAAGCCAGAAGGCGGAAAGCTGATTCATCAGTCCGAACTAGGCACAGTGGCTATCGAGCAACATGCAGGTGTGCTGAGAATCTCATCCGGCGGGATCGACCCGACGGCAATGGGCTTGGGCTTGTGCGGCACGCATGCTGATATTGATGGTCTGGAGTTTCCTTCTGCGGGCAATCGTACGCATTCCAGGCAACGCGATGGCGCCCGCTCCTGATTGATCCAGGCGGAAGATATCCACGCATGGCGTGGATCTACTGAGCGGCTGTTGGGTCCGCCTTGAAGCGAGCCGAGCACCGCGGGTCCGGCGGGGGCGAAGAGGCGCGGGTGTCTGAGCGCAGCGAGTTCCGCGGCGTCCCCCGGCGGGCCGAGGAGCGCAGGGTACCGGTGCGCAGCACCGGCTCGCGGATGGCGGCGCGTTTCTTTTGGTTACTTTTCTTTCCGCGCGGAAAGAAAAGTAACGCCCATGAACGCATGCGCCCGCCACAGCAATTGGGCAGAAGAGAGACGCGTGGCGTTACGCCCCGCCGGCAAACCCGTGCTGCCGCCACGCTTCATACATCACCACGGCGACGGTGTTGGAAAGATTGAGGCTGCGGTTGTCCGGCCGCATCGGCAGGCGCAGGCGGCGGCCATCGGGCAAGGCATCGAGCACGTCCTGCGGCAGGCCGCGGCTTTCCGGGCCGAACAGGAAGGCATCACCATCTTCAAACGCCACGCTGTCGTAGCGCACGCTGGCCCGGGTACTCAGTGCGAACAAGCGCTTCGGTGCGATCCGCGCCAGCGCGGTGTCCAGGTCGGGGTGGACCTGCAGGCGCGAGTACTCGTGGTAGTCCAGGCCGGCGCGCTTGAGCTGCTTGTCTTCCAGTGCGAAGCCGAGCGGCTCGACCAGGTGCAGCTGCGCGCCGGTGTTGGCGCAGAGCCGGATCACATTGCCCGTGTTGGGCGGGATTTCCGGTTGGAACAGGATCACATGGAACTGGGGCGCGGCATTCATCGGCGCAGTGTACCTGCGACGACCGCCGCCTTTACGGCGCACGCCCTGCGCTGGGCAGGGCGGCACCGCTTACGGGCGCAGCAGGACCTGGGCGGTTTCGGTGGCCAGGGCCTGCAGGTCGGCGGCGCTCGGGCGCACCTGCAGGGCCGGCAGGTTGACGATGACCGAGTTGGCGACGTTGGTGGCGGCAGCAGCCAGGGTGGCGGCGTAGCGCTGGGCTTCCATTTCGGCGGCCAGGGCGACGCGCTGTTCCAGGCTCGGGCGCACTTCCACCGAGGCCAGGGTGGTGATCGGCATCGCGGCAGCAACCGGGGCGGCAACGTAGCCATTGCGCTCGGCCAGCTGGTCGGCGCTCGGGCGCACTTCCACGGTGGCCAGGGTCGGGATGCCGCTGGCCTGTTCCCAGGCCTGCTGGGCCAGCTGGTCGGCGGCCGGGCGGACCTGCACGGTGGCCAGGGTCTGGATGGATTCGGAGGCCTGCACCGACGAAACAACCGCGGTGCCGGCGATCAGTGCGATGGCGATGGCAATGGTCTTGGCGTTCATGACGGGGCCTGTTTAGTGTTGGTGATCAGTGGTGTGGTAGTAATGTAGTACACCGATTCTGGGCTTGCAAGGAAAATTTTCGGTTTCCTGCATTTGTTCAGTCTTCAGTCAGCTTTCATCTGAAGCCCTTCCTGGCGCAGGAAGTACCAAGCAATCCCCGTGCCAACTTTTAGTTGTTGATTTGCAAGAGTTTTTGTTCGGTCGAGAAGTGTCCGGTAGGCGGACACCTGTCCATTCGATGTGCTGCGGACACTGTCCGGACGGTCCTGGCGGGCGCTTGTGACCGGTCAGGCAGCGCAGATCGGCGCTGCGGATGGGGCACAGGGGCAAACACCCCCAGTGACTGCTGGCCGATTCCTGCCGCTGCGTGCGCAGGCTAGGATCGGGGTTCACCTATGTGACCAAGGATCCGGATATGTCTCTCGCCCTTCGCCCGCGCGCTGCACTGCTGGCCGTCGCCCTCAGCACCGCCCTGGGCACGCTTGTGCCTTCCCATGCGCTGGCGGCCAAGCCGACCGCACCGGCCAAGGTCGATATCCCGTATGAGCAGTTCACCCTGCCCAACGGCCTGCGCGTGATCGTGCATACCGATCGCAAGGCGCCGATCGTCGCCGTCAACGTCTGGTACCACGTGGGCAGCAAGGACGAACCGGCAGGCCGTACCGGCTTCGCGCACCTGTTCGAACACCTGATGTTCCAGGGCAGCGAAAACCACGACGGCGAATTCTTCGAACCGTTCAAGCAGGTCGGTGCCACCAACCAGAACGGCACCACCAATACCGACCGCACCAACTACTTCGAGAACGTGCCCACCACCGCGCTGGACATGGCGCTGTGGATGGAGTCGGACCGCATGGGCCATCTGGTCGGTGCGATCGACCAGGCGGCGCTGGACGAGCAGCGTGGCGTGGTGCAGAACGAGAAGCGCCAGGGCGAGAACCAGCCGTACGGTCAGGCCTGGGACCAGCTCAACAAGGCGCTGTACCCGGTAGGCCACCCGTATCACCACGGCGTGATCGGTTCGATGAACGATCTGAACGCGGCGTCGCTGGATGACGTGAAGACCTGGTTCCGCACCTGGTACGGCCCGAACAATGCGGTGCTGGTGCTGGCCGGCGACATCGACCTGGCCACTGCCAAGGAAAAGGTCGGCAAGTACTTCGGCAGCATCCCGGCCGGCCCGACCATGGCGCAGCCGGCAGTGAACGTGGCCAAGCGCAGCGCCGACACGCGCGAGACGATGACCGACAAGGTGCCGCAGGCGCGCATCTACCGCGCCTGGAACGTGCCGCAGGTCGGCACCACCGATGTCGATCAGCTGCAGCTGTTCGCGCAGGTCCTGGGCGGCGCCAAGTCCTCGCGCCTGAGCCAGCGCCTGCAGCACCAGGACAAACTGGTGGACAGCATCGCCTCGGGCCTTTCGACCTCGCAGCTGGGTTCGAACTTCGTGATCATGGCGACGGTCAAGCAGGGCCAGGACCCGGCCAAGGTCGAGAAGATCATCGACGAGGAACTGGACCGCCTGATCAAGCAGGGCCCGACCGCGGCCGAGCTGGAGCGCGCCAAGACCGGTGCCCGCGCCGGCTTCATCCGCGGCATCGAGCGCATCGGCGGCTTTGGTGGCAAGGCCGACGCACTGGCCGAGTGCGCGGTGTTCACCGGCGACCCGGGCTGCTTCCGCACCTCGCTGGCCAACATCGAGAAGGCCAGTGCCGCTGATCTGAGCCGGCTGGGTGCGCAGTGGCTGGACAAGGGCAGCCACACCCTGGTGATCGCACCGGGTGAGCGTGTGGCGCTGAAGGAAGACCCGAGCCAGGCGCCGAAGCCGTTCAACGTTCCTGCGGTGGATCCCAAGTACAGCACGCTGCCCGAGCAGGTCGACCGCAAGGCCGGCGTACCGCAGACCCGCGAGTTCCCGCAGCTGAAGTTCCCGGCGCTGCAGCGCGCCACGCTGAAGAACGGCACCCAGGTGATCCTGGCCGAGCGCCACGAGATTCCGGTGGTGCAGTTCAGCTACCAGTTCCCGGGTGGCTTCAGCGCCGACCAGGGCCGCAAGCCGGGCACCGCCAACTTCACCATGAGCCTGATGACCGAAGGCGCCGGCAAGCTCGGCTCGCTGGCCTTCGCCGATGCTGCCGATGCGCTGGGCGCCAGCCTGGATGCCTCGGCCGGCCTGGACTCGATGAGCGTGGACCTGTCGGCACTGAAGGAAAACCTGGCACCGTCGCTGGCGCTGTACCGCGACCTGCTGCGCGAGCCGCGCTTCGAGCAGGGTGAGATCGACCGGGTCAAGGCGACCTGGATCGCCGGCATCCAGCAGGAGAAGGTCAACCCGGGTGCGGTGGCGATGCGCGTGCTGCCGCCACTGCTGTATGGCAAGGGCCACCCGTATGCCATTCCGTTCACCGGCAGTGGCGATGAGGCGGCGATCAGCGGCCTGACCCGCGAAGATCTGGTTGATTTCCACCACGACTGGCTGCGCCCGCAGAACGGCACCCTGATCGTGGTCGGTGATACCACGCTGGCGGAAATCGTGCCGCTGCTGGACAAGCAGCTGGGCGACTGGAAGGCTGCCGGCGATGCTCCGCAGGTGAAGGCGGCGACCGACGTCGCATTGCCGAAGGGCCCGCGTGTGTTCCTGATCGACCAGCCGGGCGCGGTGCAGGCCAACCTGTTCGCCGGCCAGGTGGTCGCGCCGTCCAGCGCCACCAGCTCGACCCGCTTCGATATCGCCAACGGCGTGATCGGTGGCGACTTCACCTCGCGCCTGAACATGAACCTGCGTGAGGACAAGCACTGGTCGTATGGTGCGCGCAGCAGCGCGATCAATTCGGTGGGCCAGCGCCCGTGGATGGCCAGCGCGCCGGTGCAGATCGACAAGACCGGCCCGGCGATGGCGGAAATGCGCAAGGAAATCGCCGCGTTCGCCGACGGCAGCAAGCCGGCCACCGCCGCCGAGGTCAACCGCATCCGCAACATCCAGACCCTGAGCCTGCCCGGTGCCTACGAGACCGCCAGCGCGGTGGCGTCGACCATCGGTTCGATCGTGCAGTTCAAGCGCCCGGATGACTACGTGCTGCGCCGCAAGGCCGAGATCGAGGCGATGACCCCGGCGCAGGTGCAGCAGGCCGCCGCCGAGATCAAGCCACAGGCGCTGACCTGGGTGGTGGTGGGTGATCTCAAGCAGACCGAAGCGGCCGTGCGTGCGCTGAACCTGGGCGAGGTGACGGTGATCGACGCCGAAGGCAACCCGGTCAAGAAATGAGGGATGCGCCTGCCCGCCCCCGCGGGCAGGCCTCCCCAGGTAGTGCCGGCCGCTGGCCGGCAACCTTGCTCTGGTAGTGCCGGCCGCTGGCCGGCAACCTTGCTCTGGTAGTGCCGGCCGCTGGCCGGCAACCTTGCCGTGGTAGTGCCGGCCGCTGGTCGGCAACTCCGTGACCCGAAGGCGGGGTCAGGCTCCCCTGCGGGGGATCTGACCCCACCCACCGGCTACCCCCGATTCAGGCTGTTCAGGCAGAATCCCCCCATACCCTTCCAGGATCTGCCCATGCGCGTTCTGCTGCTTTCCTCCCTGCTGCTCACCGTCACCGCCTGTACCTGGGTGCCGATCGAACCGGCCGGCAAGGCGACCCGCGTGCTGCCGGCAGGCCCGGTTCCCGCTGGCTGCATCGCCAAGGGCGAGGTGGTGGTCACCGTGAAGAGCAAGGTCGGCTTCTACAACCGCAACCCGCTGCGTGTGCAGGAAGAGCTGGAAACCCTGGCCCGCAACGAGGCCCCGAGCGCAGGCGCCAACGCCGTACAGGCTGCCGCCGCTCCGGCCGATGGCAGCCAGCGCTTCGCCGCTTTCCAGTGCCCGCCGCGCTGAACGCTTCACCATACGGCCAAGCCTGAATTCGTAAAGATGCGGTGAAGGCCCCGGGGGTTATAGAATAGCGCCCCCTTTTGCCTGAGCCTTGGCGCTAACCTCGATGCTCTTCAAGAATGTCTCGATCGCCGGCCTGGCACACGTTGATGCGCCGCACACGCTGACGACCAAGGAAATCAACGAGCGGCTGCAGCCGACGTTGGATCGCCTCGGTATCCGCACCGACGTGCTCGGCGATATCGCCGGCATCCATGCCCGCCGCCTGTGGGACAACGGCGTGCTTGCGTCCGATGCCGCCACCATGGCCGGCCGCAAGGCGCTGGAAGACGCGGGCATCGATGCAACGCAGGTTGGCCTGCTGGTCAACACCTCGGTCAGCCGCGACTACCTGGAGCCGTCCACCGCCTCCATCGTGTCGGGCAACCTCGGCGTCAGCGACGAGTGCATGACCTTCGACGTCGCCAATGCCTGCCTGGCCTTCATCAACGGCATGGATATCGCGGCGCGCATGATCGAGCGCGGCGACATCGACTACGCGCTGGTGGTGGATGGCGAGACCGCCAACCTGGTGTACGAGAAGACCCTGGAGCGGATGACCGCCCCGGACGTCACCGCCGACGACTTCCGCAACGAGCTGGCCGCCCTGACCACGGGTTCGGGCGCCGCCGCGATGGTGATGGCGCGCTCGGAACTGGTACCGGACGCCCCGCGCTACAAGGGTGGCGTGACCCGCTCGGCCACCGAGTGGAACCAGCTGTGCCTGGGCAACCTGGACCGCATGGTCACCGACACCCGCCTGCTGCTGATCGAAGGCATCAAGCTGGCCCAGAAGACCTTCACCGCGGCCAAGATCGCCTTGGGCTGGGCCGTGGAAGAGCTGGACCAGTTCGTGATCCACCAGGTCAGCCAGCCGCACACTGCTGCGTTCATCAAGAACTTCGGCATCGACCCGAAGAAGGTCATGACCATCTTCGGCGAGCACGGCAACATCGGCCCGGCCTCGGTGCCGATCGTGCTGAGCAAGCTCAAGCAGCTGGGCAAGCTGAAGAAGGGCGATCGCATCGCGCTTCTGGGCATTGGCTCGGGCCTGAACTGCTCGATGGCTGAAGTGGTCTGGTAACAAAGTCACCGCTGACCTGCTGCACGATGGGCAGCGATGATTTTTCCAAGTGTCCAGGGGCCGGTTCTACCGGCCCTTTCTACAGGTGCGATTCGATGTCCCAGCTTCCCGGTTACCCCGCCCACCCGCAGCGCTTCGAGGTCCGCCCCGGCCTGTCGATGAACTATCTCGACGAAGGCCCGCGCGATGGCGAAGTGGTGGTGATGGTGCACGGCAACCCGTCGTGGAGCTATTACTGGCGCACGCTGGTGGCCGGCCTGTCGGACACGTACCGCTGCATCGTGCCGGATCACATCGGCATGGGCCTGTCGGACAAGCCCGATGACAGCCGCTACGAGTACACGCTGCAGTCGCGCGTGGACGATCTCGACGCGCTGCTGAAGCACCTGGGCATCACCGGTCCGGTGACCCTGGCCGTGCACGACTGGGGCGGCATGATCGGCTTCGGCTGGGCGCTGTCGCACCACGACCAGGTGAAGCGCCTGGTGGTGCTCAACACCGCCGCGTTCCCGATGCCGGCGGCGAAGACGATGCCGTGGCAGATCGCGCTGGGCCGCCACTGGAAGATCGGCGAGTGGATCATCCGCACCTTCAACGCGTTCTCGTCCGGTGCCTCGTGGCTGGGCGTGGAGCGGAAGATGCCGGCCGACGTGCGCCGCGCCTACGTGTCGCCGTACAACAGCTACGCCAACCGCATCAGCACCATCCGTTTCATGCAGGACATCCCGCTGTCGCCGGCCGACAAGGCCTGGTCGCTGCTGGAGCGTGCCGGCAAAGCGCTGCCGTCGTTCGCGGACCGCCCGGCCTTCCTCGGCTGGGGCCTGCGCGACTTCGTGTTCGACCACCACTTCCTGAAGGGCTTCCAGGCTGCGCTGCCGCAGGCCCAGGTGCATGCCTTCGAGGACGCCGGGCATTACGTGCTGGAAGACAAGCACGAAGTGCTGGTGCCGGAAATCCGCGCGTTCCTGGACAAGAACCCGATCTGATCGGTTCCCGGTAGTGCCGGCCGCTGGCCGGCAAGCGCGCAATGCGCGCCGGGTTCATGAGGTTGCCGGCCAGCGGCCGGCACTACCACTACGCCGCGATCGGCGCCTGCGGTGACGGGCTGTTGCCGTTGTCGTCCGGGTGGTCGTCGTCGTTGCCCGCTTCGTCGCGCCAGCGCCAGTCGGCCAGGGTCAACGGATCCAGGCCATAGGCGATGCGCGCCTTGTCGCATTGCGGGCTGGCCTTGCCGTACTCCCACGACGCATCCACCTCACGGCACACACTGGGCCGGTTGGGGTGGATGGTGCAGCGTGAATACACGCCGATCTGCGCATCCAGCGCCACGCAGCGTACCGGCTTGGAGTGGGTGCCGCGCATGCACAGGCGATGCGGGTCCAGCACCTCGGTCAGCTGGTGCGGTACGCCGCCGGGGGTGACCTCGTCTGATTCCATCCAGTGGAAGGCCACGCGGTATTGGGTGCAGCAGGCGCCGCAGGTCATGCAGGGATGTTGCATGGGCAAGCCGCCTCGGGCGGCAGTCGGAATCAGGAACGAGGGTGCGGATTTTCCACGAAGTTGGCCGCCGCGCAAGAAATTCCGTAAGCGGCGACAATGAACGGATGAACCGACCCTGCAATATTGCCGCCCGTTTGCCTGAACTGGCGCGTGAACGGCCCGACCAGATCGCCATCCGCTGCCCGGGCCGCCGTGGCGCCGGCAACGGCATGGCCGCCTACGACGTGACCCTGGATTACCGCCAGCTGGACGCCCGCAGCGACGCCATGGCGGCTGGCCTGGCAGGCTACGGGATCGGTCGCGGGGTGCGCACGGTGGTGATGGTGCGGCCGTCGCCGGAGTTCTTCCTGTTGATGTTTGCCCTGTTCAAACTGGGTGCGGTGCCGGTGCTGGTCGACCCGGGCATCGACAAACGCGCGCTGAAGCAGTGCCTGGATGAGGCGCAGCCGGAGGCTTTCATTGGCATTCCGCTGGCACACGTGGCGCGGTTGGCGCTGCGCTGGGCGCCCTCGGCGACCCGCCTGGTCACCGTCGGCCGCCGCCTCGGCTGGGGCGGGACCACGCTGGCCGCGCTGGAGCGCGCCGGTGCCAACGGGGGGGCGATGCTGGCCGCCACCGATGGCGAGGACATGGCCGCGATCCTGTTCACCAGCGGCTCCACCGGCGTGCCCAAGGGCGTGGTCTACCGCCACCGTCATTTCGTCGGCCAGATCCAGCTGCTGGGCAGTGCCTTTGGCATGGAAGCGGGCGGGGTGGACCTGCCGACCTTCCCGCCGTTTGCCTTGTTCGACCCGGCGCTGGGCCTGACCTCGGTGATCCCGGACATGGACCCGACCCGGCCGGCACAGGCCGACCCGGCACGCCTGCACGATGCCATCCAGCGTTTCGGCGTGACCCAACTGTTTGGCTCGCCTGCGCTGATGCGGGTGCTGGCCCGTCACGGCCGGCCGTTGCCGACGGTGACCCGGGTGACCTCGGCCGGTGCGCCGGTGCCGCCGGATGTGGTCGCCACCATCCGCAGCCTGTTGCCGGCCGATGCGCAGTTCTGGACCCCGTACGGCGCCACCGAGTGCCTGCCGGTGGCGGTGGTGGAAGGCCGCGAGCTGGAGCGCACCCGTGCCGCCACCGAGGCCGGTGCCGGTACCTGCGTGGGCAGCGTGGTTGAACCGAATGAGGTGCGCATCATCGCCATCGATGACGCACCGTTGGCCGACTGGTCGCAGGCGCGCGTGCTGGCCACCGGCGAGGTGGGCGAGATCACCGTGGCCGGACCGACCGCTACCGACAGTTACTTCAACCGCCCGCAGGCCACCGCGGCGGCGAAGATCCGCGAGACGCTGGCCGATGGCAGCACGCGCGTGGTGCATCGCATGGGTGACGTGGGCTACTTCGATGCGCAGGGCCGCCTGTGGTTCTGCGGCCGCAAGACCCATCGCGTGGAAACCGCACAGGGGCCGCTGTACACCGAACAGGTGGAGCCGGTGTTCAACACCGTGCCGGGTGTGGCGCGCACGGCACTGGTTGGCGTTGGCCCGGCGGGTGCGCAGGTGCCGGTGCTGTGCGTGGAACTGCAGCGTGGCCAGAGCGACAGCCCGGCGTTGCGCGAGGCGCTGCGCGCCCAGGCCACCCTGCGATTGCCCGAGGCGAACCTGCAGCACGTACTGATGCACCCCGCGTTCCCCGTCGATATCCGTCACAACGCCAAGATCGGCCGCGAGAAGCTCGCCGTCTGGGCCAGCGCCGAACTGGAGAAGCGCGCATGAAGATCCTGGTCACCGGTGGTGGTGGTTTCCTTGGCCAGGCGCTGTGCCGTGGGCTGGTCGAACGTGGCCACCAGGTGCTGGCGTTCAACCGCAGCCACTACCCGGAACTGCAGGCCATGGGCGTGGGCCAGATCCGTGGCGATCTGGCCGATGCGCAGGCCGTGCTGCATGCAGTGGCCGGCGTCGATGCGGTGTTCCATAACGGCGCCAAGGCCGGCGCCTGGGGCAGCTATGACAGCTACCACCAGGCCAACGTGGTCGGCACCGACAACGTGATCGCCGCCTGCCGCGCGCACGGCATCAGCCGGCTGGTCTACACCTCCACGCCCAGCGTGACCCACCGCGCGACCCACCCGGTGGAAGGCCTGGGGGCTGATGAGGTGCCGTACGGCGAGGATTTCCAGGCACCGTATGCGGCGACCAAGGCGATTGCCGAACAGCGCGTGCTGGCGGCCAATGACGCCTCGTTGGCGACGGTGGCGCTGCGCCCGCGCCTGATCTGGGGCCCGGGCGATCAGCAACTGGTGCCACGCCTGGCAGAACGTGCGCGGCAGGGCCGCCTGCGTCTGGTGGGCGATGGCAACAACAAGGTGGATACCACTTACATCGACAACGCCGCGCTCGCGCATTTCCTCGCCTTCGAAGCGTTGGCACCGGGTGCCGCGTGTGCGGGCAAGGCCTACTTCATTTCCAACGGCGAACCGCTGCCCATGCGCGAGCTGGTCAACAAGCTGCTGTCCGCGGTGGGGGCACCAACGGTGGACAAGGCGATCAGCTTCAAGACCGCTTATCGCATCGGTGCGGTCTGCGAGCGGCTGTGGCCGCTGCTGCGCCTGCGTGGCGAGCCGCCGCTGACCCGCTTCCTGGCCGAGCAGCTGTGCACGCCGCACTGGTACAGCATGGAGCCGGCGCGCCGTGACTTCGGCTACGTGCCGCAGGTCAGCATTGAAGAAGGGCTGCGCAGGCTGAAGGCTTCATCTGCCGCATAGGTCGCCATCACTGGTTGCACACCGCCAGATCGGGAGGATGGACCCACGCCATCCAACGGCCCGGACATCTGCGAGGAGCACCATGCTGCATTACGCCGTTATTTTCTTCGTCATCGCCATCATCGCTGCCGTGCTCGGCTTCTCCGGCATCGCCGGTGCCGCCAGCAACATCGCCTGGATCCTGTTCGTTGTGTTCCTGGTACTGGCAGTGATTTCGATGTTCCGCAAGCGCGGCTAGAAGACCGCAGGGTAGTGCCGGCCGCTGGCCGGCACGCCCTTTTTGTAGCGTCGAGCCATGCTCGACTCTACAGAGACACAGAGCGCCCCTACACGGCGCTGTGCAATCCGCGATCAGCTTCATGGCGCTCCAGCGCCAGTTCGATCAGGCGCGTGATCAGCGTGGTGTAGTCCACACCGCTGGCGCCCCACAGCTTCGGGTACATGCTGATGCGGGTGAAGCCCGGCAGCGTGTTGACCTCGTTGATGACGATCTCGCCGTCTGCGGTGAGGAACACATCCACGCGCGCCATGCCCGCACACTCCAGCGCCTGGTAGGCCCGCAGCGCGATCTGCTGGATACGCGCCTGGGTTGCAGCATCGATATCCGCCGGCACGACCACCTCGGCGCCATCCTCGTTGATGTACTTGGTGTCGTAGGCGTAGAACTCGTCGTGCACCACCACCTCGCCGCACAGGCTGGCCTGCGGCTGTTCGTTGCCCAGCACCGCGCACTCGATCTCACGGCCGACCACCGCCGATTCGACCAGCACCTTGTGGTCGTAGCGCAGCGCCAATGCCAGTGCCGCGGCGAAGCCCGCTGCATCCTTGACCTTGCTCACACCCACCGACGAACCCTGGTTTGCCGGCTTCACGAACAGCGGCAGGCCGAGCTGCGCGATCACCGCATCGACATCGACGTCAGCGGCCTGGTGACGTCGGATGCACAGCCACGGCGCCACCTGCAGGCCAGCGTCGCGCAACAGGCGCTTGGTCACGTCCTTGTCCATCGCCACCGCCGAGCCCAGTACCGGAGAACCGACGAAAGGCAGGTTGGCCATGCGCAGCAGCCCCTGCAGCGCACCGTCCTCGCCCAGCGGCCCGTGCACGATTGGTAGCACCACATCGATCTGGCCCAGCGCGCTGGCCGCATCGGAGGGCTGCAGCTGTGCCTGTTCCACACCCGGGCGCACCGCCAGCGACGTACCGGACCGATGCAGCGCGATGCGCGACGGATCATCGGCATTGATCAGGAAGGTATCCGGCTGGCTCAGATGCCACTGGCCCTGCTTGTCGATACCGACCAGCACCGGCTCGAAGCGCTCGCGATCAAGCGCATCGAGGATGTTCTTCGCCGACTGCAGCGAAACTTCGTGCTCGGAGGACTTGCCCCCGAAGATGATGCCGACCCGGGTCCGTGCCATGGTGTTGCGATGTCCTGTGCGTTGCGTGGCCGTACAGCATGAACCTTCCATTGCCGCACAGGTGAGGCACAGATGAACCGCCTGACGGCCGGCTCGAGTAGCGGCCAACCCTGGTTGGCACCCCCGGAAATCCAGCGCCGACCAAGGTCGGCATCCACCAACGCGAGATGCCATCAGCATTGGGTCAGAGCCCGTTGCGCAGCAACGGGATCCGACCCCAGTCGTTCCGGCAGATCGCAGGAACCTGTCGAAGGCGGGGTGGGTCCGGTTGCGGGGGCGTGAGCCGCATGGGCCCGAGGCATGCCTCGGGCGGGTTGGGCAGGACGCCCAACCCCGGTCTTGCCGTGTGCGCAGGACAGCGCACACGAGCATGCGGCGACCGAGCTTACATGGGTGAGGGCGCTTTGCTTGCGAAGCACTGCTTCGCAAGCGCCCGAACGCACAGCCGCCAGCGGCTGGGCCGGGCCCCGGAGGGGGACTTGCAGCGGCCCCCGCAACCGGCCCCATCCCGCCTACCCACGGAATGCCCGCTGTTGCTTCGGCTGTTGCCGTTGCCGTTGCTGTTGCATCTGCGGGTGCCGGGCGGCAGCCCGGCCCAAGCCCCCCACCCACGCAGGTAGAATGCGCACATGGCTCTCTCCCTGCTCAAGTCCCTCAAGCCGGTCGCTGGCCGCGCCCTGCAGATCGCCCTGAACCGCGCGCTGGCGCTGGATCCGGATACCCGCCATGCACTGGCCAGCCTCGACGGCCGGCACATCGACCTGACCCTGGAAGCGCCGTCGCTGGCCATGCGCATCAGCGTCGACGGTGATGCACTGCGGGTCGGCCCGGTGGACGCGCAGGAAGCCGACCTGGCCGTGCGCAGCAGCCTGGCCGGCGTGCTGGCGCAGCTGCCGCTGCTGGCCAACGCACGGCGCGGCGACAACAACGGCAAGGGTCGCGTGCGCGTGGCCGGTGATGCCGAACTGGCGCGTCGCCTGCAGCAGCTGGCCAAGGGCTTCGATCCTGACTGGCAGCAGCCGTTCGTCAGCGTGTTCGGCGAAGTGCTGGGCGTGCAGGTGGCCAACACCCTGCGCAGCGCCCTGCAGCATGCGCGCCAGGGCGCGATCGACCTGGCCCACAGCGCCGCCGAGTTCATCACCGAGGAATCGCGTGACGTGGTGCCGCGCGCCGAGCTGGATGCCTTCCACGACGATGTGGACGTGCTGCGCGATGACGTCGAACGCCTCGGTGCCCGTGTGCAGCGTCTGCGGGGTGCCGCATGAAGGCCGTGCTGCGTGCCAGCCGCATCGGCCGGGTGATCCTGCGTTACCGCCTCGACGACCTGTTGCAGGGCACTCCCGCCGAGCGCTGGCTGCGCCTGGCCAAGCCGTTCGTGCCGCGCGCCTCGGCCGACATCGCTGCTCAGTCGCGCGGTGCACGCCTGCGCCTGGCACTGCAGGATCTGGGCCCGATCTTCGTCAAGTTCGGCCAGATCCTGTCCACCCGCCGCGACCTGGTGCCGCCGGATGTGGCCAATGAACTGACCCTGCTGCAGGACCGGGTCAAGCCGTTCGATGGTGAGACCGCGCGTCGCATCGTCGAGGAAGCGCTGGGCCTGCCGGTCAGCGAGGCCTTCGCCAGCTTCGATACCGAACCGCTGGCCTCGGCCTCGATCGCGCAGGTGCACGCAGCCACGCTGGCCGATGGCCGCCAGGTGGTGGTCAAGGTGCTGCGCCCGGGCATCGAGAAGCAGATCGACGCCGATATCGCGTTGCTCAATTCGCTGGCTGCCCTGGTCGAGCGCACCCACCCGCGCGCCGACAAGATCCGCCCGCGCGAAGTGGTGGCCGAAGTCGAGAACACCCTGGCTGCCGAGCTGGACCTGCAGCGCGAAGGCGCCAATGCCAGCGTGCTGCGCCGCTTCTGGGAAAACAGCGACGATCTGTACGTGCCGGAAGTGATCTGGAGCCACACCGCCGAGCGGGCACTGACCCTGGAACGCGTGTGGGGCATCCCGTCCGATGACATCGCCGCACTGGACAAGGCCGGCATCGACCGCAAGGCGCTGGCCGCCAAGGGCGTGCGGGTGTTCTACACCCAGGTGTTCCGCGACAACTTCTTCCACGCCGATGCGCACGCCGGCAACATCTGGGTCGACACCGATCCGGCGCGCCGCGCCAACCCGCGTTTCATCGCGCTGGACTTCGGCATCATGGGCCAGCTCTCGCAGGAAGATCAGTACTACCTGGCCGAGAACTTCATGGCCATCTTCAACCGCGATTACCGCCGCATCGCCGAACTGCACGTGCAGGCGCGCTGGATGCCGGACAACGTGCGCATCGATGACCTCGAGGCCGCCGTGCGTTCGGTGTGCGAGCCGTACTTCACCCGGCCGCTGTCGCAGATCTCGCTGGCCGAAGTGCTGATGAAGCTGTTCCGCGTGGCCCAGCGTTACCAGCTGACCCTGCAGCCGCAGCTGATCCTGCTGCAGAAGACCCTGCTGAACATCGAAGGCGTCGGCCGCCAGCTCGACCCGCAGATCGACATCTGGGCGGTGGCCAAGCCAGTGCTGGCAAGGATCCTGCGCGAACGTTACAGCCCGCGCCGGGTGGTACGCGAGATCGGCAAGCGCCTGCCGGAAATCATGACCCATGCGCCGGACATGCCGCGCCTGGTGCACGCCTGGCTGACCCAGCAGGTGGAAGGCCGCCACGAACTGTCGATGCGTTCGCGCGACCTGGCCGCACTGGATGCCAGCGTGCAGCGCCTGCAGAAGCATGCGGTCGGCGCGATCACCGGTGTCGGCCTGCTGGCCATCGCTGCACTGATGTATGTGCTGCAGCCGCCGGGCTGGTACTGGGGCGACGTGCCGGCGTGGAGCTGGCTGTCCGGTGCGGTCGGCGCAGTGGCGCTGCTGCGCGCGTGGTGGAAGTAGGCCCCATGCTGCAGGCACTCAAGGACGAACTGATCCGCTTCGGCGCCGACAACGACGCACGCGAAAGCGAGCGCGGCCGACGCATGCTCAACATCACGCCCGACACCGGTGAATTCCTGTCGGTGCTGGTGCGCTTCGGCAACGCTCGCCGGGTGCTGGAAATCGGTACGTCCAACGGCTATTCCACGCTGTGGCTGGCCGAGGCAGCCACAGCCATCGACGGCCACGTGACCACGCTGGAGTACGCCGACGACAAGGTGGCGATGGCGCGAGCCACGTTTGCACGGAGTGGCCTGGGTGATCGCATCAGCCTGGTCCATGGCGATGCCGGGCTCTGGCTGGCGCAGGCCGCCGATGCCTGCATCGACCTGCTGTTCCTCGATTCGGACCGCGGGCAGTACGCCGGCTGGTGGCCGCAGATGCGCCGCGTGCTGCGTCCCGGTGGCCTGCTGGTGGTGGACAACGCCACCTCGCATGCGGAAGAGATGCAACCGCTGCGCGTGCTGCTGGACGCTGATCCGGACTTCAGCACCAGCCTGGTGCCGGTGGGCAATGGCGAGCTGCTGGCCGTGCGCAGCGCCTGACCGCTCTACAGGTAGGTGCCAACCTTGGTTGGCACGCGGTTGCCGGCCGCTGGTCGGCAACCGCAGCCATCCGACTGCCCGGAGACAGCCGGCCAGCGGCCGGCTCTACCCCATTCAGTGCCCAGCCCCGATAATCCTGCCGTGAGCACCGAACCCGATACCCTCGCCGCGGTCGAGACCGACACCCCGCCCCTGCAGCTGCTGCACCTGGATGAGCGCCTGGCCGTGGTCAACAAGCCTGCCGGGCTGATGGTCCACGACAGCAAGCTGGCCCGTGGCGAAGACGACTTCCTGGCCGACCGCCTGCGCGAGCAGCTGGGCCGCCCGATCTTCCTCGTGCATCGCCTGGACCGGGCCACCAGTGGCTGCCTGCTGCTGGCCTTCGACCGCGATACCGCCAGTGCGCTGGGCAAGGCCCTGATGGGCGGCGAAGTGCTGAAGGACTACCTGACGATCTGCCGGGGCTGGCCGGCCGAGCTCACCTGGCAGGTCGATCATGATCTGGACGGCGGCCCGGGCAAGCCGGTGAAAAAGCCGGCGATCACCGACTTCCAGCGCCTGGCCACCGGCGAGCTGTCGGTGCCGGTCGGTGAATTCACCAGCTCGCGCTACGCACTGCTGCGCTGCCAGCCGCAGACCGGACGCTTCCGGCAGATCCGCCGGCACCTCAAGCACCTCTCGCATCACATGATCGGCGACACCAGCCACGGCGATGGCCGCCACAACCGCATCTTCCGCATGCAGGGCGTGCACCGCATGCTGCTGCACGCCGAGCGCCTGCGCTTCCCGCATCCGGACGGTGGCACGGTGGACGTGCGTGCGCCGTTGGACGGCGGGTTCCAGAAGGCGCTGGACCTGTTCGGTTGGCAGGTGGATACCGATTGACGGTAGTGCCGGCCACTGGCCGGCATCTGCGTGATTCCAGATGTAATGGGGAGCCGGCCAGCGGCCGGCACTACCTCATTTCTTTTCCGGCTCGTTGACGATCGCTTCCAGATCCTTCTGCAGGTCCGCAAACAGCGGCTGCATGCGCGCCTGGATCGCGACCATCACGTTCTGCATCAGCGCCGGGGTCTTGTCCAGCAGGCTCTGGCCGGCCGCGCTCTCGTAGAACTCGGCCATCGCCAGCACGTCTTCCTTGCTGAAGGTCTTTTTGTACAGGTCCACGTACATCGGCCGCAGCTGCTGCCACGACAGGGCCTGGCGCAGGGTCTGGCTGGTCCGCGCCTGGATCCGCTTCAGCTGTTCCTGCTGCTGGGCATTGAGCTGGCGCTGTGCGGCTACCTGCTGGAACTGCTGCTGCTGCATCGCCTCGATCTGCGGCAGCATGGTGTCGATCATGCTCTGCGCGCGTGACGCCGACAGCAGGCGGTTGATGTCGCCATCGGTCGGCGGCGCGGCCAGGGCCGGAACGCTGGCCACGGCCAGCGCCAGCAGCAGGGCGGCGCGGCGCAGCAGGGACGGCAGGGCGGGTGCGGTGCGGGTCATGCGGGGCTTCCTGCAGTACATGGGACGGCCAGCATACCCGCAGCCAAGGCGAAGGCGGCGTGTTCGGTACCTGATCGGCGGCATACGGGGCGCGATGCCGCACTCCGGTGCGTGGCTGCCGCTACAATGCGCGGATGGGCAGTGGACCGGTCACCATCAGCGCGCAGCTTGAAATCCCCGACGGCGAGATCGTCGAGCGGTTCGTGCGTGCCAGTGGCGCCGGTGGCCAGAACGTCAACAAGGTCTCCACCGCGGTGGAACTACGTTTCGATGTGGCCAACTCGCCCTCGTTGCCCGAACCGTTGCGCGCGCGCCTGCTGGCGCGGCGTGACCGGCGCATGACCGGCGAAGGCGTGCTGGTCATCGACGCGCAACGTTTCCGGACCCAGGATCGCAATCGCGAGGATGCGCGCGATCGGCTGGCGGCCTTCATCCAGGCCGGGCTGAGCGTGCCCAAGCCGCGCAAGGCCACCAAGCCGACCCTCGGGTCGAAACTGCGTCGTCTGGACGCCAAACGCGGGCGCGCGCAGATCAAGCGCGGGCGCTCATCACGTGACTGGGAGTGATTGCTTGAACAACCCGACTTCGTTGCTGCCGGCCGTGCCGCCGCAGATGCCGCAGGTCAAACCCAACGCCTTCCTGCGCTGGCTGGCGCGCTGCACCCTGCGCATGGGCGGCTGGAAGGTGACCGGTACCCTGCCTGACATCCCCAGGCTGGTCTTCATCATCGCCCCGCATTCGTCCAACTGGGACGGCCTGTGGGGCATGGCCGCGAAGATCGCGCTGGGCATGAAGGTGAAGGTGCTGGGCAAGGCATCGCTGTTCTGGTGGCCGCTCGGCCCGCTGCTGCACAAGCTGGGCGTGATCCCGCTGGACCGCAGCTCGCCGCAGGGGACGGTGGGCCAGGCGGTGGACCTGCTGCGCAACAACGAGAAGATGTGGTTCGCCATCACGCCCGAGGGGACCCGCAAGGCCGTGAAGGACTGGAAGGCCGGCTTCCTGAAGATCGCGCGGATGGCCGACGTGCCGATCCTGGCCGCGTATTTCCACTACCCGGAGAAGACCATCGGCATCGGCCCGCTGTTCACGCCGACCGGCGATGACGCCGCCGACATGGCCGCCATCCGCGAGTTCTACCGGCCCTGGATCGGCAAGACCCGCGGTACGGTCTGAGCCGGCCGCAGGCCGCCGCATAGACGCCACGTCCGGCACATGCCGGGCGAGCGCGACAGGAGTAGGGTGGAGGGCTGGTATCCCGTACCGTCTGCCCAAGGAGTGTTTTACATGTCGCGTACCGTAGTCCTGGCCGCCGCCATCAGCCTGGCGCTGGCGGCCTGTTCCGGCAAGGAGTCCACCCCCGTGTCCGATGCCCAGAAAGCCCCGGCCCAGCAGCCGGCCGAAGCCTCCACCAATCCGCTGCTGAGCGCCAGCACGCTGCCGTTCCAGGCGCCGCAGTTCGACAAGATCAAGGACAGCGACTACCTGCCGGCGTTCGAGGAAGGCATGCGCCAGCACCTGGCCGACGTGCGCAAGATCGCTGACAGCAGCGAGCCGGCCACCTTCGACAACACCATCGTGGCGATGGAGCGCAGCGGCGAGACGCTGAACCGCGTGTCGCGCATCTTCTTCGGCCTGGTCCAGGCCGATACCAACGATGCGCGCCAGAAGATCCAGGAAGACGTGGCGCCGAAGCTGGCCGCGCACCAGGACGAGATCAACCTCGATCCGAAGCTGTTCGCGCGCGTGAAGTCGCTGTACGACCAGCGTGACACGCTGGAGCTGGACCCGGTGCAGAAGCGCCTGGTCGAGCACTACTACGACGGCCTGGTGCGCGCCGGTGCGCAGCTGTCCGATGCCGACAAGGCGAGTCTGCGCAAGCTCAACGTGGAAGAGACCACCCTTTCCACCCAGTTCCATACCCGCCTGGTGGCCGCCACCGCCGCTGCGGCCGTCGTTGTCGACGACAAGGCCAAGCTGGCCGGCCTGGACGAGGACGCGATCAACAACGCCGCCAACGCCGCCAAGGACCGCAAGCTGGATGGCAAGTTCCTGCTGCCGCTGCAGAACACCACCCAGCAGCCGGTGCTCGGCTCGCTGAGCGACCGCGACCAGCGTGCCGCCGTGCTGAAGGCTTCGGAAACCCGCGCCGAGCGTGGCGATGCCAACGACACCCGGCAGACCGTGCAGCGCCTGGCCCAGCTGCGTGCGCAGAAGGCCAAGCTGCTCGGCTTTGACACCTTCGCCGACTACCAGCTGGGCGACCAGATGGCCAAGACCCCGGCTGCCGCGCTCAAGCTGCTGACCGACACCGTGCCGGCCGCCACCGCCAAGGCCCGCGCAGAGGCCGGCGAGATCCAGAAGGTGATCGACGCGCAGAAGGGTGGTTTCCAGGTCGCTGCTTCGGACTGGGACTTCTACGCTGAGCAGGTCCGCAAGGCCAAGTACGATCTGGACGAGTCGCAGATCAAGCCGTACTTCGAACTGGACAACGTGCTGCAGAACGGCGTCTTCTACGCCGCTACCCAGCTGTACGGCATCACCTTCAAGCCGCGTACCGACATTCCGACCTACAACCCGGACATGAAGGTGTATGAAGTGTTCGACAAGGACGGCACCTCGCTGGCCCTGTTCTACACCGACTACTTCAAGCGTGACAGCAAGTCCGGCGGCGCCTGGATGGACGTGTTCGTCGAGCAGGACGGCCTGACCGGTGCCAAGCCGGTGGTCTACAACGTCTGCAACTTCACCAAGCCGGCCACCGGCCAGCCTGCGCTGATCAGCTTCGACGACGTGACCACGATGTTCCATGAGTTCGGCCATGCGCTGCACGGCATGTTCTCGAACGTGAAGTACCCGTCGATCGCCGGTACCGCCACCTCGCGTGATTTCGTCGAGTTCCCGTCGCAGTTCAACGAGCACTGGGCGCTGGATCCGAAGGTGTTCGCCAACTACGCCAAGCACTACAAGACCGGCGAGGCGATGCCGCAGGAACTGGTCGACAAGATCCTCAAGGCACGCAGCTTCAACCAGGGTTATGCGACCACCGAGTACCTGTCGGCCGCGCTGCTGGACCTGGCCTGGCATACGCAGAAGGCCGATGCGCCGCTGCAGGATGTCGGCGCCTTTGAAGCCAGTGCGCTGAAGAAGTTCAAGGTCGACCTGCCGCAGGTGCCGCCGCGTTACCGCACCACCTACTTCGACCACATCTGGGGTGGTGGTTACTCGGCCGGTTACTACGCCTACTTCTGGGCCGAAGTGCTGGACCATGACGCCTACCAGTGGTTCACCGAACACGGTGGCCTGACGGCGGCCAATGGCCAGGAGTTCCGCGACAAGATCCTCTCGCGCGGCAACAGCGTGGAGCTGTCGACCCTGTACCGCGATTTCCGCGGCAAGGACCCGTCGGTGGAACCGCTGCTGAAGTTCCGCGGGCTGAAATAAGAAAGCGAAAACGGCGGGGGGAACCCCGCCGTTTTTCTTTGTGTAGCGTCGAGCTTGCTCGACGGTCTTTCCACGAAAAGCCAGTCGAGCAAGCTCGACTCTACACAAGCGGCTTACGTCCCCACGTGCACCCGGTTCGCCTGCTCGGCCAGGCCCAGGTGATCCAGCGCGATATCCAGCGCCAGCACATAACTCTGCGCGCCATACCCAGCAGCGATGCCCAGCCGCTGACCGACACCCGCCGGCAGGCACGGCTCGGCCACCGCGCCGTCGTCATGCACTTCCACGTAGGCGTTGTGCAGGTACGGCAGCAGGCGCTGCAGGCGCAGGCTGTTGGCACACGCACCCGGATCCAGCAGGGTCACCTCGCCGCGGCTGTGGTCAGCCACGCGCAGCGCGTCCAGCAGTTCCTGTTCCGAACCACAGGCACGGATCGCCACGCTGGTACCGGCGTCGATCGCGCGATGCACCAGTGACTTCAGGACCGGTGCCGGCAGCGGCATCGCGGTGCGGATCAGGGCACCGGCCGCTTCCGGGCCACGGATGATGAAGATCGACATGGCTCAGCCCTCCTGTGCCAGACGGCGGCCGACAATGGCCAGCGACAATGGATACCCGGCCTGCTGGCTGCGCTGGTCCACCACCACCGCGGCGGGGCCATGCTGCAGGCGCAGGCGCGCATCCAGGCCGGGCTCGCTGGGGGCCTGCAGCTCGATGTACTGCGCCGGCAGCCGTTCCAGCGCCGCCTGCAGCGCGCCACCTTCGGCCTGCCATTGCGCCTCGTCGGCGGCGCCGACATCCAGCAGTACCCAGTCGGCCGAGCGCGCCTGCGGCTGGCACAGGCACTGGCGCACTTCGGACAGGCTGGCGCAGTCGCTGCACAGCACGCGATGGCCGCTCAGCTGCGCCGGCAGCTGCGGGCGCGGCGCCGACGAAGACGCGTGGCGGATCACCAGGAGGGTCATACAACACCTTGCGGAATGCGCCCTGTGGCGCGGTGGGCACACGATGCGCGTGCTGCCCGTAAAGGTGCGATGCCCGCGGCCGGGCCGGCGCGTAAAACCTGCGTAACCCGTATTGTAGAGCCGAGCCCATGCTCGGCTGCCGTTACGTAGAGTCGAGCTTGCTCGACTGCTCTGCGCCTCAGTCGAGCAAGCTCGACGCTACAAGAGCAAGCCGAGCATGGGCTCGGCTCTACAGGTTCCAGGCGCGGGAACCTCCTGCGCCCGCATGTGGTCTGATACCGCTACCAACCACCCGGAGCCTGTCATGGATGCTGTTGCCCGTCCTCCCTTTTCCGAACGCGCGCTGGCCTGGCTGAAGAAGGAGGCGCTGCCGCTGCTGGTGATGCTTGGCCTGCTCGCCGCCGCCCGCGATACCCTCGCCAACCACTACGTGGTGCCCAGCGGCTCGATGCAGCCGACCCTGCAGCCCGGCGATCGGGTGGTGGTGGACATGCGCGCCTATGGCCTGCGCCTGCCGTTCACCGGCAAGGAACTGATGTCGACCGGCGTTCCGCAGCGCGGTGAAGTGGCGGTGTTCGATTCACCGGCCGACGGCACCCGCCTGATCAAGCGCGTGGCTGCAGTGGCCGGTGATCATGTGCAGCTGCGCGAAGGCCATCTGAGCATCAACGGCCAGCCGCTGCAGATTGCCGACCTGCAGGACGTGGAGGCCTTCGGCGACCGCCATGCCAGCCTCGACCTGGACATGGGCGGCGGCCCGGACATCGCTGACCTGGTGGTGCCGGACGGCAAGGTACTGGTGCTGGGTGACCACCGTGGCAACAGCTTCGACGGTCGCTTCTTCGGCTTCGTTGACGCCGACAAGCTCTACGGCCGCGCCGTGGCGGTGTACTACCGTCGTGGCGACGGTTTCGAGTGGCAGCGTCTGTAAGCTGAATTGATACTTCTTATGTATCAATCCTGACCTATCAGGTTATGGATCGACTGGATGGACGGGCCTAGTCTGAGGCCCGTTCCCTCCCACGCTTGGCCGCCCCACCGGCCCATCGATCCCATGACTGGCGAAACCGCGGCGGCAGTCGAACGCCGCCCCCCCACTGTCGATCCCATCGCCGAGACCCGCATCCAGCAGGGCACACCGGCCTTCCGCCGCACCGCGCTGGCGCTGTTCCTGGCCGGTTTCTCCACCTTCGGCCTGCTCTACACGGTGCAGCCGCTGCTGCCGGAGTTCAGCCGTCATTTCGGTGTGTCCGCCGCCGGCAGCGCGATGTCGCTGTCGTTGACCACCGGCACGCTGGCGGTGGCGATGCTGCTGGCCGGCCTGCTGTCCGATGCGGTCGGCCGCCGTCCTTTGATGATCGTCGCGCTGTTGGCCTCGGCCACGCTGTCGCTGTGCACGGCGCTGGTGGATGACTGGACCACGCTGCTGGTGCTGCGCACGCTGCTCGGCCTGGCGTTGAGCGGCGTGCCGGCAGTGGCGATGACGTACCTGGTCGAGGAAATGGACAGCCGCGCGCTGGGCCTGGCGATGGGCCTGTACATCGGCGGCAACGCCATCGGTGGCATGAGCGGGCGCCTGCTGGCCGGCATCATCGCCGACCACTGGGGCTGGCGCTGGGGCATCGGCGTCGTCTCGATCATCGCCATCGCCAGTACCGTCCTGCTCTGGCTGCAGCTGCCGCCGTCGCGCCACTTCCACCCGCGCCGCGATGGCCTGCGCCAATTGCCGTCGCGCTGGCGCACGCTGTTCGCCGACCCGGGCCTGCCGTGGCTGTTCGCTACCTCGTTCGTGCTGATGGGCGTGTTCGTCACCCTCTACAACTACCTCGGCTATCACCTGCTGGCGCCGCCGTACCACCTCAGCCAGACCGTGGTGGGGCTGATCTTCAGCGTATACCTGGTTGGTACCTTCAGTTCGGCGTGGATGGGCCAGCAGGCCACGCGCTACGGGCGCGGTCGCATCCTGTTGATCTCGTTCGCACTGATTGGTGCCGGCATCGTGCTGTTGGCGATGCCGTGGCTGAGCACGATGGCACTCGGTATCGCGCTGGTGACGTTCGGCTTCTTCGGCGGTCACTCGGTGGCCAGCAGCTGGGTCGGCAGCCGCGCCGGTGCGATGCGCGCCGAAGCGTCGGCGCTGTACCTGTTCGCCTACTACCTGGGTTCGAGCGTGCTCGGTGGTGTGGGCGGCCTGGCCTATGCAGCGTGGGACTGGCTGGGTGTGTGCCTGTTCGCCGCCGTGCTGACCCTGATCGGCGGTGGCATCGTCTGGGCGCTGCAGCAGCGCGCCCCTCAGCCGGTGACGGCGTGAACCTGCTCTGGTAGATGCCGACCTTGGTCGGCGCCGTGGCCGTGGGCCAACCAAGGTTGGCCGCTACCGGGTGAGTTGCGCCTCACCCTTCCGCGAACGCCTCACGCAGCAGCCCAGCAAAATTGCGGATCAGCGGCGTCACACCCTCGCGGTGCCACGCCAGCTGCACTTCCGAATGCGCCCCGGCATCGGCCAGCGCCACGAAGCGCGCGCCTTCCACCCGGATGTGATCACAGGACGACGGCAGGATCGCCGCACCGAGACCGGCAGCGGCCAGACTGATCAGCGTCGATGCCTCGCCCGCCTCCTGCACGATGCGCGGGGTGAATCCCGCCGCCGCACACAGCGCGATCATGTGGTCGTGGATGCCGGCACCGGCACTGCGGCGGAACGCCACGAACGGCTCCTGCGCGAAGTCGCGCAGCGACAGCGTGCCCTGTTTCGACAGTCTGCGCAGGGCAGGGTGATCGGCATGCACGATCAACGCCAGCGGATCGACGAACAGGCTGTGCGCAACCAGTTCCGGCGGCAACGCGCGCTTGCGGATGATGCCCACGTCCAGGCTGCCATCGAGCAGTGCATCGATCTGCTGTAGGGTGTTCATCTCGCTCAGCTGCAGCCGCACCTGCGGATAGCGTTGGCGGTACTGCAGGATTGAACGCGGAATCTGCGGCGACAGCGGCGTGGCGCGGGTCAATCCGATGCGCAGCTCACCCTGCTCACCGCGCTGCGCGCGCTGCACCTCGTCCACCGCCGTTTCCACCTGCTGCACGATGGCGCGTGCACGTTCCTGCAGCAGCTCACCGGCAGGCGTCAGCTGCACACGACGATGGCTGCGCACGAACAGGCGCGCACCGATCAGGTCTTCCAGCTGGCGGATCTGCTGGCTGAGCGGCGGCTGCGACATACCCAGCCGCTCAGCCGCCTGGCCGAAGTGCAGCGTATCGGCAACGGCGAGGAAGTAACGCAGGTGGCGGAGTTCGATGGACATGGGGCCAGTCTAGCCAGACCGGCACCGGGCTTGTCGCCTTCTTCGATCGCTTTTCCGCCAGTCGAGCATGGCTCGACTCTACAAAATCCGGTTTCGATCATTTGCAGCGGGGGTCAGAGCCCATTGCGCAGCAACTGGATCCGACCCCGACAGATCGCGGGAATCTGTCAGAGGCGGGACGGCGTGGGTGGGCAGGACCGTTGGCGCCATGGATGGCGCCATCGAGCCCCCATGGACGGGTTTACGGCGTGTCCTGCCCACCCACGCCGCCCCGCCATCCCACGGATAGCCCGCTGTTGCCGTTGCTTCGGCTTCGGCAGGTGCAGGGCGCAGCCCTGCCGAACACCCCTCACCGCTCGGAATGCCCGCTCTGGTCGTAATCGCGCGGGCTGAACAACTCCGGCTGGATCAGCTCGATGAACGCCCGCGCCTGCGCCGACAACGCCTTGCCACGCCGCACGATCACCCCGTAACTGCGTTCCGGGAACCAGCGCTTCATCGACCGCGCCGCCAGCCGCTCGCGGTCAGCCTCGTTCAGGCACAGCGCCGGCACGATGGAAATGCCCATGCCCATCGCCACGTACTGCTTGATCACCTCCCAGCCACCCACTTCCAATGCCACGGTGTAGGCGATGCGGTGGCGCTGGAATACCTGGTCGACCAGGCGGTAGGTGATCTGCCGCTTCGGTGGCAGCACCAGCGGAAAACGCGCGATGTCGGCCAGTTCCAGCTCGCCACCGCTGGCCAGCGGATGGTCGTGCGGCGCGATCAGCACCTGCTCGAAACGGTAGGCCGGTGCGTAGCTGAGATCGGCCGGCACATCAGTCATCGAGCCGATCGCCAGGTCGGCGGCATCCTCGCGCAGCAGGTCGGTGCCATCGGCACTGATCGCGTTGTGCAGGGTCAGGCGCACGTCCGGATGGTGCAGGCGGAAGCGTTCGACGATCTTCGGCAGCAGGTACAGGATGGTTGAACTGTTGGCGGCGATGTTCAGCTCGCCCGCGTCCAGGCCGCGCACCTTGTCGCGGAAACGCGCCTCCAGCCCATCCAGGTTCTCCACCAGCGGCTGTGCCATCTCGTACAGCAGCTGGCCCTCGCGGCTGGGCACCAGGCGGCGCCCGCTGCGCTCGAACAACGGCACCCCCAGCTCTCGCTCCAAGGCCTGCAGCTGCAGGCTGATGGCCGGCTGGCTAACGAAAAGCGCCTCAGCCGCCCGTGAGACCGACCCCAGGCGCACGGTCTGGCAGAACGCGCGCAGCGGCTTCAACCGGTCGGATTTGTAGGAAAAACGCGGACTTGGCGGGGGGCGTGTGCTCATCGTGTCACAAGTATTAGCACAACTTATGTAGAGCATTGCAAAAACTGTTTTGCCAAATACTCGGCGCCGACGGCACCGTGGAGGCGTTCCCCCACCGCTGGAGTCGCCCCATGTCCGCCGTCGCTTCCGCTGTTCCCACCCCCGCCAGCAAGGCCACCCCCGGCATCGCCCTGGCGACCCGCGTGGCCGGCCAGGACACCCTGCTGCCGGCGCCGCTGCTGGCCCTGCTGGTGTCGCTGCACCGCGCGGTGGAACCGGGCCGGCAGGCACGGCTGCAGGCCCGTCGGGAGCGTCAGGCGTTCTTCGACCAGGGCGGCCTGCCGGACTTCCGCGAAGACACCACCGCGATCCGCAGCGGCGACTGGCGTGTTGCCCCGCTGCCGGCGGCGCTGCAGGACCGCCGCGTCGAGATCACCGGCCCGACCGACCCGAAGATGGTCATCAACGCGCTGAACTCCGGCGCCAAGGTGTTCATGGCCGACTTCGAGGATTCGACCTCGCCGACCTGGCGCAACCTGCTGGCCGGCCAGCAGTCGCTGGCTGCCGCGGTGCGTGGCGATCTCGAATACACCGCACCCAATGGAAAGCACTACGCCCTGCGCCCATACGACGAACAGGCGGTGCTGATCGTACGCCCGCGCGGCTGGCACCTGGACGAGAAGCACGTGCGCATCGATGGCCAGTTCATCGCTGGTGGCCTGTTCGACGCGGCGGTGTTCGCCTTCCACAACGCCCGCACCCTGCAGGCCAAGGATCGCGGCCCGTACTTCTACCTGCCCAAGCTGCAGAGCATGGAAGAGGCGGCGCTGTGGGAGACCGCGCTGTCGCACATCGAAGGCATGCTCGGCCTGCCGCACGGCCAGATCAAGGTGACCGTGCTGATCGAAACGCTGCCGGCGGTGTTTGAGATGGATGAGATCCTGTACGCGCTGCGTGACCGCATCGTCGGCCTGAACTGTGGGCGCTGGGACTACATCTTCTCGTACCTGAAGACCTTCCGCCGCCACGGCGACCGCGTGCTGCCCGAGCGCGGCCAGGTGACCATGACCCAGCCGTTCCTGAAGGCGTATTCGGAGCTGCTGATCCAGACCTGCCATCGCCGTGGTGCGCATGCGATGGGCGGCATGGCCGCGCAGATTCCCATCAACAACGATGCCGCCGCCAACGAACAGGCGATGGCCCGCGTGCGCGCCGACAAGCTGCGCGAAGTGACCGCCGGCCACGACGGCACCTGGGTCGCGCATCCGGCATTGATTCCGGTGGCGATGGCGATCTTCGACGAACACATGCCCGGTGCGAACCAGCACAGCGTGCTGCGCCAGGATGTGCGCGTCGGCCGCGACGAACTGATCGCACGGCCGCCCGGCACCATCACCCGCGCCGGCTTCGAAGGCAATGTGGAAGTCTGCGTGCGCTACCTGGCGGCATGGCTGGATGGCAACGGCTGCGTGCCGATCCACCACCTGATGGAGGACGCGGCCACCGCCGAGATCAGCCGCAGCCAGCTGTGGCAGTGGCTGCATACGCCGGGCCAGCAGCTGGACGACGGCACCGCCATCGACCTGGCACTGCTGGATGCCACGCTGGCGCAGCTGCCGGCACGGCTGGGTGACACCACCGCGCTGCCCGGTGGCGCACGCATCGGCGAGGCCATCGCCCTGCTCGGCGAACTGAGCCGCAGCGACGAACTGACCGATTTCCTGACCCTGCCGGCCTACGCGCGCATCGACTGACCGCCGCCCGCGTTTCCCGCCGTTTCCCTCCCCGCTGCACGCACGAACCGAACTGGAGAAAGACATGAGCAAGCTGCCCACTGCCGAACAGATCCAGCACGACTGGGATACCAACCCGCGTTGGGAAGGCATCCAGCGCAACTACAGTGCCGCCGACGTGGTGCGCCTGCGTGGCACCGTCCACATCGAGCATTCGCTGGCCCGCCTGGGTGCAGAGAAGCTATGGGCATCGCTGCATGAGCGCGAGTTCGTCAACGCGCTGGGTGCGCTGACCGGCAACCAGGCCATGCAGCAGGTCAAGGCCGGCCTGAAGGCGATCTACCTGTCCGGCTGGCAGGTGGCGGCCGACGCCAACCTGGCCGGGCAGATGTACCCGGACCAGTCGCTGTACCCGGCCGATTCGGTGCCGGCGGTGGTCAAGCGCATCAACAACACGCTGCTGCGCGCCGACCAGCTGCACCACGCCGAAGGCAAGGACGACATCGACTTCCTGCAGCCGATCGTGGCCGATGCGGAAGCCGGTTTCGGCGGCGTGCTCAATGCGTTCGAACTGATGAAGGCGATGATCGAGGCCGGTGCCGCTGGCGTGCATTTCGAAGACCAGCTGGCCTCGGTGAAGAAATGTGGCCACATGGGCGGCAAGGTGCTGGTGCCGACCCGCGAGGCGATCGAGAAGCTCAACGCTGCGCGCCTGGCCGCCGACGTGCTGGGCGTGCCGACCCTGCTGGTGGCACGTACCGATGCCGAAGCCGCGGATCTGCTGACCAGCGACATCGATGGCAACGACAAGCCGTTCGCCACCGGCGAGCGCACCGTGGAAGGCTTCTACAAGACCCGCAACGGCCTGGACCAGGCGATCAGCCGTGGCCTGGCCTATGCGCCCTACGCCGACCTGGTGTGGTGCGAGACCGGCAAGCCGGACCTGGAGTTTGCACGCAAGTTCGCCGAGGCGATCCATGCGAAGTTCCCGGGCAAGCTGCTGGCCTACAACTGCTCGCCCAGCTTCAACTGGAAGAAGAACCTGGACGACGCCACCATTGCCAAGTTCCAGCGCGAGCTGGGCAGCTACGGCTACAAGTTCCAGTTCATCACCCTGGCCGGCTTCCATGCATTGAACTACGGCATGTTCAATCTGGCCCACGGCTATGCACGTCGACAGATGAGCGCGTTCGTGGAACTGCAGGAAGCCGAGTTTGAAGCGGCCGAGCGCGGCTTCACTGCGGTCAAGCATCAGCGTGAGGTTGGCACCGGCTACTTCGATGCGGTGACCCAGGCGATCCAGCAGGGCCAGTCGTCGACCACCGCATTGACCGGTTCGACCGAGGAAGAGCAGTTCCACGGCGGGCGCAGCGAACGCGCGGCGTGATGCGGTAGTGCCGGCCGCTGGCCGGCAACCACGTGATCCTTCGGGCACCACAGGGAAGCCGGCCAGCGGCCGGCGCTACCGAAGCTTCGGAATCCGATCAGGGTGGCCAGGGAAGGGCCAGACAACGCCGGCCGGTCGGGGGACCTGCCGGCGTTGTTGTATCGATGCAAGGGAGCAGCGCGCAGCCAGCGTCAATCCGGCGCACCCCCGCGTGCCGGCAACTTGGCCGAAAGCCTGTGAAACCCAGCATCGGATTGATCCAGCAGGGGTTTTGCCCGGACACCCGTGACCAGAACGGGCCACCACCGATCTTCACATCAATCAAGATCGGCAGACGGGTCAAAATGAGATAGGGCGCACACTTTAAAGCGGTGCTATGCTCCGCGGCTCACCAGGGGACGCTGGCGGCGGGTGCAGGGAATGACCGGCAGGGGTGCGGCCGAGAACAGTGATGTGACGTCAGGTATCGCCCGGGTGGCGATGGCCGAGATCGTGCACGCGCTGCTGTCCGCTGCCGAGGTTGCATTGTTCGCCAGATTTGCCCGTCCATGCAAGCTTCATGCCGGACAGTGGTTGTTCCAGCGTGGCCATCGCGGCGAACGGATGTATGTGATCCTCCAAGGCCAGATCGAACTGGACTTCGGCGAGGACCTGGTGATCAAGACGCTCGGCCAGCATGAGTTCTTCGGTGAGCTTGGCCTGCTGGTCGGCGATCACCTGCGCAGCGCCAGTGCACGCGCGCTGGCCGACTGTGAAGTACTGGAGCTGGGCCCGGCCGACTTCCATCGCCTGGTGGAATCCGATCCCGGCCTGGTCGCCTACTTCCTGCGCCGTACGATCATGCGCGTGCTTACCAACGAGCAGGCGCTGATCAGCCAGCTGCGCCGGCGCAACCACGATCTGGAAACCGCGCTGGACAACCTGTACATCACCACCCACCAGTTGACCCACACCCGTGAACTGGTACGTACCGATGAACTGACCGGGCTGCACAACCGCCGTGGCCTCACCCTGTACCTGCAGGAATGCCGCGCCGATGGCGAAGGGTTGCCGCAGGCACTGCTGCTGATCGACTGCGACCGCTTCAAGCAGATCAACGACCGCCACGGCCACCAGGCCGGCGACCGTGTGCTGCAGAGCATGGGCAACATCCTGCGCTCGATGGCCGGCGAACAGGACCTGGCCTGCCGGCTCGGCGGCGATGAGTTCTGCCTGATCCTGCGCCGTGGCAACCATGAGATCGTGCAGCACGCGGCCGAGTTCATCCTCAGCGCGGTGCATGGCCTGCTCGAACGCAGTCATGGCACGCCGCATGTAAGCCTGGTCAGCATCGGAGCCAGCCTGCTGGCGCCGGAGGCGGGCTGGAGCGAGTGGTACGCCAACGCGGACCGCGCGCTGTACCAGGCCAAGCGCGATGGTGGCAACTGCCTGCGCTGGGGCGGCGACTCCGAAAGCGGACAATGAGCAGCAGAGGTGGCAATGGACGGCATTCCGGATTTTCTCCCGATGCAGAGTTCGCAGGTGCGGACTCTGCTGTTCACCGATCTGTGCGATTCGCTGCAGCTGGTCGAGCGGATCGGTGACATTGCCGCCGCTGAGCTGTTCCAGCAGCATGACCGCCTGGTGCTTGGCCTGCAGCAGCGCTGGAACGGCCAGCTGATCGATCGGTCTGACGGATTGTTCATCCTGTTCGAACGTCCCATCGATGGCATCGGCTTTGCTCTTTCCTACCAGAACGCCGTTGATGCACTGGGGCGCGAACGTGGCGTTGTTCTGCGTGCACGCGCCGGCCTGCACGTGGGTGACGTGCTGCTGTGGAACAACAGTGCCGAGGCCGTTGCCCACGGCGCAAAACCGGTGGAGGTGGAAGGCCTGGCCAAGCCCATGGCTGCGCGCCTGATGCAGCTGGCGTGGCCTGGACAGGTCCTGCTGTCCGCGGCCGCCGAACAGATGGCACGTCGGGCAGCCAGCGAACTGCCCTGGGCGGCTGACGAGCTGCGCTGGAAGGATCACGGCTGCTGGCGCTTCAAGGGCATCGGCGAACGCCAGGAAGTATTCGAAGTGGGATTGCGTGGCAGCGCCCCGCTACGTCGCCCGCGCTCGGGTGAAAAAGCGTGGCGGGATCTGCCGCTGTGGCGTCGCCCAGCGGCGCTGGTGACCGAGGCGGCACTCATGCTGGCGCTATGCGGAGTGCTGTGGACGCTGTTTCGGCCGGCACCGGCCATCGCCTTCGCCGAACGCGACTGGGTGATCGTGGCGGCGGTGCACAACGCCACGGCTTATCCCCAGTTGGACAGTAGCCTGGAGCAGGCGCTGTACATCAGCCTGGGGCAGTCGCGTTTCGTCAACATCCTCAGCGAGCTGAAGGTGCGTGACACCCTGCAGCTGATGCAGCGGCCGCCGCAGGCGCGGCTGGACCGCAGGCTGGCCATCGAGGTCGCGCTGCGTGACGGAGTTCGTGCGGTACTGATCCCCAGTGTGCTGGAGCTCAATGGCAAAGTACGGGTCAGTGTCGAAGTCGTGGATCCGCGTAGCGGACAGACCGTTTACACGCGCTTTGCCGACGGTCGCGGGCTGGATTCGATCCTCGCCTCGACCGATCAAGTGGTTGCGGCGCTGCGTACCGACCTTGGCGAAGCGCTTCGTGACGTCGGCGCAGACCAGCGGCCGCTGCCAACCGTGGCTACCGCCAATCTGGACGCACTGCATGCCTATGCCAAGGGCGTCGATGCAACGGCTGCCGCGCGCTATGACGATGCGTTGATGTTCTTCGAGCAGGCGACCCGACTGGATCCTGCCTTTGCCTTCGCCTACGTCGGGCAGATGAACATCCAGCACGCAAAGGGCAATCTGGAGCAGGCCGCGGCGCTGTACCGCAAGGCGGTCAGCCAACGTACGCACCTGACCGCGCGCGACCAGCTCTATCTCGATGCCTGGGCGGCCGATTTCGAAGGGGCACCGCCTGCACGCATCGCTGACAAATGGCGCATGCTGACCGAGTTGTACCCGGACGACCCGGCCGGCTGGATGAACTACTCGATGGTGCAGTTCGCGCAGGGTGACTACGATGGCGCACTGGCCGCGACGCAGCCGCTGCTGGGACGCCAGCATTCGCGCCGTGCATTGGTGCTGGCGTTTGTTGCACGCATCCAATTGGCCCGTGGCGAAGCCTCCGCAGCGGAAGCAGCCCTGCGCGGTGCGCGGCTGCACCCGGGTTGGAACGGCGATGGCATGGAGCCGGTGATTGCCGCATTGGCTGGCGACTTCGAAGCGGCCAACGCCGGGTTCACCGCGATGGGGCCACTGGGCCCCGGGACACGCATGGAGCGGGCTGCCGTGCTGACCATGCAGGGTCGCAGCGCTGAAGCTGCGGGCGACATGCAGCAGGCTGCGTCGCAGTGCCCCAGCGCAGGTGGGACGTGTGACATCCTCGCTTTGCAGGCGCTGGCCTGGCGTGCACGGCAAGGCGTTTCCGTGCCGGGGCAGGAGTACCAGCAGGTGCTCGATCGCGCGCTCGCGGCGATCGATCGTGGCCAGCCTGCATCGGCACGGCGCAACGCATTCATCGCTCTTGCCGCTGCCTACCATGCGCTGCGCGCCGGCCAGGCAACGGTGGTCATGCAGCGAAGGGACGCGCTGCAGGCGCTGCCCGAACGCGACGACGATCCCCGCCTGCGCGAACTGTGGAACCTGCTGCAGGCACGCATGGCCCTGGACGCTGGAGAAACGCTGCGTGCACAGCAGTTGTTGGCGCAGCAGCGCCAGGCAAGTTTGTTCCAGTGGCGCGTGCTGCAGTTGGATCTGCTGCGATCCCAGGGTCAGCACGATGCAGCGCAGCGTCAGCTGCGCTGGCTTCAACACCATGCCGGCCTGGCCTTTGCAGAGAACATCGGCGACTACGCACTGCTGCCGTTGAACGTGAACGACGTGCAGCGGCTGGCATTAATGGAGAGTCCCGTGGCCTCTCACAGCAGCCCGGACGCAGCGGCACCCTGATCGTTACTCCTGCTGGAGACCAGGCAAGCCATCCTCGAACAGGAACGGCACATTGAAGGCGGCGCGTGTCCCAAGCAGGGTCCGCATGCGTGATGCGGCCTGGGCGAACTCCATCTTGCTGCCCAGGGACGCCAGTGATGCACGGCAGGCACGCACGGTGTCTTCGTCCGCACCCAGTGCGAGCAGGGCCAGGCCGGGATCCTTGGCAAACTCGGACCGGAAGGCATCATCGCTGGCCAGGCGCTCCAGCAGCTGCTGGACAACGTCGGCGGAAAGGGGGGAAGCAGACATGGGATCAGCACCGGCAGAATGGGAAAATGGAATTATCGGCGGTGGCGCCGCGAAGTTGATGGGTACGTGCACCCGCCACGCTATGATCGGCGCCCCGAACAGCCCTCGGATGCCATTGCGATGAGATTCCGTCGTTGCCGGACCTTGTTCGTCGAGCCGGTCGAACGCCCGTCCTTCAACCTGGAGGAACTACTGGCTGGTGGTACCGGCGTGCAGCTGCAGCCGGTCCTGCAGGTGCGTGCGGCGCACCTGCCGTCGGTGCAGGTGATCGACGCGGAAAGCTGTGCCTGGTTGCTGGCCTGCAGTGCCGAACAGTGGCAGCCGTTGCCGGAAGCAGCGGACGCGCGCGGTCGGGTGCTGTCATTGCTGCAGCAGGGCCTGCTGGTCAGCGATGATCCGGCCCACGCCAAGGCCTGCGCTGCCGAGCAGCGCCTGCGCGATAGTCACTGGTGGCCGCTGTCGGCGGTGCACTACCAGCAGTCGTGCTGGGACGAGGTGGACAGCGTGCAGGACATGGAGCAGCACCAGCTGGTGACCGCACGCGATCTGGTGCGCAGCTACGGCAGTCCGCCACCCGAGGCACCTCCGCGTATACATGGCGCGCAGGCACTGCCGTGCTACGAGGATGATCCGATGCAGTCGCAGCTGCAGGCACGGGCTACCTGCCGCAACTTCGATAGCGCGCGTGCGCTGCCGTTGCCACTGCTGGCGCGCGTGCTGCAGCAGGTGCTGATGGCACAGGCCGAGGTGGAAACCGATCCAGGTGTGCGGTTCCTGAAGAAGAACGTGCCTTCAGCCGGCAGCCTGCATCCGCTGGAGGCCTACTTGCTGGTACGCAACGTGGAGGGAATGGCCCCGGGGCTGTATCACTACCATGCGGTGGCGCACGAGCTGGGCCGGCTGCCGGCACAGCCACAGGACCTGGAGTCGCTGTGCCAGCGCTTGCTGGCCGGGCAGCATTGGTTCGCCGATGCACACGTGCTGCTGGTGCTGGTGTGCCGCTTCGAGCGCAACTTCTGGAAGTATCGGAACCATGCCAAGGCCTACCGCGCTGTCACGCTGGATGCAGGCCATGTTTCACAGGCACTGTATGCGTCGGCCACCGCACTGGGCCTGGGCGCTTTTGTTACAGCGGCCATCAATGAATCCGAGGCCGGGCGTGCGCTTGGCCTGCAGCCGATGGCCGAAGGTGCGTTGGCGATCTGCGGGCTGGGCTGGCGCAGTGGCACAAAGATCACCGCGGAGCTGGACCCGGATGGCCACGTGTGGCCGCGGGCGGACCCACGGGCAGGGAATGCCGATGCAGCCGGGCCCTAGGGCCCGGCGCGTCATCGTTCACGCCGCTTCGAAGTCCACCAGCACCGCACCGTCACCCACCTGGTCGCCGGCCTTGGCGCGGTAGCCCTTCACCGTGCCGTCTGCCGGTGCCTGCAGGGTGTGCTCCATCTTCATCGCTTCCAGCACCACCAGCGGCGTGCCGCGCTTGACCTCGGTGCCGGCCGCGACCAGTGTCGCGACGATCTTGCCCGGCATCGGCGCCAGCAGGCTGCCGGCATCGGCCACGGCGTGGTCCGATTCGCCCACCGGATCGTGCAGGGTGAAGCGGTGCTGGCCATCGGCGCCGAACAGATACAGCTGGTCGCCTTCGCGCAGTAGCTGCAACGACCAGCGGCGCTCGCCCAGCAGCACGGTCAGATGCTGCGCATCGGCCGTGCCAAGCACCTGCACCGGCGCGGCGTCATCGCACTGCACGCGCCAGCCATCGGTCTGCGTCCACACCTTCAGCGTGTGCTTGCGTTCGCCCTGCTGCAGCGGCAGCACGCGCGGTGCCGATGCGCCAAGGCGCCAGCCGTCCTGGGCCTGCCACGGCGAATGCGGATCGCGCGCGTCGGTGCTGGCGCCGCCCGTGCTTGCAACCGCAGCCACCGCAGCCAGCTGCCACAGGGCATCATCCGTGTCGCCCACTGCACTCAATGCCGCCTGTTCGCGTTCGATCAGCGCGGTGTCCAGCTTGGCGTGCGCGAACGAATCGGTGTTGACCAGGCGACGCAGGAAACCGGCATTGGTGGTCACGCCCACCACCTGGCAGTCGGCCAGCGCCTGGCTCATGCGGCGCAGTGCGGCCTCGCGGTCCAGGTCCCAGACGATCAGCTTGGCAATCATCGGATCGTAGTACGGGGTGATGCTGTCGCCTTCCTCCACGCCGGTATCCACGCGCACATGGGCCGACGGGGTCGGAAGGCGCAGGCGGCGCAGGGTGCCGGTGGAGGGCAGGAAGCCCCGGTCGGCATCTTCGGCATACAGGCGCGCTTCGATGGCGTGGCCGTGGATCGCCAGCTGTTCCTGGCGCAGCGGCAGCGGCTGGCCCGAGGCCACGCGCAGCTGCCACTCCACCAGGTCGGTGCCGGTGATGTACTCGGTCACCGGGTGCTCGACCTGCAGGCGGGTGTTCATTTCCATGAAGTAGAAATCGCCGTCCGGGCCGGCGATGAACTCCACCGTGCCGGCACCGACGTAGCCCACCGCGCGCGCGGCATCGACTGCCGCCTTGCCCATCGCAGCACGACGTTCGGGACTCATGCCCGGCGCGGGTGCTTCTTCCAGTACCTTCTGGTGGCGGCGCTGCACCGAGCAGTCGCGCTCGAACAGGTAGACCGCCTCACCGTGGCTGTCGCCGAACACCTGGATCTCGATATGGCGTGGGCGCTCGACGTACTTCTCGACCAGCACATGGTCGTTGCCGAACGCCGAGGCCGCCTCGCGCTGGCAGCTGGCCAGTGCATCGACGAAGTCCTCGCTGCGCTCGACCTTGCGCATGCCCTTGCCACCGCCGCCGGCGCTGGCCTTGATCAGCACCGGGTAGCCGATGCCGTCGGCCTGTGCGCGCAGGAAGTCCGGCGCCTGCTGGTCGCCGTGATAGCCGGGGGTCAGCGGCACACCGGCCTCGGCCATCAGCGCCTTGGCCGCGCTCTTGTCGCCCATCGCGCGGATGGCGCTGGCCGGCGGGCCGATGAAGGTGATGCCGGCCGCCGCGCAGGCATCGGCGAAGTCGGCGTTCTCGGACAGGAAGCCGTAGCCGGGGTGGATCGCCTGCGCGCCGGTCAGGCGTGCGGCGTCGAGCAGGGCATCGCTGCGCAGGTAGCTCTCACGTGCGGCGGCCGGACCAATGTGGATGGCTTCGTCGGCCAGGCGCACATGGCGTGCGTTGCGGTCCGCATCGGAATACACCGCCACGGTGGCGATGCCGAGGCGGCGGCAGGTGGCGATGACGCGACAGGCGATTTCGCCACGGTTGGCGATCAGGACTTTGGTGAACATGGCAACAGACTCGGTCATGGCACGGGTTACATGCGGAACACGCCGAAGCGCGTCTGCTGCGGGGCGGCGTTGAGGCTGGCCGACAGCGCCAGGGCCAGCACCCGGCGGGTGTCGGCCGGATCGATCACGCCGTCATCCCACAGGCGCGCGCTGGCGTAGTACGGATGGCCCTGCTGCTCGAACTGGTCGCGGATAGGTGCCTTGAATGCATCTTCCTCCACTGCCGGCCACTGGCCGCCCTTGGCTTCGATGCCATCGCGCTTGACCGTGGCCAGCACGCTGGCGGCCTGTTCGCCGCCCATCACGCCGATGCGTGCGTTCGGCCACATCCACAGGAAGTTCGGCGAGTACGCGCGGCCGCACATGCCGTAGTTGCCGGCACCGAACGAACCACCGATGACCACGGTGAACTTGGGCACCTTGGCGCAGGCCACGGCCATCACCAGCTTGGCGCCGTCCTTGGCGATGCCGCCCTGTTCGTACTTGCGGCCGACCATGAAGCCGGTAATGTTCTGCAGGAACACCAGCGGGATGTTGCGCTGGGTGCACAGCTCGATGAAGTGTGCGCCCTTCAGTGCCGACTCGGAGAACAGGATGCCGTTGTTGGCGATGATGCCGATCGGGTAGCCGTTCAGATGCGCAAAGCCGGTCACCAGCGTTGCGCCGTAGCGCGGCTTGAACTCATCGAAGCGCGAGCCATCGACCAGGCGCGCGATGACCTCGCGCACGTCGTAGGGCTTGCGCGTGTCGGCCGGGATCACGCCATACAGCTCGTGCGCCGGCAACAGTGGTTCCTCGTTGGCCTGCACCGCCATCGCCGGCTCCGGCTTGCGCCAGTTCAACTGCGCGATGATCGCGCGCACCCGCGCCAGCGCCTGCAGGTCGTTGTCGGCCATGTGGTCGGCAACGCCGGAAATGCGCGTGTGCACGTCGGCACCGCCCAGTTCCTCGGCCGTCACCACTTCACCGGTGGCGGCCTTCACCAGCGGCGGGCCGCCGAGGAAGATGGTGCCCTGTTCGCGCACGATCACCGTCTCATCGCTCATCGCCGGCACATAGGCGCCGCCGGCGGTGCAGCTACCCATCACGCAGGCAATCTGCGGGATGCCCTGCGCGGACAGGTTGGCCTGGTTGTAGAAGATGCGGCCGAAATGATCGCGGTCGGGGAACACCTCGTCCTGCAGCGGCAGGAAGGCGCCACCGGAATCGACCAGGTAGATGCAGGGCAGGTGGTTCTGCTCGGCGATCTCCTGCGCGCGCAGGTGCTTCTTCACCGTCATCGGGTAGTAGGTGCCGCCCTTCACCGTGGCGTCGTTGGCCACGATCACGCATTCCACGCCGCTGACGCGGCCGATGCCGGCCACCACGCCCGCGGCGGGCACGGCGTCTTCGTACATGCCGTGCGCGGCCAGCGGCGCGATTTCCAGGAAGGCGCTGCCGGGATCGAGCAGGGCGTCGATGCGGTCGCGCACCAGCAGCTTGCCGCGTGCGGTGTGCTTGGCGCGCGCGGCTTCGCTGCCGCCCAGCGCGGTGCGGGCGAGGGTGGCATGCAGGTCGTCGACCACGGCCTGCATGGCGGCGCGGTTGCTTTCAAACGTTTCGCTGCCCGGTTGCAGCTGGCTGTTCAGGACGGTCATCGCGTTGGCCTTACAGGGTGCGCTGGAACAGTTCGCGGCCGATCAGCATGCGGCGGATCTCCGACGTGCCGGCGCCGATTTCATACAGCTTGGCGTCGCGCCACAAGCGGCCGGTCGGATATTCGTTGATGTAGCCGTTGCCGCCCAGGATCTGGATCGCCTGGCCGGTCAGCCAGGTGGCCTTCTCGGCGGCGTACAGAATGGCACCGGCGGCATCCTGGCGGGTGGTGCGGCCCTGGTCGCAGGCGCGCGCGACGGCATAGACGTAGGCGCGGCACGCGCCCAGCCCCACGTACATGTCGGCAATCTTGGCCTGGATCAGCTGGAAGCTGCCGATCGGTTCGCCGAACTGGTGGCGCTCGTGCACATAGGGCATGACCACGTCCATGGCCGCGGCCATCAGGCCCAGCGGGCCACCAGAAAGGACCACGCGCTCGTAATCCAGGCCGGACATCAACACGCGCACGCCACCACCGACCTGGCCCAGCACGTTTTCTTCGGGAATCTCGCAGTCCTGGAACACCAGCTCGCAGGTGGGCGAGGAGCGCATGCCCAGCTTGTCCAGCTTCTGCGCGGTGGAGAAGCCCTTCATGCCCTTCTCGACCAGGAACGCGGTGATGCCCTTGGCGCCGGCCTCCATGTCGGTCTTGGCATAGACCACCAGCACGTCGGCGTCCGGGCCGTTGGTGATCCACATCTTGTTGCCGTTGAGCACGTAGCGGTCACCGCGCTTGTCGGCGCGCAGCTTCATCGACACCACGTCCGAACCGGCACCCGGCTCGCTCATCGCCAGCGCGCCGACCAGGCTGCCGTTGCACAGGCCGGGCAGGAAGCGCTGCTTCTGTTCTTCGTTGCCGTTCTTGCGCAGCTGGTTCACGCACAGGTTGGAGTGCGCGCCATAGGACAGGCCGATGCCGCCGGAGGCACGCGAGATTTCTTCCATCGCCACCACATGGGCCAGGTAACCCATGCCGGTGCCGCCGTATTCTTCTTCCACGGTGAGGCCGAGCAGGCCCTGCTCGCCCAGCTTCGGCCACAGGGCCAGCGGGAACTGGTTGCTGGCATCGGCCTCGGCGGCCAGCGGTGCGACCTCGGCGGCGGCAAAATGGGCCACGCTCTGGCGCAGCAGGTCGATGTCTTCGCCAAGATCGAAGTTCAGGGATGGCACGTGCATTGTGGTGGCTCCACGGCGGGATGGCAGGAAATGGACGCACCCGGCGGGGGAGCGGGCGGCGGTCTGCAGGACCGCTGCCCGCACGGGCGATTGGACCCCAGCGTAGCGGGGTTCGGGTAAGAAGTGAATACAAATTCAAAAATTGAAACTAGAATCAAAACATGGCCTACAAACGCTCTGCACTGATGGAAGAACGCCTGGCCGGGGCCCGTGAACGGATCCTGCTGGCCACCCGTGAGCTGGTCGCCACCGGCGGCTGGCGCAATGCCCCGGTGACCGCCGTGGCGACCCAGGCGGGGGTGTCCACCGGCCTGATCTACCGGCACTTCCCGTCCAAGGCCGAGCTGTTCGTGGAGGTGCTCAACGCCGCGGTGGCCCACGAGGTCGCGATCATGGAGCGCATCGCCAGCGGCCCGGAGGTGGCCAGCGAGCGCCTGCGGTTGGCGATCACCGCCTTCGTCCGCCGCGCCCTGGCCGGGCCGGGGCTGGCGCATGCCTTCATCGTCGAACCGGTCGACCCGGACGTGGAAGCCGAGCGCATGCGTGGTCGTCGTGCCTTCGGCGACGTGTTCCTGCGGCTGGTGGAGGAGGGCGTGGCCGCCGGTGAGCTGCCGGCGCAGGACGCGCATGTGGCCGCCGCCTGCCTGGTCGGCGCCTTCACCGAGGCGATGGTCGGCCCGACCGCGCCCAGCCGCGAAGCACACCGCGACGAAGACGCACTGGTGGATGCGATCTGCAGCTTCTGCCTGCGCGCGATCGGCGCCCGGTAATCCGGTAGAGCCGGCCGCTGGCCGGCTTCTGCACGATCCATCCGGCGGGCTGGCGATGCCGGGCAGCGGCCGGCACTACCGGGTCCGAATGCTGCGCCGCACCAGCAGTGACGCCTGTTGTCGCACGCAAAGCGCGTTCTATACTCGGTCCATCACGCAGTCGCTCAGCCGTGGTCCAACGACTATCAGCCAGGGGTAACGAAGAGTGCGGAATTACGATCTGGAGTTCCTGAAACGCTTCTCCATGGTGATCGCGCTGCTGGCGACCATCACCCTCGGCCTCATCCTCCTTGCCGCATACATCCACACCCGGATTCCGCCCGAGGTGTCGCCGACCGCGGCCAAGCGCACCGAACAGCGCATCTCGCCCACCGGCGCGGTCTATGCCGGCAGCACCGGCGCCGCCGCGCAGGCTGCGGCCAAGGCCGCCGCGCTGGCCAAGGCCGCCTCGCAGGTGGCCTACGGCGGCACCAAGGACGGCAAGGTCATCTTCGACAACCTGTGCACCGCCTGCCACACCACCGGCGTGGGCATGGCGCCGACGCTGGACCATTCGCACTGGGACAAGCGCATCGCACAGGGCAAGGAGACCCTCTACAAGCACGCCATCGAGGGCTATACCGGCCCGGATGGCGGCATCATGCCGCCCAAGGGCGGCAACCCGGCGCTGACCGAGGAACAGATCCACGCCACCGTGGACTGGATGCTGGGCAACCTGAAGTAACCGGTAGTGCCGGCCGCTGGCCGGCAACCACGCATCGCACCAAGGTCATGAGGTTGCCGGCCAGCGGCCGGCACGACCCAGGCTTTGCCCACCAAGGTCAAAACCCTGCCCGCAGGCGGGGTTTCGTATTTCAGGGTTAGTCTGTGCGCCTCTTCCATGGAGTCGCCCGTCGATGCGCCGCCGTTCCCTCGCCCTTGCCCTGTCCCTGCTGCTGCCGGCCGGCGCCTTTGCCCAGGCCCAGCCGCAGGCCGCACCGGTCGCGTCGCCGTCCGCCGCGCGCAGCAGCGCCACCGTGGTGCTGACCACCGCGCCGGCCGACTGGCGTGCGCTGGATGGCCAGCGCGTGCGCATCGCCGCACCGCTCACCCTGGCCGGCACCGATGGCCTGGAGCGCTTTGGGCAGCTCACCGTGGCCTTCGATGGCCGCCTCTGGCAGCCGACCGAAGTGGCCGCGCCGGGTACTGCCGGCTATGAGCAGGTGATGGCCGACAACCAGCGCCGCCGCCTGCTGCTGGACGACGGCAGCGAAGCCCGCGACCCGGCCAGCGTGGCCTACCTGCCAGCCAACCCGGTGCTGCGCACCGGCATGCAGCTGCGCAATGTGGAAGGTGTCGTGCACGTGGACGCACAGGGCCGTCCGCGCCTGCAGGTCGAGGGTGCACTCACGTTGCCCGAGCTGAAGCGTCCGGCGGTGCCGACGGTGCCGGGCAGCCTGCATATCGCTGCATTCAACCTGGAGAACTTCTTCAATGGCGATGGCCAGGGCGGTGGCTTCCCGACCCTGCGCGGCGCACGCACGCTGGAAGAGCACAAGGCGCAGGTCGGCAAGCTGGTGGCCACGGTCAACGCGCTCGGTGCCGACATCGCCGCGTTGATGGAACTGGAAAACGATGGCTATGGCCCGCAGTCGGCCATCGCCGAACTGGTCAGCGCCCTCAACGCCGGTCTTGCCGCCGACAAGCAGTGGGCCTTCGTCGATGCCGGCGAGGGGCCGGGCAGCAACCCGATCCGGGTTGGCATCATCTATCGCAGGAGCGCGTTCAAGCCGCTGGGCAAGCCTTTGACCAGAACCGACGGTCCGTTCGCCGAACACAGCCGCGCACCGCTGGCGCAGGCCTTCCAGGGCAAGGGCGCACCGTTCATGGTGGTCGCCAACCATTTCAAGTCCAAGGGCTGCCGTGATGCCAGCGGCGGCGATGCCGACCGCAACGATGGCCAGGGTTGCTGGAATGCCACCCGGGTGGAATCGGCAAAGCAGTTGAACCAGTGGGTGCAGGCCGAAGCTGGCCGCCTGAAGGTGAAGGACGTGGTGCTGCTGGGCGATTTCAACGCCTACGCGATGGAAGACCCGATCCGCACCCTGCATGACCTGGGCTGGCAGGACGCATTCAAGGTCGCCCAGGTCGAGCATCCTTACAGCTACGTCTACAACGGCTATACCGGCCGCCTCGACCATGCACTGCTGAGCCCGGGCATGGCCCAGCGCCTGCGCGGTGCCGCCGAGTGGCACAGCAATGCCGACGAACAGGACGCCAGCGGCTACCAGGGCCGCAACGTGCAGGGCCCGTGGCGCAGCTCCGACCACGATCCGTTGCTGCTGGGCTTCGATAAATAACGCCCAGCGCCGGGGTCGGATCCCATTCCAACGAAATGGGCTCTGACCCCGAGGCCGGGCTCACCCCCAGGCGATCAATCCAATCGCCAGCACCGCCAGCGCCAGCCCGGCGCGGTTCCACTTCGTGGTGGCCTCGCCGAAGGCGAACACGCCCACCAGCGCGCCCAGCACCACCACGCCGATGTTCATGCCGGCGAACACGGTGGCCGGGCTCTCCGGCATGGACTGATGCGCGTGCACATAGAAAAGAATGTTGCCGCCGTTGAGCAGGCCCAGCAGCGCGCCCGCACCGAGGTTGCGCCAGGCCAACCGGCTGCGGCCACTGGCGTGCCGCCACAGCTGAAGTGCCAGCATCAGCACGAAGGCCACGCTGAAGCTGGCCAGCACCGCCGCCATCGACGGCGTGCCGGACAGCGCCACCTGCTTGAGCAGCACGTCGACCACCGCGAACCCGGCCCAGACGCCCAGCAGCCAGCCCCAGCCGCCGGGTGAGGACGCCACCGCCGGGCCGCGCGGGCGCAGGCTGATCGCCACCATCGCCAGCAGGCCCAGGCCGAGACCGGCGAGCTTCCACGGCGTCGCAGTCTGGCCGAAGAACAGGAAGGCGGCGGCCAAAGACAGCAGCAACGACAAGCGCTGCGCCACGTCGCTGCGGACGATGCCGGCCACCGCCACCGCGCGGCCCAGCACCAGGAAGATCGATGGCAGCACCACCGCCAGTGCCAGCAGCGACAGCCACGGGGCATGTGGCGCGCGCAGTGCGTCCAGCGGCGGCTGCAGCACCACGGCGGTGAGCGTTGCCGCCACCAGATAGTTCCAGGTGACCATCTGCGAAACATCCAGCTGGCGGCGTCCGGCCACCTTCAACAACACCGAAACCAGCACGCTGCAGATCACGGCCAAGGACAGGTAGAGCATGGGGCGGGCACAGGGCAGGGGCAGGGGACGGTATCATGGTGCCATGCACAAGCCTTCGTTCCCCGTCGCCCCCGGCGAAACCGCCTGCCTCGAACTGGACGGCCCGGCCGGCCCGCTGGAAGTGGTCGTTGACCTGCCCAAGGCCGATGTGCCGGTGCAGCCGATCGTGGCCATCGTCTGCCATCCGCTGTCCACCGAAGGCGGCACCCTGCACAACAAGGTGGTCACCATGACCGCCACCACGCTGCGCGAGCTGGGCATCGCCACGGTACGCTTCAACTTCCGCAGCGTCGGCGCGTCGGCCGGTGAGTTCGACCATGGCGTGGGCGAGCAGGACGACCTGAAAGCCGTCGCCGCCTGGGTGCGCAGCCAGCGCCCGGACGACCGCCTGTGGCTGGCCGGTTTCAGCTTCGGCTCGTTCGTTTCTTTGAAGGCCGCTGCCGCGCTGCAGCCGGAAGCGCTGATCTCGATCGCGCCGCCGGCCGGTCGCTGGGACTTCGATGGCATCGCGCCGCCGGCGCGCTGGCTGGTGATCCAGGGCGAGCAGGATGAGATCGTCGACCCGCAGGCCGTCTACCAGTGGCTGGACACGCTGGACGTCCCGCATGAGCTGGTGCGCATGCCCGAGACCAGCCACTTCTTCCACCGCAAGCTGATCGATCTGCGTGGCGCGCTGACCCACGGCGTGAAGCACTGGCTGGGCGCGGCGGCATGAGTGCAACCGAGCTGACCCCGTCGCAGCGGTACGCGGAAGGGGTTGCCCGTGGCGACTGGCAGAACGACCCGGCCCAGCACGCAGCGCTGGCCGAACTGGACCGCATCCACCTGGGCCTGGTCGACAGCGCCGAAGACGGCTGGCTGGACCGCCTGTCCTCGTTCTGGAAGAAGCCCGAGCCGGTGAAGGGTCTGTACTTCTGGGGCGGCGTCGGCCGTGGCAAGACCTTCCTGGTCGACCTGTTCTACGACGGCCTGCCGATCAAACAGAAGTACCGCACGCATTTCCACCGCTTCATGCGCAGCGTCCACGAGCGCCTGCGTGAGCACCAGGGGCAGAGCGACCCGCTGGCGAAGATCGCCCAGGAATGGCGCAGCAACCTGCGCGTGCTGGTGCTGGACGAATTCTTCGTCACCGACATCGGCGACGCGATGCTGCTGGCACGGCTGCTGGAGCGCCTGTTCGCCGAGGGCGTGACCCTGGTGACCACCTCCAACACCGCGGTGGAGAACCTGTACCTCAACGGCCTGCAGCGCGAGAGCTTCCTGCCGGCCATCGGCCTGCTGCAGCGCTTCTGCGTGGAGCTGTACGCCGAGGGCACCGAGGATTACCGGATGCGCGCGCTGACCCGCTCGCCGGTGTACCGCGCACCGTTGGCCGCCGACAGTGATGAGTGGCTGGCCACGCGCTGGAACGAACTGAGCGGCGGCCAGCCGGCCAAGCCCGGCAACATCGAGATCGAAGGCCGCAAGATCCCGGTGCGCGGCCGTGGCAAGAGCACTGCCTGGTTCGATTTCGCCGCGTTGTGCGAAGGCCCGCGTGGCCCGTCGGATTACATCGAGATCGCGCACGAGTTCAACACCGTGCTGCTGGGCGGCATCCCCGCCTTCGACCGTTTGAACGAAGATGCCGCGCGCCGCTTCGTCAACCTGATCGACGAACTGTACGACCGCCACGTCAACCTGGTCTGCACCGCCAGTACCTCGCCGATCGAGCTGTACACCGGCCAGCGCCTGCAGGGCGCGTTCGAGCGCACCGCCTCGCGCCTGATCGAAATGCAGAGCGCCGAGTACCTGGGTACCCCGCACCGGGCGTGAGGGCGCCACCCAGGTAAATGCGTTGCCGGCCAGGGTTCCGGTAGTGCCGGCCGCTGGCCGGCATCCGCCGCGCGGTTACCGGGTCGGCGCCACCGCATTCCCACGCGGCCGCTCATCCGGCCCGGCCGACACATGCAGGCCCGAGCCATCGCCGTGCTCCACCCGCACGCTCTCGCCGCGCTCCAGCAGCCGCAGCGGTTGGCCCTGGTAGCGCACTTCCAGCGCGTCGTGGGTGTCGGCCAGCGACTGCACCAGCGGGCACAGCGCCTGCGCGCGGGCCTCGATGCGCTCGGCGCGGCCTTCCAGCTGCTGTTCCATCTGCGCGTCCAGGCGGTCGGCGCGTTCTTCCATCGCATCGCTGCGGCCGGTGAACACCTGCCACAGCACGCTGCGGGCGATGGACGCGGACAGCGACTCGGCCATGTCCTGCACCTTGGCCTCGAAGCCCGGCCCGAACACTGCCTGTTCCCAGTAACCCTTGCCCAGCGTGCCGCCGATCCAGTCATCGGCCTGCCGGCGCAGGCGCCGGACCTTGCGGCTGTTGGCGGTGCCGGTGAGGCTCTCATAGACCCCGTCGAGCACGTCGAAGCTCAGCCCACTCACTTCATGGGCCAGCGCGGTGGCCGCCGGCATCAGCTGCCGCGCCCCGGCCTCCATCTGCCGCAGGCGGGCGGCGTCGGCCTCGCTGACCGGCACGATCGTGTCGTCCAGGCTCAGCACGCCATCGTGGAACACCACTTCATGCGGCGCCTGCGGGCCATGCCGCAGCCAGATGCCGCCGCTGTCCACCAGCACGTCGTAGTCGGTATGGATGCCGCACTGGTCCGAACGCAGGTCCGGCCCTTCGGCGGCCAGCGCCGGGGCAATGAACAGGGCAGGCAGCAGGGCCAGCGCGGGCAACCGCAGGTGCATCGGAGCATCCTTTTCCGGGAGCGAGCGGCCAGCATCCGCTGCCAGCGCGCGGGCGTCACCGGCCGGAAGTCACCCGTCCACCGGATTCCCACCGACTGCCCACCACCTATCCACAGGGTTGTCCCTAGCCAGTTTCATCACTGTCATGTGAAGCTGTCATTGTTCCGTTTTCGCGGTGCGTTGTACCACCGTGATGACGCCTTTCGGGCTTGACTGCGCAGCCCGTTCCGGCAGGTCTGAAGCGTCTGATCCGGGCGCCGATGGCACGATCCTTGCGGCGCAAGGGATTGCCGAATTTCACTACATTTGGCGTTGACGGACCCCATTACCCCCACTATCTTGTGGCCGTCGGTCGCAGCAACCCCAATTCCAGGGGGTGCCCGGGGTATCCATCCGCGATCGTCAACGGCAGTGGCAGGCGCAGGGTCTCATCCCCTGCGACGCCGTCCTGCCATCCTGGGCTGTCATGTCCCGGGCTGCGTCACCCGATGCATCGAGCACCCACCAATCACGCCAAGAGGACACACGCCGTGACCACCGAATCCAGCGCCACCATCGAGAAGGAAAGCGAATTCCTGTTGACGTCGCCGCCGACGGCCAACGCGATGAGTGTGACCAAGCGCAATGGCACGACCGAACTGGTGGACCTGAACAAGATCGTGCGCGCGGTGCAGCGTTCCTCCGAAGGCCTGCACGCCGTCGATCCGATGCGCGTGGCCACCCGCACCATTTCCGGCCTGTACAACGGCGCCACCACCCGCGAGCTGGACGAACTGTCCATCCGCACCGCCGCCCTGCTGATCGGTGAAGAGCCCGAGTACGGCCGCCTGGCTGCGCGCCTGCTGGCCAACTACATCGCCAAGGAAGTCTCGGGCCAGGAAATCTATGCCTTCTCGCAGTCGGTCAGCCGTGGCCATGAAGTCGGCCTGATCAACGATCGCCTGCTGAACTTCGTGCAGACCAACGCGCGCAAGCTCAACGATGCCATCGACATCTCGCTGGACCTGAACTTCGATTACTTCGGCCTGCGTACCCTGTACGACCGTTACCTGCTGCGCCATCCGCACACCCGCAAGGTGATCGAGACCCCGCAGCAGTTCTTCCTGCGCATTGCCAGCGCGCTGAGCGAGGATGTGTCCGAGACCCTGGCGCTGTACAAGCGCATGGGCAACCTGGACTACCTGCCGTCCAGCCCGACCCTGTTCAATTCCGGCACCACCCACGAGCAGCTGTCCTCGTGCTTCCTGCTGGATTCGCCGCAGGACTCGCTGGAGTCGATCTATTCCAAGTACGGCGACATCGCCCAGCTGTCGAAGTTCTCCGGCGGCATCGGCGTCAGCTACACCCGTGTGCGTTCGCGTGGTTCGCTGATCAAGTCGACCAACGGCCACTCCAACGGCATCGTGCCGTGGCTGAAGACCATGGATTCGTCCGTGGCCGCGGTGAACCAGGGCGGCAAGCGCAAGGGAGCGGCCTGCGTGTACCTGGAGACCTGGCACGCCGACGTCGAGGACTTCCTCGAACTGCGTGACAACACCGGTGACGAAGCCCGCCGTGCGCACAACCTGAACCTGGCCAACTGGGTGCCGGACCTGTTCATGAAGCGCGTCGAAGCCGACCAGGAATGGTCGCTGTTCGATCCGCGCGTCGTGCCGGAGTTCACCGACCTGTTCGGCGAAGCCTTCGAGCAGGCCTACCTGCAGGCCGAAGCCCAGGGCAAGGCCAACCGCACCATCTCCGCGCGCAAGCTGTACGCCCGCATGATGCGTACGCTGGCCGAGACCGGCAACGGCTGGATGACCTTCAAGGACAAGTGCAACCGCGCCAGCAACCAGACCCTGCGTCCGGGCAACGTGATCCACCTGTCCAACCTGTGCACGGAAATCCTGGAAGTCACCTCCAACGATGAAACCGCGGTGTGCAACCTGGGTTCGATCAACCTGGGCAACCACTTCGACGAGCACAACGAGTTCGACTTCGAGAAGCTGGCCGAGACCGTGCGCCTGGCCGTGCGCCAGCTCGATCGCGTCATCGACCTGAACTTCTACCCGATCGAAACCGCCCGCCGCGCCAACCTGCGCTGGCGTCCGGTCGGCCTGGGTTGCATGGGCCTGCAGGACGTTTTCTTCCGCAAGCGCCTGCCGTTCGACAGCGCCGAAGCCCGCGCCCTGTCGAAGAAGATCGCCGAAGCGATCTACTTCCACGCGCTGGAAACCTCCTGCGAGCTGGCCCAGGAACGCGGCAAGCACCCGTCGTTCAACGACACCCGCGCCGCCGGTGGCGAACTGCAGTTCGACGCCTGGAACGTGGTGCCGGAAGACACCGCGCGCTGGGATGCCCTGCGTGCCCGCATCAAGGAGCATGGCCTGCGCAACTCGCTGATGATCGCGATTGCACCGACCGCCACCATCGCCTCGATCGCCGGCTGCTACGAGTGCGTCGAGCCGCAGGTGTCCAACCTGTTCAAGCGCGAGACCCTGTCCGGTGACTTCCTGCAGGTCAACCGCTACCTGGTGAACGAGCTGAAGAAGCTGGGCCTGTGGACCGCCGACATGCGCGATGCCATCAAGCTGGCCGAAGGCTCCATCGCCGGCGTGGCACAGATTCCGGAAACGCTGCGCGAGGTCTACCGCACCGCGTGGGAACTGCCGATGCGTTCGCTGATCGACATGGCCGCCGAGCGTGGTGCCTTCATCGACCAGTCGGCCTCGCTCAACCTGTTCATGGAAAGCCCGAACATCGGCGCGATGTCCTCCATGTACATGTACGCCTGGAAGCAGGGCATCAAGACCACCTACTACCTGCGTTCGCGCCCGGCCACCAAGATCGCCAAGACCACGGTGAGCAGCGCAGCCCCGGCCAAGGTGTTCAGCCCGGACGAAGCCATCGCCTGCTCGCTGGAAAACCCGGAAGCCTGCGAGGCCTGCCAGTAAAAGCGGCCGTGCCGGCCTTTGGCCGGCACACCCCTTTGTAGAGTCGAGCCATGCTCGACTGCAGAAAACACCAAGGTAGCGCCGGGCCATGCCCGGCGTTTTGACCCGAGAAGACAAGGAAACACCCATGGCCGACAAGCCCAAGCAGATGCTGCTCGATCCCGGTTTTGAACTGACCCTGCGCCCGATGCGCTACCCGCAGTTCTATGACATGTACCGGAACGCGATCAAGAACACCTGGACGGTGGAAGAGATCAACTTCCAGATCGACATCACCGACCTGCACAGCAAGATGTCGCCGGGTGAGCGCCATCTGATCCACCGCCTGGTCGCGTTCTTCGCCACCGGCGACTCGATCGTGTCCAACAACCTGGTGCTGAACCTGTACCAGCACTTGAATGCGCCGGAAGCGCGCATGTACCTGTCGCGCCAGCTGTATGAAGAAGCGCTGCACGTGCAGTTCTACCTGACCCTGCTCGACAACTACCTGCCGGATCCGGAAGAGCGCGTCAAAGCGTTCGCCGCGGTGGAGAACATCGACTCGATCAAGAAGAAGGCCGATTTCTGCTTCAAGTGGATCGACTCGATCCAGGACCTGAAGCGCATCGAGACCCGTGCCGAGCGCCGCCAGTTCCTGCTCAACCAGATCTGCTTCGCTGCGTGCATCGAAGGCCTGTTCTTCTTTGCTGCCTTCGCCTACGTGTACTACTTCCGTTCGCGCGGCCTGCTGCCGGGCCTGGCCTCGGGCACCAACTGGGTGTTCCGCGACGAGAGCGCGCACATGGAGTTCGCGTTCGAGTCGGTGCGCGTGGTGCGTGAGGAAGAACCGGACCTGTTTGACGAAGAGATGAAGCAGCAGGTCTACGACATGCTGGCCGAAGCCATCGAATGCGAAGTGCAGTTCGCCGAGGACGTGCTGTCCGGTGGCGTGGCCGGCATCTCGACCCGTGACATGCGCCAGTACCTGCAGCACTGCGCCGACCAGCACTTCGCCAAGCTGGGCATGGAAAAGAAGTACAACGTGCGCAACCCGCTGCCGTTCATGGAACTGCAGGACGTGCAGGAGCTGACCAACTTCTTCGAACGCCGCGTCTCGGCCTACCAGGTCGGCGTGCAGGGCGAAGTCGCCTTCGACATGAACTTCTGATCGAACCGGTCAGATCTGTCGCAACGAAAAACCCCGGCCAACGCCGGGGGGTTTTTTGTTGGTAGCGCCGGGCCATGCCCGGCGGAGCCTGCCTGGTGCTACCGGCCGTCATGCTGCACGCGGGCCTTTGTAGAGTCGAGCTTGCTCGACTGCCGTTCGCGCAAAGCGGTCGAGCAAGCTCGACTCTACAATCAGCGTCGCCCTTCCACCGCCATGCGTACCGCCAGCCCGGCCAGCACCGTGCCCATCAGCCAGCGCTGCACCACCTGCCAGGTCGGGCGCGCGGCCAGGAAACCGGCGATGCTGCCAGCGGTCAGCGCAATCATGCCGTTCACGGTCACACTCACCGCGATCTGGGTGGAGCCCAGCACGATCGACTGCATCAGCACACTGCCCTCGCCGTCCGGATGCAGGAACTGCGGCAGCAGCGACAGGTACATCACCGCCACTTTCGGGTTCAGCAGGTTGGTCAGGAAGCCCATCGTGAACAGTTTGCGCGGGCTGTCCTGCGGCAGTTCGCGCACCGCGAACGGCGAGCGGCCACCGGGCTTGAGCGCCTGCCAGGCCAGGTACAGCAGGTACAGCGCGCCGCCGATGCGCAGCGCGTCGTAGGCGAACGGCACGGTCATCAGCAGGGCGGTGATGCCCAGTGCCGCACACAGCATGTAGAACACGAAGCCCAGCGCCACCCCGCCCAGCGAGATCAGGCCTGCCATCGGCCCCTGGCAGATCGAGCGTGAGATCAGGTAGATCATGTTCGGCCCGGGCGTGAGCACCATGGCCAGTGAAACCAGCGCGAAGGCCAGCAGGTCAGAAGTGGCGGGCATGGGCGGTCCTGGCAGTGGGCGTGGCGCAGTGTAACGCCTGCCGCAGGCGCGGCCTGCGCAGGCACCGCTGCCGGGTGACCGTTGCACGTGCATTCCGATGGCCATCACGCCGGTCGCTTAGAATCCGCAGCACCCCACACCGAAGCCCCCCCATGACCCCCATCCCCGAGACCGTGCCGCCCACCGAAGTGCGCATGGCCGAAATCGTCTTTCCCAACCACACCAACCACCTTGGCACCCTGTTCGGTGGCCAGGCGCTGGCGTGGATGGACAAGGCCGCCTTCCTGGCCGCCGCCCGTTACTCGCGCCGCACCGTGGTGACCGCGCGCAGCGACCAGGTCGACTTCAAGCTGCCGATCCGCATCGGCCAGATGGTGGAAACCATCGGCCGCATCGTCGAAGTCGGCCGCAGCTCGATGAAGGTGGAGGTGGAACTGGTCGCCGAAGACCTGCACAGCGGCGAGCGCAAGCTGTGCACCCGCGGCCACTTCGTGATGATCGCGCTGGACGAGGAAGGCCACCCGATCGCGGTACCGCCGCTGCCGGCGGCCTGACCCGGCCAACGGACCGGCGCTTGCGGGGGCGCCACCGCGCCCCCATCTGGCAGCCATGACCCTGCCACTGACCGACTTCATCGACCCTGCCCAGCGCCTGTTCGTGCTGACCGGCGCCGGCTGCAGCACCGCCTCGGGCATTCCCGATTACCGGGATGCCGACGGCCAGTGGAAACGCACGCCGCCGGTGACCTACCAGGCCTTCATGGGCGAGGCGGCCACCCGCCAGCGCTACTGGGCGCGCAGCCTGCTCGGCTGGCCGCGCTTCGGCCTGGCCCGGCCCAACGGCACCCACCAGGCCCTGGCCGCGCTGGAAAGCCGAGGCAAGCTGCAGGTGCTGCTGACCCAGAACGTGGACGGCCTGCACCAGCGTGCCGGCAGCCACAACGTGATCGACCTGCATGGCCGCCTGGATCTGGTGCGCTGCATGGGCTGTGAGCGTCGCAGCGATCGTGAAGACTTCCAGCAGCGCCTGCTGGACGCCAATCCCGGCTGGGACGCGCTGGAGGCAGGCATCGCGCCCGATGGTGATGCCGATCTGGAGACCGATTTCTCCGCGTTCGTGGTGCCCGAGTGCCCGCATTGCGGCAGCGTGTTGAAGCCGGATGTGGTGTTCTTCGGCGAAAACGTGCCGCGGGAGCGCGTGCAGGCGGTGCAGGAGCACCTGCAGCAGGCCGACGCCGTGCTGGTGGTGGGTTCATCGCTGATGGTCTATTCCGGCTTCCGCTTCGTGCAGGCGGCGGCCAGGGCAGGGCTGCCGGTGGCGGCGTTGAACCGTGGCCGCACCCGCGCCGACGACCTGCTGCAGTTCAAGGATGAACGGGACTGCGCCGAGGCGCTGGCCGCGTGGGCTTCGTCCTGAGCCGAGCACACGCTCGGCTGCACGCCCACCGCGAAACAGCGATCCATCCAGACGGTTGATTCGCAGGCCGTGCGGCGGTGCAATACGCACCCCCTACGTCGTTCATCACCGTCTTGAGCCAGCTGTTTTCGCCGATCTCGTTCGGCCCCCTGACCCTGTCCAACCGCATCGTCATCGCGCCGATGTGCCAGTACTCCGCCGAAGATGGCCGCGCCAGCGACTGGCACGCCATGCATCTGGGCAACCTGGCGCAGTCCGGTGCCGGCCTGCTGATCCTGGAAGCCACCGCGGTCGAACCGCGCGGCCGCATCAGCTGGGCCGACCTGGGCCTGTGGGATGACGGCACCGAGGCCGCACTGGCGCAGGTGCTGGCCAGCGTCCGCCGCTGGTCGCCGATGCCGCTGGGCGTCCAGCTGGGCCATGCCGGCCGCAAGGCCTCGGTGAGGCGTCCGTGGGACGGTGGTGGCCAGTTGCCGGCCGACGATGCGCGTGGCTGGGCCACCGTGGCGCCGTCGCCGCTGCCGTTCCATGCCGCCGATCCGGCACCGCAGGAACTGGACGAGGCCGGCATCGCCGAGGTCATCGCCGCCTTCGCCGCCAGTGCGGTGCGCGCCGAGCGCCTGGGCTTCGAGCTGATCGAGCTGCATGCCGCGCACGGTTATCTGCTGCACCAGTTCCTGTCGCCGCTGAGCAACCGCCGCACCGATGGCTACGGTGGCTCGCTGCCGAACCGCCTGCGCCTGCTGGTGGAGGTGTTCGATGCTGTGCGTGCGGCAGTGTCCGACAAGGTCGCGGTGGGCGTGCGCATCTCCGCCAGCGACTGGGTCGATGGCGGCTGGGATCTGGTGCAGAGCGAAGCGCTGGCGCAGGTGATGGACGCGCGCGGCTGCAACTTCCTGCATGTCTCCAGCGGTGGCCTGGACGAGCGCCAGAAGATCACCGTCGGCCCGGGCTATCAGGTGCCGTTCGCAGCGGCGATCAAGGCCAAGGTGCGCATGCCGGTCATCGCCGTGGGCATGATCACCGAACCGGAGCAGGCCGAATCGATCCTGCGCCATCGCCACGCCGATGCGGTAGCCCTGGCGCGCGGCATCCTCTACGACCCGCGCTGGCCGTGGCATGCCGCCGCCGCATTGCGCGACAGCGTGGAACCGGCGCCGCAGTACCTGCGCTGCGAGCCGCGCGATGCGCGCGGCGTGTTCAAGGCGCGCTGAGGCTCACACCCGCCAGGCCGGCGCTATGCCGGCCTGCAGGTGCTCGAACAGTGCGCGGATCTTGGCAGTGAAATCGCGGCGGTCGCTGACGCAGAAATAGACCTCCATCGGCTCCGGGCGCCATGCAGTGTCGGCGCCGAACACTGCCTGCAGGCGGCCATCGCGCAGGTACGGCTCTGCCACGAATGCGGCCAGCCGGGTGATGCCGGCACCGGCTGCGGCCAGCGTCGCCAGCGCATCGATGTCATCGCAGACCATGCTCGGCGGCAGCGCGGCGTCCACGCGCTGGCCCTCCTTCAGCAGGCCCCAGCGCAGCGGCCGGCCATCGGTGGGGAAGCGATGCAGCAGCCCGCGATGGCCGCCCAGGTCGGATGGCTGCTGCGGGGTGCCGTGTGCCTTCAGATAGGCCGGCGAGGCACAGAACACGAACGGCACGCGCGCCAGCTGCCGTGCGACGACCCCGTCCTCCAGCTGTGCACCGATGCGGATGCTGGCATCCACCGCTTCCGGGCCGTGCTGCACGGCGCGGTCAGTCAGGCGCAGCTCCAGCTGCAGTTGCGGGTAGCGCTGCTGCAGCGAAGGCAGCAAGGGGGCAAGTACGTGGCGACCGAACGCGCTGCTGCTGGCGATGCGTAGTGGTCCGGCCGGTTCGATGTCACCAGAGGTGACCATCGCCTGTGCACGCGCCAGGTCGGCTTCGATGTGGCGCACCTGCGCCAGGTACAGCGCGCCGGCCTCGCTGAGCGCCAGCTGCCGCGTACTTCGGTTCAGCAACCGTACGCCCAGATGCGCCTCCAGCCGGTTGATGTTCTGGCCGACTGCGGTGGCGCTGATGCCAAGGATGCGGGCCGCGGCGGCAATGCTGCCGGTCTCTGCGGTGCGGGTGAAGCTGCGGATCAGTTGCAACAGGTTCATGACCGACCAGCTTGCCATGGAGAAACCCAAGTATCGCTTGGGACTGAACCAAGCAGGTCGGTTGCATCGGTGACCATCGATCCCGAGGACAGGCTGCTGCCCTACACTCGGGCGATGCGCCCCGATTCCATCCTCACCCTGTCCTGCCCCGACCGTACCGGCATCGTCTACCGCGTATCCGGCCTGCTGTTCGACCACGGCTGCAACATTCTCGACGCCCAGCAGTTCGGCGACGAGGAGAGCGGCCGCTTCTTCCTGCGCGTGCATTTCGATCGCGATGCCGGCCTGCCGCTGGAGACCGTGCACGCCGCCATGGCCACGCTCGCCGCCGGCTTCGGCATGGACTGGCAGCTGCATGATGGTCGCCGCCGCGCACGCCTGCTGGTGCTGGTCAGCAAGCAAGGGCACTGCCTCAACGACCTGCTGTTCCGTGCCCACAGCGGCCAGCTGAAGGTGGACATTGCCGCAGTAGCGTCCAACCACGCCGACTTCGCGCCATTGGCCGCGTCCTACCAGGTTCCGTTCCACCACCTGCCGGTGACCGCCGATACGCGTGCGGTGCAGGAGCAGCAGATCATCGACCTGGTCGAGCGCGAGCGCATCGACCTGGTGGTGCTGGCGCGCTACATGCAGATCCTGTCACCCACGCTGTGCCGCGCGCTGGCCGGCCGTGCGATCAACATCCACCACAGCTTCCTGCCCAGCTTCAAGGGCGCGCAGCCGTACCACCAGGCGCACGCGCGCGGGGTCAAGATCATCGGCGCCACCGCGCACTACGTCACCGAGGATCTGGACGAAGGCCCGATCATCGAACAGGACGTGGCCCGCGTGGACCACGCGATGGCGCCGCGCGAGCTGGTGCGGCTGGGCAGCGATACCGAATCGCTGGTGCTGGCCCGCGCCGTTCGGCGCCATGTGGAGCACCGCATCCTGCTCAACGGGCACCGAACGGTGGTGTTCCGGTAATCGCCCATCCCGCGTCCGCCGGGCATGGCCCGGCGCTACCACGGGTGCTATCCGGTAGTGCCGGCCGCTGGCCGGCAACTGCAGAGATCCCGAGGTTGCCGGCCAGCGGCCGGCACTACCGAATCCTGATTTCATCCAATGAAAAGCCCCCGGTTCGGCCGTCCCGCGATCTGTAGGGGGGCGTAGTTAGGGGGCTGGATGAATCGATTGTGTTGTCGTGGGCAGGAGCGCGCAAGCGGCATAAGCGACGTGCGCGGTAGCGCCGGGCCATGCCCGGCGGTCACGCCTCAGGCGATCGAAATCCCCGCCTTGCCCAGCGCTTCACGCACCATCGCGTCGTTGGCGTCGGTCACCGGCTTGGTCAGCTCCCACAGGAACTTCACCCGGAAGCCGGACTTCACTGCGTCCTGCGCGCTCCACAGCACGCAGTAGTCGCGGGCCAGGCCGCATACGTGCACTTCGCGGATGCGGCGTTCGTGCAGCCAGCCGGCCAGGCCGGTGGCCGGGCGCTCGCCATCGGGGCCATGGTTCTCGCGGAAGGCGCTGTATGAATCCACCTGTTGGCGCGTGCCCTTGCGCAGAATCAGGTTGGCCACGGTCCAGTCCACGCCCGGATGCAGCGCGGCACCGGCGCTGCCCTGCACGCAGTGGTCCGGCCACAGGGTCTGCGGCTGCGCGTGCAGCAGGATGGTCTCGAAGGGGCGTTGGCCGGGGTGCTGGCTGGCGAACGAGGCATGGTCGGCCGGGTGCCAGTCCTGTGTTGCCACCACGGTGCGGTAGCGGCGCTGTGCCAGCAGATCGGCGATCGGTGCCACCAGCGCATCGCCCTGGTCGCAGGCCAGCGCGCCACCGGGCATGAAGTCCGGCTGCAGGTCGATCACCAGCAGGGCGACATCGGCGGGCAGGGCGGTCATGGCAGTTCCGGTACAGCAGAAGGGGCGACCAGCGTGGCCGCCCCATGCCCACACGTCAATCGCCCTGCGGCGTCTCAGCGTCCTGCCCGTAGTACAGCAGGCCGATCTTGATCCTTTCGCGGCCATTCTCGCGGCGGTGACGGTTGGCATCGCGCAGCGAGTACACGCAGCCGCAGTATTCCTGCTGGTAGAACTGCTCGCGCTTGCTGATCTCGATCATGCGGCTGGCACCGCCGCCCTTGCGCCAGTTGTAGTCCCAGTACTGCAGGCCTTCATAGCGCGACGCGGCACGGATGCCGCAGTCGTTGATCTGCGCCATGTTCTTCCAGCGCGAGATGCCCAGCGACGAACTGATGGTGTCGTAACCGTGTTCGTGCGCATACAGCGCAGTGCGCTCGAAACGCATGTCGAAGCACATCGTGCAGCGGATGCCGCGTTCGGGCTCGTTCTCCATGCCGCGCGCACGGCTGAACCAGTTGTCGGTGTCGTAGTCGCAGTCGATGAACGGGATGTCGTGCTGTTCGGCGAAGCGGATGTTCTCCTGCTTGCGCAGCTCGTACTCCTTCACCGGATGAATGTTGGGGTTGTAGAAGAAGATCGCGTAGTCGATCCCGGAGGCGGTGATCGCCTCCATCACTTCGCCGGAGCAGGGTGCGCAGCACGAGTGCAGCAGCAGGCGCTGGCCGTTTTCGGGCAGGGACAGGGTGGGGCGTTGGAGCTCGGTCATCGTCAGGTACCGCATGGACCGCCGGCAACGGCGGTGGCCCATGCATCAGCGCGTGGGTGAACAGGTCTGGCCGGAAACCGTGAACAGGACGCACGCGGCCGCACCGCCTGCACGCGCAGGACAACGACGGCCCCGGCAACCTCCCCGCGGAGATTCCAGGTCGAGTCAGGGGACGGTCGTGTCCCCCGGCCGGGGCCGGTATTCGGGCTGATGGACACGGGCCGCAGCCCACCTACTACCCGCCGCTTCCCAGGCGTGAGCCCAGTGCTGTTGGCAGGATTCGTTTCCATTCACCGCTGCGGGGCAGCTCCGGAATGGGCGCGCGAAGCGCCTTCACCGGATTCCCGTTTAAATCCCTGCCGCCATCAATGCCACGGCAAGGATACCTTCGGCATGCCCACGGTGGACGCGTCGAGGCCAATGGTCAAGGGCCAATGAAAGCGCAGGGCTGTGGCTCGCTTCTCAGGCTGTGAGAGCGCCTCTTGCCATACTGGGCACCGACAGACGGGAGGTGGCTCGTGGCGGCGAAGTACTGCGATCTGGTCATGAAAGGCGGCATCACCAGCGGCATCGTGTACCCCAATGCGGTACTGGCGCTGGCGCGCGAGTATCGATTCAAGAGCATCGGCGGCACCTCGGCCGGCGCCATTGCCGCGGCGGTGGCGGCCGCGGCGGCGTGCGGTGATCGTCGCCAGCAGGCGGGTGAACACCTGCCCGGCGATGCAGGCTACGGCGGGCTGTCGGCGGTGTCGGCGCAGCTGTCGCGGCGTGGCTTCATCTACAGCCTGTTCCAGCCGGCGCGAGGCGCTCGTGCAGCGTATCGGCTGCTGGTGGTGCTGACCGGCAATGCCCGCCTGCCGCACAAACTGCTGTGCCTGGCCATCGCGGTATTCGAGATCGCGCCGCTGGAAGTGCTGGTGTCGCTGTCGCTGCTGCTCGGCCTGGGCTGGTGGGGCGGTGGCTGGAGCGGCGTGGCCGCCACGCTGCTGCCATCACTGCTGTGCGCGTACGGTGCCGGCGTGGCCGGTGCCGCGCTGCGGGTAGCGCGGGTGGCGCGCCGTAACCTGCTGGGCCTGTGCAGCGGCCTGGGCCGCGATGCACGCACGCCGGCGTTGACCGAGTGGCTGCATGAATGCCTGCAGCAGCTGTCCGGCAAGCCGCTGGATGCACCGCTCACGTTCGCCGATCTGCACGATGCGCCGCGCTATGCCGGCGAGCCGGACAGCCCGCATGCGATCAGCCTGCAGATGATCACCACCTGTGTGTCGCACAACGAGCCGCGCACGTTGCCGCTGGGCGGCGCGCAGTTCTGGTTCCTGCGCGAGGAGTTCGAGCAGCTGTTCCCGGCCAGCGTGGTGCAGTGGCTGGTGACGCAGGCCGGCCCGCCACTGGAGGTGGAAGGGCGCCGGTACTACCACCTGCCGCAGGGCCCGAAGCTGCCGGTGCTGGTGGCCACGCGCATGAGCCTGAGCTTCCCGCTGCTTATCAGCGCGGTGCCGTTGCATGAGCCCTCGCGCCGCGAGCGTCGCTGCGAACCGACCGCACCTGCGGCCGACCAGGAGCACAACGTGGCCGACAGCATGGAAGGGCTGACCAGTGCCGGGCAGACCTGCGGACCGGTGATCACCGCGTTCCGCATCTGCTGGTTCTCCGATGGTGGCATCAGCAGCAACTTCCCGATCCACCTGTTCGATGCCGCGTTGCCGCGCTGGCCAACCTTCGCCATCAATCTGGTCTACCCGCAGCACGCCGAAGACGTGAGCCACGGCAGCAGTGGCCGTCAGGCGCTGGAACACGCCGTGTTCCTGCCCACCGAGAACCGCCACGGCTGGCAGCGTACCTACCAGTCGATCGCCACGCCGTTAGCGGCCGCCGAGCTGGGCCGCTTCCTGTTCGCGGTGGTGGCGACCATGCAGAACTGGCGCGACCTGCTGCAGGCGCGTGCCCCGGGCTACCGCGACCGCATCGTGCACGTCAGCCTGCAGGGCGACGAGGGCGGCATGAACCTGGACATGCCGCAGGACGTGCTGACCCGCATCGCCGACAAGGGCAGCCTGGCCGGTGCGCGCTTCTGTTCGTTCTCGTTCGAGAACCACTATTGGATCCGCTGGCGCAACCTGGCCTCGGCCTACCAGCGCTACTCGCTGGAAGTGGCGCGCACCGACGACCCGGCGCAACAAGTGCTGGCCTACCGCGCAGCGTACTCGATGGTTGCCAGTGGCCAGCCGACGCCACCGTCGTACAAGCTGGGCTCGGAAGACAAGCGGCTGGCATCGCAGCAGTTGTGGGGGCTGATGGTCGAGCAGGGACGTACCTGGGAGGACCTCGGCCCGGACCTCACCGACGGCGCACCGCGCCCGCTGCCGCAGATGAAGGTGACGCCGATCTACTGATCTCCGCCGCGGCCGATTGAACTGTTCTGGTGGGTGCCGACCTTGGTCGGCATGATCTGCTCCCTGCGGTGCTTCATCGCCAGGGTGCAACCACCGCATCACCCTGCAAGGGTGCATACAACGGCAGCGCCAGCTCCTGCTTCACCCAGCCCGGATTGAGCGCACGCAGGCCGGCCAGGTATTCGCGGGCCAGCGCGAAATCACCTTGCCGCATGGCCAGGCGCGCAGCGCGCGCCCAGGTACGGTCCCAGCCGTGGGCCAGTGACAACGAGGACGCCAGCGCAGCGCGCGCACCTGCCACATCGCCGTTCTCCCAACGCTGCTCGGCCTGGATGATCGCCTCGTTGGACAGGCGCATGTCGTACAGCTCGCGCAGCCTCGCGACCGCACGCGGGTCGGCGTCCACGCGCAGGTCGGTGTCCTGCCAGTCGCCTCCTGGCGTGCGCACCAGCAGCGCGGCCGACCACTGCCCACTGCGCTGGCCGCCCGCGGCCTGGCCGGCTTCCAGCGCCGCCAGCAGGCGTGTGGCCAGCGCTCCGTGCGAAGCCGTAAAGGTACGTTGCATTGCCGCCAGCACGTCCGGTCCGGCCAGGCCATTGCCCTGCACGCTCAACATGCCGTCGCCGTGCGCACCGGCCCAGCTGGCCTGCTGCGCGGTGGCGCCGGTGTACTGCGCATTGCCGCCGCGCGCACTGACCAGCCCCACCTGGCGCTCGGCGAGGGTGGTGCCATCGAAGTTGCCGTCTTCATCCAACAGCTGCTTCAGCACCTGCGAAGGCGTGCGACCTTTGGCCAGTAGTTCAAGGCCTTTCGACCCATAGGTCGGGTTGGTCTCGAACTGGCTGGCGACCGCGCCCACTTTGGCCTGTGCCCACGGCACACCCACGCCCCCGACCGCCAGGTTGTGCGTGGCCACCGCCACCCCGCAGTCGCCGGCCTCGTTGCAGGCGGCAATGGAAAAGGTCGCCCACGCCGGCGCGGCGGTGGCAGTGAGCAGCAGGGCCAGGCAAGAGCGCAACAGGGACATAGGTGTCTCCATGGGCGGGCATTGCAATGGGATGCAGCCTACGCACGAAAGGTTTAGTAGATCCACGCCATGCGTGGATGGAATCCGATCGAGATCGAATATTTCGAAACTTCATCGAAGCGCATCCACGCATGGCGTGGATCTACCGTGTCGACCAAGGTCGACACCCACCAACAGCAGCGTGCCGACCAACGGTCAGCACCCACCAACAGCAGCGGGAAACTGTCGAAGGCGGGGTGGGTCCGGTTGCGGGGGCGTGAGCCGCATGGGCCCGAGGCATGCCTCGGGCGGGTTGGGCAGGACGCCCAACCCCGGTCTTGCCGTGTGCGCAGGACTGCGCACACGAGCAAGCGGCGACCGAGCTTACATGGGTGAGGGCGCTTTGCTTGCGAAGCATTGCCTCGCAAGCGCCCGAACGCACAGCCGCCAGCGGCTGCGCCGGGCCCCGGAGGGGGACTTGCAGCGTCCCCCGCAACCGGATCCACCCCGCCATCCCACGGAAAGCCCGCTGTTGCTTTTGCTGTTGCCTTGGATTGAAGCAGGTGCAGGGCGCAGCCCTGCCGAACCAACCCTACCGCCCCGGCAACTGCGCGAACGCGCGCTGCATGCAGTCCTCGCGCGGGCACACCCGGCACCCCGGCCCGATCGATACCGAGTTCCCCGGGCTCTGCACATCCAGCCCCAGCGAATACACCAGTCGCTCGGCATGCTGCAGATCGCAGCCCAGCGCCACCGCGAAGGTCTTGCGTGGCTGGCCATGGCCGACCGGGCCGCTGCTGACCTGCCGCGCCAGCCAGAAATGGCGGCGCCCGTCGGGCATGCGCGCGGTCTGGGTAAGGATGCGGCCGGGCTGGTTGAACGCCTCGTAGACGATCCACAGCGGGCACGAGCCGCCCACCTGCGAGAAGTGGAAATCGGTGGCCGAATGACGCTTGGACACATTGCCGGCGCGGTCCACGCGGATGAAGAAGAACGGCAGGCCAGGCGCACTGCGCCGTGCCAGTGTGCTCAGCCGATGGCAGACCGCTTCGAAGCCGACGCCGAACTGGTGCGCCAGCAGTTCGATGTCGTAGCTGCTGGCTTCGGCCGCACGCAGGAAGCGCATGTACGGCATCACCAGCGCGCCGGCGAAATAGTTGGAAAGACCGATCCTTGCCTGCGCGATGCGCGCGTCATCGGTGAAGCCGGCACGCGCCACCACCGCATCGATCTGCGGCAGGTAGCCGTGCAGTGCCAGCTCGGCCGCCATCTGGAACGCCTGCTGGCCGGGCTCCAGGTAATCGGGCAGCCACAGCCGCCGCGCACCGGCATCGTATTGCCGCTTCTCGCGCCCGGCCTGCAGTGCGGCCACTTCCACCAGCACGCCATGGCGGTCGGCCAGCAGCTGGCGCAGCCGCGGTGCCACATGCCCGGGCGACAGCCCCCACTCGGCGAACAGCTGCTCGGCCAGCTCGTCCAGCTCGGGAATGTGGTTGTGCATGCGGTTGAAGAATTCGCGTACCTGGTCGCCAGCGGGCAGGGTGCTGCCGGCACCGGGCTCGCCCAGCTGGAATTCCAGCGCCGCGGCATGCTCGCGCAGCGCCAGGTGGCGGCGGTGCAGGTCCAGCAGCGCGCGGCTGACCTGCGGCAGGTTGCCGGCCAGCGCGCGCAGTTCGGTGGCGCTGACCTCGGCCAGGCCCAGATCGCGCAGGGTCTCGCCCAGCGCTTCCTGCAGGGCGGCGGGCTCATCCTCGTCGAACAGTGCGGAAACGTCGCCCAATACCTCGCCCAGCTTCTTCTGCACAGCCGGGGTCAGTGGGCGCTTGTTGCGCTCGATCTGGTTCAGGTAGCTGGCCGACAGCCCCAGCGCCCGTGCCAGATCCGCCTGGCTGTAGCCGCTCTGCTCGCGCAGCCGCAGCAGGCGCAGGCCAAGTTGTCGCTGGGGGGCTGAATAATTCACAGAATTAACATGAATCGTCTGGCGTGTTGGCCAGATTAAGCGGATTCAGCCCGGAAATCGAGGTGGGTGCTGTGAATAATGCCAAGCATCTTTCGCACCCTGTGGGATTGTCGTCATGACTGTTGCAGCGCCCCGTATCCGCATGCTGATCGATGGCCAGTTCGTTGAATCGGCCACCTCCCACTGGCAGGACGTGATCAATCCGGCCACCCAGGACGTGCTGGCCAAGGTGCCGTTCGCCACCACCGGCGAAGTGGACGCCGCCGTCGCCGCTGCCAAGGAAGCCTTCAAGACCTGGCGCAAGACCCCGATCGGCACCCGTGCGCGCATCTTCCTGAAGTACCAGCAGCTGATCCGCGAGAACATGAGCGAGCTGGCCCACATCCTCACCGCCGAACAGGGCAAGACCCTGCCGGACGCCGAAGGCGATGTGTTCCGCGGCCTGGAAGTGGTCGAGCACGCCGCCGCCATCGGCAACCTGCAGCTGGGCGAGCTGGCCAACAACGTGGCCAATGGCGTGGACACCTACACGATCATGCAGCCGCTGGGCGTGTGCGCCGGCATCACCCCGTTCAACTTCCCGGCGATGATCCCGCTGTGGATGTTCCCGATGGCGATTGCAACGGGCAACACCTTCATCCTCAAGCCGTCCGAGCAGGACCCGATGGTCACCATGCGCCTGGTCGAGCTGGCCCTGGAAGCCGGCATCCCGAAGGGTGTGCTGAACGTCGTCCACGGCGGCGAGGAAGTGGTCAACGCGATCTGCGACCACCCGGACATCAAGGCCGTGTCGTTCGTCGGTTCCACCCGCGTCGGCACCCACGTCTACAACCGTGCCTCGCTGGCCGGCAAGCGCGTGCAGTGCATGATGGGCGCCAAAAATCACGCCGTGGTGCTGCCGGACGCCAACAAGGAACAGACCCTCAACGCGATGGTCGGCGCCGCCTTCGGTGCGGCCGGTCAGCGCTGCATGGCGGCCTCCACGCTGGTGCTGGTCGGTGAAGCACGCAACTGGGTGCAGGACCTGGTCACCAAGGCCAAGACCCTGAAGGTCAGCGGCGGCACCGTCGCCGGCACCGACGTCGGGCCGGTCATTTCCTGCAGCGCCCGCGAGCGCGTGGAAGGCCTGATCGCCTCGGGCGTGGAGCAGGGCGCCAAGCTGGTGCTGGATGGCCGCAAGCCGCAGGTCGATGGTTTCGAGAAGGGTAACTTCGTCGGCCCGACCATCTTTGCCGGTGTCACCACCGACATGCGCATCTACCAGGAAGAAATCTTCGGGCCGGTGCTGGTCATCCTCGAAGCGGAGACGCTGGAAGAGGCCATCGCGATGGTCAACAGCAACCCGAACGGCAACGGCACCGCACTGTTCACCCAGTCCGGCGCCGCCGCGCGCAAGTTCCAGGAAGACATCGACGTCGGCCAGGTCGGCATCAACGTGCCGATCCCGGTGCCGGTGCCGCTGTTCTCGTTCACCGGTTCGCGTGCGTCCAAGCTGGGCGACCTGGGCCCGTACGGCAAGCAGGTGGTGCTGTTCTACACCCAGACCAAGACGGTCACCGCGCGCTGGTTCGATGACGAGACGCTCAGCCATGGCGTCAACACCACGATCAGCCTGAAGTAACGGCAGGAGCAGCCATGAGCCACTCGATGACGACGGAACTGGAAGAAGCGCAGCAGGCGTACCGCGAGGCGGCGCGCGACTTCGCACAGGCCGAACTGGCGCCGCACGCCGCGCGATGGGATGCGGAGGGCATCTTTCCGCGCGAGGCGATCGCCAAGGCCGGTGAACTGGGCTTCTGCGGCCTGTACATGGACCCGGAAGTGGGCGGCAGCGGCCTGAGCCGACTGGACGCCGCCGTCGTCATCGAGGAGCTCGCCAACGTCGATCCGTCGACCGCGGCGTACATCAGCATCCACAACATGGCGTCGTGGATGGTGTCCAAGTGGGGCCAGCCGGCACTGCGCGATGCGTGGGGCACCGATCTGTCCTCGGGCAGCAAGCTGGCCTCGTACTGCCTGACCGAACCGGGTGCAGGTTCCGATGCGGCCTCGCTGAAGACCACCGCCGTGCGCGACGGTGACTTCTATGTGCTGAACGGCTCCAAGGCTTTCATTTCCGGCGCCGGTGCCACCGAACTGCTGGTGGTGATGGCGCGTACCGGTGGTGCCGGTGCCGGCGGTGTCAGCGCCATTGCGGTGCCGGCCGACCTGCCGGGCATCAGCTTCGGCCGCAAGGAAGAGAAGATGGGCTGGAACAGCCAGCCCACCCGTGGCATCACCTTCGAAAACGTCCGCGTACCGGTCAGCCACCTTCTGGGAGAGGAAGGCGGCGGCTTCAAGCTGGCGATGAAGGGACTCGATGGCGGCCGCATCAACATTGCCGCCTGCTCGCTGGGTGCGGCGCAGGGCGCGCTGGACGCTGCACGCCGCTACATGGGCGAACGCCGCCAGTTCGGCAAGGCACTGGCCGAGTTCCAGGCCCTGCAGTTCAAGCTGGCCGACATGGTCACCCAGCTGGTGGCCGCACGGCAGATGGTGCACACCGCCGCACGCAAGCTCGATGCCGGTGCCAGCGATGCCAACGTGTGGTGCGCGATGGCCAAGCGCTTCGCCACCGATGCCGGTTTCAACGTCTGCAACGAAGCACTGCAGATCCATGGTGGCTACGGCTACATCCGCGAATACCCAATCGAGCGCCTGCTGCGTGACTGCCGCGTGCACCAGATCCTGGAAGGCACCAACGAGATCATGCGGGTGATCGTTGCCCGTCACCTGCTCAACACCGAAGAGGAACTGCGATGAAGGATTGGCGTACCCAGGAGCACGTGGGGCTGAAGGTGGAGGTGGATGGCCACACCGCCGTGGTCACCCTGAACAACCCGCCGGCGCATACCTGGACCGTGCACAGCCTGTCGGCGCTGCGTGATCTGGTCGGCGCGCTCAACGCAGACCGCGAGATCTACGCGCTGGTGATCACCGGTGACGGCGAGAAATTCTTCTCCGCCGGTGCCGACCTCAACCAGTTCGCCTCCGGCGACAAGGCCGCTGCACGTGAAGCTGCGCGCCGCTTCGGTGAAGCCTTCGAAGCGCTGTCCGGTTTCCGTGGCGTGTCGATCGCCGCGATCAACGGCTACGCCATGGGCGGTGGCCTGGAATGCGCGCTGGCCTGTGACCTGCGCATCATCGAAGACCACGCCCAGGTCGCGCTGCCGGAGGCCACCGTCGGCCTGCTGCCGTGCGCCGGTGGCACCCAGAACCTGCCGCGCCTGGTCGGCGAGGGCTGGGCCAAGCGCATGATCCTGCTGGGCGAGCGCATCAACGCCGACACCGCACTGCGCATTGGCCTGGCCGAAGAAAAGGTCGGCAAGGGCGAAGCCAAGGCGCTGGCGCTGGAATGGGCGAAGAAGGCCGGCAAGCAGAGCCCGACCAGCATCGCCGCCTGCAAGACTCTGGTGCAGGCCACCCGCACCGGTACCCACGCTTCGGCGCTGGTGGCCGAACGCGAAGCCTTCGTCGACCTGTTCGACACCGCCGACCAGGTCGAGGGCGTGACCGCCTTCCTGGAAAAGCGCGCTGCGCAGTGGAAGAACGCATGAGCACCGACACCGCTGCCGACGACGCACCGGTGCTGTTCGAAGAGCGCGTGGCTGGCAATGGCACGCGCATCGGCATCGCCACGCTCAATGCGCCGCGTACGCTCAACGGTTTCTCGCTGCCGATGGCACACCTGCTGCTGAAGCAGTTGAATGCCTGGGCCGACGACGATGGCATCGCCATGGTGGTGCTGCAGGCTGCCGGCGAAAAGGCGTTCTGCGCCGGCGGTGACCTGCACAGCCTGTACAAGGGCATGGTCGACTTCCGCGAGGCCGGCCGCAGCGACATCCGCGAGAACGACTACGCCGCTGAGTTCTTCGACGTTGAATACCGCGTCGATTACCTCATCCACACCTACGCCAAGCCGATCCTGTGCTGGGGCCACGGCATCGTGATGGGCGGCGGCATCGGCCTGATGTCCGGCGCCAGCCACCGCGTGGTCAGCGAGCGCTCCAAGCTGGCCTTCCCGGAAATCACCGTCGGCCTTTTCCCCGATGTGGGTGGCAGCTGGCTGCTGCCGCGTGTACCCGGCAAGGGCGGCCTGTTCTTGGCGCTGACCGGCGCGCTGCTCAATCCGGGCGACGCCATCTACGCCGGCCTGGCCGACGTGCACGTGGCCGAAGAACGCCGCAGCGCGGTGTTCGATGCGCTGCTGCAGGTCGCGTGGTCCAGCGATGCCGCACACAACCACGAACGGCTCAGCCATCTGCTGCAGTCGCATGCCAGCGATGCTGCCACCGGCCCGCTGCTGGCCAATGCGGCGCAGGTTGATGCGTTGTGCGAAGGCGATGACCTGCAGGCCATCATTGCGCGCATCGCCGGTCTGCAGACCGACGATGCCTGGTTGCAGGCCGCACAGAAGACCCTCGCCGCCGGTGCACCCGGTTCGGCACGGTTGTCGTACGAGCTGCAGCGCCGCAGTGCCGGCCAGGACCTGGCCGCGATCTACCGCCTGGAGTACATCGTCGCCCTGCATTGCGCCGCCCACGGTGATTTCGCCGAAGGCATCCGCGCGCTGCTGATCGACAAGGACCGCAATCCGCAGTGGAACCCGGCCACTCTGGCCGAGGCCACCGGCGCGTGGGCCGACACCTTCTTCGCTTCCCCCTGGGCCGATGCCGCGCATCCGCTGGCCGACCTGGGCACTCCCCTTGTTGAAAGGAGCCTTGCATGAGCCGCATTGCATTCATCGGGTTGGGCAACATGGGTGGCCCGATGGCCGCCAATCTGGTCAAGAACGGCCATATCGTGCGCGTGTTCGATCTGGTCCCGGCCGCGGTGCAGGCCGCCGTCGATGCCGGCGCCAGCGCGGCCGCATCGGCGCGCGAAACCCTGGCCGATGCCGAGGTGGTGATCTCGATGCTGCCGGCCAGCCGCCACGTCGAAGGCGTGTACCTGGGCGATGACGGCATTCTTGCCGCGATTCCGGCCGGTGCGCTGGTCATCGACTGCAGCACGATTGCCCCGGCCAGCGCCCGCAAGGTCTCTGAAGCCGCTGCCGCACGTGGCCTGCAGATGATCGACGCGCCGGTATCCGGCGGTACCGCCGGTGCCCAGGCCGGCACCCTGACCTTCATCGTCGGTGGCGAGGAGGATGCGCTGGAGCGCGCCCGCCCAGTGCTGCAGGCAATGGGCAAGAACATCTTCCATGTCGGCGCCAGCGGTGCCGGCCAGGTGGCCAAGCTGTGCAACAACATGGCGCTGGGCGTGATCATGGCGGTCACCGGCGAAGCCATCGCCCTCGGCGTGGCGCACGGGCTGGACCCGAAGGTGCTGTCGCAGATGATGGCGGTCAGCACCGGCCGCAGCTGGGCCACCGAAGTGTGCAACCCGTGGCCGGGCGTGCTGGAAAACGCCCCGGCCTCGCGCGGCTACAGCGGCGGCTTCGGCAGCGATCTGATGCTGAAGGACATGGGCTTGGCGGTGGAAGCGGCGATGAGTGTCGGCGCCTCGATCCCGCTGGGCGAAGTGGCCCGCAACCTGTACTCGATGAACCACCAGGCCGGCCGCGGCAAGCTGGACTTCTCCAGCGTCGTGCAGCTGATCACCAGCGAGACGTGACCTGGTAGTGCCGGCCGCTGGCCGGCAACCTCATGCCCCCGTGCGGGACAACGAAGGTGGGATGGGCGGATGTTCGGTTTCGACCGGCATCCGCCCATTTTTTTGCTCTGGCGCGGGTAGTGCCGGCCGCTGGCCGGCATCACCCCATCAGGCAACGACCAGCGTCACGTGGATGTTGCCGCGCGTGGCATTCGAGTACGGGCACACGATGTGTGCCTTCTGCACCAGTTCTTCCAGCTGCTCGCGCGGCACGCCAGGAGCGCTGATGGTCAGCTCGGCTTCGATGCCGAAACCGGTCGGGATCTGGCCGATACCGACCTTGCCGGTCACCGTGGTGTCGGCCGGCAGCGCGACCTTGGCCTGGCCGGCCACGAACTTCAGCGCGCCCAGGAAGCAAGCCGAGTAGCCGGCCGCGAACAGCTGTTCCGGGTTGGTGCCCGGGCCGCCGGCGCCGCCCAGCTCGCGCGGGGTCGACAGCTGGATATCCAGCACGTTGTCGGAGGAGACGGAACGGCCTTCACGGCCGCCGGTGGAGGTGGCCTGGGCGGTGTACAGAACCTTTTCGATGGACATCGGGATGCTCCTGGTCGGTGGGTGGGTGTTGCGATGGAGCCTACTTTGCCCGGTTTCCGCGTACGTTGGGTTGCAATGCGTACGAAAAATTTGATTGATCGTCCTGCCAGCCTAGATCGTCCATTCGCGGTCGGTGGTGAACATGATGGTCAGCCAGCGGTCCGGCGAGGCCTCGCCCAGTGCATCGCCGATCTCGTCGCGCAGCTGGTCCCATTCCACCAGGGGCCGCGGCGGGTCGTTTTCCGGTACCACGAAGAACAGCTCGATCTGCTCGCCACGCCCCACCTGGGCCACGTAGCTGCGGTGCTCGACGAAGCCGTGCTTGGCCACGATCCCGCGTGCCACTGCATCCACATGGGCCTGCAGTTCCGGCGGGGTGACCAGCAGGATGCCGGCCAGCGCCCGCCTCACTGTGCCGAGCGGGGCGATCATCACCAGCACGCAGACGAAGGCGAGGATGGCCGGGTCGATGTACGGCCCGACCCACGCCAGCGACGTGCCCTGCACCAGTACGCCGCCGAGGAAAGCCAGCAGGTAGCAGGCCGACATGCTGGCCGCGATCACCCAGTTCTTCGCGTCCAATGCGATGAACTCCGAGCCGATGCGGCGGTTGGCGCGCAGGATGAACCAGGCCAGTGCGCCTTCGCCCACGATCGACAGCCCGGCGAAGGCAATGGCCGGGCCGAGGGCGATGTGGCGGCCCCCGGACATCAACGCGTCCACCGCATTGACCAGCGCATACAGCGCCGCACCGATCATCAGTGTGCCGCTCACCCCCAGCACGATCGGCTCCAGGTGCCAGAAGCCCATGGTGAAGCGCTGGTTGAGCCGCGATTGCAGCGCATCGGTCTGCGTGGACAGCGCGATCAGGCGCGCCACCAGCAGTGACAGCCAGGTCATCACCACGTCGATCAGGCCGTAGATGCCGTCGAAGATGATCAGCGAAGAACTGGCCAGTAGGCCGAACACCATCGCCGCCGCGGCCAGCAGCAGAGAGGCGGCGATCGACAGGCGCAGCACGCCCTGTTCGGTGGCGGGGTCGAAGAACTGCGGGCGGTTGGCGGCCATGGTTCAATTGTAGAGCGGAGCCAGGCTCCGCTGCCTTTCGCTGCCTTCGCCGGCCAACCGCGCTACCCCCGTAGGGCCGCTTCCCGTAGACTGCGCGCCTCCCACGTACCGACGCCCGCCTGCAGTGATCACGCCACCCTGACCCTTGCCGCACATCGGCAGCCGGCCTGCCCGGCTCAGGAACCCGTGTCTTTCCACTGCAGCGCCATGCGGCCACGCCCGCCTGTGCGCGGAGCTTTCCCATGCAAACGTCCTACCCCCTGCGCCAGCAATGGCTCGGCAACATCCGTGGCGACCTGCTGTCCGGCATCGTCGTCGCCCTGGCCCTGATTCCCGAGGCCATCGCGTTCTCGCTCATTGCCGGCGTCGACCCCAAGGTTGGCCTGTACGCCGCGTTCTCGATTGCCGTCATCACCGCTATTGCTGGCGGCCGCCCTGGCATGATCTCCGCCGCCACCGGTGCAATGGCGCTGGTGATGGTCGACCTGGTCAAGGACCACGGCCTGCAGTACCTGTTCGCCGCCAGCATCCTGGCCGGCCTGCTGCAGGTGCTGGCCGGCGTGTTCAAGCTGGGCTCGTTGATGCGCTTCGTCTCGCGCTCGGTCATCACCGGCTTCGTCAACGCGCTGGCGATCCTGATCTTCCTGGCACAGATGCCCGAGCTGATCGGTCGCGGGCCTACGGTCTATGTGCTGTGCGCCGCCGCGCTGGCGATCATCTACCTGCTGCCACGCATTACCCGCGCGGTGCCGTCGCCTCTGGTGGCCATTGTGGTGCTGACCGCCGTGGTGATCGGCTTCGGCGTGGACGTACGCAGCGTCGGTGACATGGGCCAGCTGCCCGACAGCCTGCCGCATTTCCTGCTGCCCGATGTGCCGCTCACCTGGGAGACGCTGCGCATTCTGCTGCCGGTGTCGGCCACGCTGGCCGTGGTCGGCCTGCTCGAATCGATGATGACCCTGCAGATCGTTGAGGACATCACCGAAACGCCGAGCGAGCGCAACCGCGAATGTGTTGGCCAGGGCGTGGCGAATACGGTCACCGGCTTCCTCGGCGGCATGGCCGGCTGCGCGATGATCGGCCAGTCGGTGATCAACGTGACCTCCGGTGGGCGCGGCCGCCTGTCCTGCCTGGTGGCCGGCGTGTTCCTGCTGATACTGGTGGTGTACGGCAGCGATCTGGTACGGCAGATCCCGATGGCGGCGCTGGTGGCGGTGATGATCATGGTCAGCATCGGCACCTTCAGCTGGCGCTCGCTGCGCGACCTGCGCACGCATCCGCGCAGTTCCTCTGCGGTGATGCTGCTGACCGTGGTGGTCACCGTGGCCACCCATGATCTGGCCAAGGGCGTGCTCAGCGGTGTGCTGCTGTCGGCCCTGTTCTTCGCGCGCAAGGTTGGCCGCATGCTGGACGTGCAGCGCGACGATGCCGATGACACGCAGGTCTATCGCGTGCGCGGGCAGGTGTTCTTCGCCTCGGCAGGGCAGCTGGGTGCAGCGTTCGATTACCAGCACGTGGCGCCGAAGGTGCAGATTGATCTGCGCGATGCGCACCTGTGGGACCTGACTGCCGTGGCCGCGCTGGAGCGGGCGCAGGAAAAGTTGGCCGCGCACGGTGCGGAGGTGACGGTGGTGGGGCTCAATGCGGCCAGCCAGACCCTCATTGAGCAGGTGGGTGGCAAAGGCGCTGCTGGCAGCGCGCATTGACGCTATCGGCTCTCGTGGGGCAACTGCAACGCCATGGCCGCCGTTGGTGTTGCTGCATCTTCAGCCTGTGAACCCCACCCAGGGTGGAAGAATCGCTGTGATCGTGCTCCGTTGTGATCCTCACGACGGAGTACTTCTGCCGGAATGGATTCGCTCTTCAACAACGCCACCACGCTGCTGACCTTTCTGCTGCCGGGCTTCCTGTCTGCATGGGTGTTCTATGGGCTGACATCCCATCCCAAGCCGCCGCAGTTCGAACGGACCGTGGAAGCGTTGGTGTTCACCTTCGCGGTCCAGGTGCTGGTCAAGTTCACCGAACTGATGCTCCTGCTGGCGGGTCGCTGCTTTGTGCTGGGGACCTGGACCGAGACCAGCAGCCTGCTATGGGGTTTTGTCCTCGCCGCACTGCTGGGGGCAGGATTGGCCCTCGCTGCGAACAAGGATTCCCTCCACAGGGTTCTCCGCCGCGCAGGCTTCACCACGAGGACATCCCACCCGAGCGAGTGGTATTGCGTACTGGGTACGCGTCCTGCCTTCGTGGTGCTGCAATTGAAGGATGGCCGTCGATTGACCGGCTATCCCAAGGAGTGGCCGATCAGCCCCGCTGCGGGACAGTTCTACATGCAGATGCCGGCCTGGCTGGTGGATGCGGATCCACCCGATGAAGGTGCCGATCCAGCAGCGGATCCCGTGGCCAGCCCCGCCGTGGTCGAGCTTCCGCAGCTCGATGGCATACTGATTCACGCAGTGGATGTGCAGTGGGTCGAGATTCTCCAGGAGACAGACGATGGCTAAGTTGAGGAAGGGTTCCAACCCACCACTGGACCAGTTGGTCGTATCCATGGAGAACGCGAACCCCAAGCTCCCCGAGGGCAGGAAGCGTCCGCCGCCACCGCCCAGCCCGCCCCGGCCGCCAGCCGGAGCCGGGCCCAACCGGCGCTCGCCGCGCGGCTGACCGGGCGCATTCAGCCGCCCTGTGTAAACTATTGATCTCACTGGCAATGCCAGTCTCCACGATCAATGCCCCGATGACGTCCGCCACCGCCCGTTACGCCGATTCCCTGCGCCTGTCCGTTGCCCCCATGATGGACTGGACGGACCGCCATTGCCGCGTGTTCCATCGCGTGCTGGCGCCGGGCGCGCGCCTGTACACGGAAATGGTGCACGCCAACGCGGTCATCCACGGCGACCGCGAGCGCCTGCTCGGCTTCGACCGCAGCGAGCAGCCGCTGGCGCTGCAGCTGGGTGGCAGTGATCCGGTGCTGCTGGCGCAGGCCGCGCGCATCGCCGCCGAGTGGGGCTATGACGAGGTCAACCTCAACTGCGGCTGCCCGTCCGACCGCGTGCAGGCCGGGCGTTTTGGCGCGTGCCTGATGCGCGAGCCGGCGCTGGTGGCCGAATGCGTCGCGGCGATGGTCGACGCGGTTGATATCCCGGTGACGGTGAAGTGCCGCCTGGGCGTGGACGAGGACAACGACTACGACGTGTTCGCCGCCTTCGTCGACCGTCAGGTCGCCGCCGGTGCGGCGATGGTGGTGGTGCATGCGCGCAACGCGTGGCTGAAGGGCCTGTCGCCGAAGGAGAACCGTGAGGTTCCCCCGCTCAAATACGACTGGGCCTACCGCCTGAAGCGGGAGCGCCCGGCACTGCCGGTGGTGATCAACGGCGGCCTGGCCAGCATCGAGGCGGTGCAGGCGCAGGCCGCGCACGTCGATGGCGTGATGCTGGGCCGCGCGGCCTACCACGACCCCTACCTGCTGCATCAGCTGGAGGCGCTGCACACCGGCGCCCCGCTGCAGGCCCGTGGCGACCTGCTGCGCGCGATGCGCCCCTACATCGAGGCGCGGCTGGGGGAAGGCCTGGCGCTGAAGCACATCACCCGCCACCTGCTCGGCCTGTTCCACGGCCAGCCCGGTGGGCGCGCATTCCGCCAGGTGCTGAGCGAGGGCGCACACCGCCCCGGCGCCGGCTGGAGCCTGATCGAACAGGCCTTGGCGGTCACCGACCGCGAAGCTGATCGCGCCGCAGCGTGACCGCAGTCACATTCCTGACTTGACAAGGGACGGCGATTCGTCCCGAATGTTCACTTAGCTGAACGACTCGAGCGCAGGGCCGGAAAAGTTCAGACCGGATTCACCGCTGTAAACCAAGAATTTGCAAAAGATTTGTAAAACGCTGGGTTTCGAACCCGGCGCCGGATTTACGACTTTTGAACGAATCGCCGTGCTCGGCTAGGATCGCATCGATGTCTTCCGCTCCCTTCCACCGCCGCATTGCCCTGGCCACCTGCGTGGTCCTGTCGGCTGTGCCGCTGTCTTCGGCGCTGGCGCAACAGCCGCCGCGCGGCGACCAGGGGCGGGCGGAGATGATGGAGCGGGGCGAGCGCGGCAACCGTGGCGACGAGCGTTCGCTGTCCGATGCCGTGCGCCGCGTGCAGCGCACCACCGGCGGCCACATCCTCGGCGCCGAGCGCGTGCCGTTCGATGGTCGTGATATCAACCGGGTGAAGTACATGGACGATCGGGGCCGGGTCCGCTACATGGACGACCCCGCGCCGTCGCGTTCACAGCCGCGCACGCCGCGGTCGGATATGTCATCACTACGCGGCGATAACCCCTGAACAGGGATAGTTGTCGCTATCAACCCGTACCCCACAGGCCTCCGGGCCATACCCAGGACACTAGGGAGAGTTCATGCGTATCCTTCTGGTCGAAGACGAAGCCCCGCTGCGTGAGACCCTGGCAGCCCGGCTCAAGCGCGAAGGCTTTGCCGTCGATGCTGCGCAGGACGGCGAGGAAGGCCTCTACATGGGGCGCGAAGTTCCGTTCGATGTCGGCATCATCGACCTCGGCCTGCCCAAGATGTCGGGCATGGAGCTGATCAAGGCCCTGCGTGACGAAGGCAAGAAGTTCCCGGTGCTGATCCTGACCGCGCGTTCGAGCTGGCAGGACAAGGTCGAGGGCCTGAAGCAGGGCGCTGACGATTACCTGGTCAAGCCGTTCCACGTCGAAGAACTGCTGGCCCGCGTCAATGCGCTGCTGCGCCGCGCCGCTGGCTGGAGCAAGCCGACGCTGGAATGCGGCCCGGTTGCGCTGGATCTCGCCGCCCAGACCGTCAGCGTGGCCGGCAGCAATGTCGACCTGACCAGCTACGAGTACAAGGTGCTGGAGTACCTGATGATGCATGCCGGTGAACTGGTCTCGAAGGCCGATCTCACCGAGCACATCTACCAGCAGGACTTCGACCGCGACTCGAACGTGCTGGAGGTCTTCATCGGCCGCCTGCGCAAGAAGCTGGATCCGGATGGCGAGCTGAAGCCGATCGAGACCGTGCGCGGTCGCGGCTACCGTTTCGCGATCCCCCGCAACGAGGGCTGAGCCGGCTCACCCTGGCGATACCATGATGTCCGGCCGTCTGTGGTTCTTCCGACGCTGGCGGCCGCGCTCACTGCAGGCGCGCCAGATGCTCGCCGCGTCCGTGGGCCTGGTCGCGTTCCTGGCGCTGGCCGGTTACGCGCTCGACGCCGCCTTCGCCGATACGGCGAAGGCGAACCTGCGTGAGCGCCTGAAGAACTACGCCACCGCCTATGCGGCCGGCATCGACTTCACCCGCGACCGCTCGCTGTACATCCGCGAGCAGCCACCGGATTCGCGCTTCGACGTGCCCGGCAGCGGCCTGTACCTGCAGGTGGTGATGCCGCACGGCAAGGGCAATTCGATGTCTGCCGAAGGCCCGATGCTGCCCACCGTCGGCGGTGGCCTGCTGGCGCCGCGCCAGGAAGTGTTCGAAGGCCCGCTGCCGATGATCCAGATCGACGGCAGCCAGGGCTCGGTGTACCGCTATGGCCTGGGCCTGGTGTGGGACGCCGACGCCGATCCCGCCACCGAATTCCCGTACACCATCTACGTGATGGAAGACTCGCGCGCGCTGGGTGCGCAGCTGCGGGTGTTCCGTGGCCGGGTGTGGTTCTACCTGGGCGGCATCGGCCTGATCCTGCTGCTGCTGCAGACCGTCATTCTGCAGTGGAGCCTGCGCCCGCTGCGCCGCGTGATCACCGAGCTGACCAAGGTGCAGCGTGGCGAGACCGCGCGCATGAGCGAGCGCCACCCGCGCGAGCTGGAACCCCTGACCGACAGCATCAACGCCTTCATTGAAAGCGAGCGCGAGAACCTCGAGCGTCAGCGCAATACCCTGGCCGATCTGGCACACAGCCTGAAGACGCCCATTGCGGTGCTGCGCACGCAGATGGACAGTGGCGCGGGCGATGGCGCGCTGCGCGAGGAGCTGGACGTGCAGCTGCAGCGCATGAACAACCTGGTCTCCTACCAGCTGGCACGTGCTGCGTCGTCGGGCCACAAGCTGTTCTCCGCGCCGCTGCCGATCGAATCCAACGCCGAGGAAATCGTGCGTGGCCTGGAAAAGGTCTATGCCTCGAAGGGCGTGCTGTGCGAATTCGATATCGACCCGGCCGCGCGTTTCCACGGCGAACCGGGCGACCTGCAGGAACTGCTCGGCAACCTGCTGGAAAACGCCTTCAAGTGGGCCAACCGCCGCGTGCTGCTGACCGCGCAGCCGCTGCCGGCACCGAACGCGCGCCGCGCCGGCCTGCTGCTGGCGGTGGACGACGATGGCCCCGGCATCGCCCCGGACGACATCGGCAAGGTGCTGCAGCGTGGCGTGCGTGGCGACGAGCGCGTGCAGGGCCACGGTATCGGCCTGTCGATCGTGCAGGACCTGATCAAGGATTATCGCGGTGAACTGGCTGTAGGCCGCTCCGAGGAACTGGGCGGTGCCCGTTTCGAAGTGCGCCTGCCGCCGGGGCCGTAATCCGCGCGTTCCCGTCTGCCGGGCATCGCCTGGCGCAACAGCGCGTGGTGTTCCGGTAGTGCCGGCCGCTGGCCGGCAACCTCATGAACTTCGGTGGCATTGCCAGGTTGCCGGCCAGCGGCCGGCACTACCGTGTTTCGATCGTCGGCGGCTCGCCATAGAACCGCCGCAGTTGCGCGTTCCCGCCCGCCGGGCATCGCCTGGCGCAACAGCGTGTAGTGTTCCGGTAGTGCCGGCCGCTGGCCGGCAACCTCATGATCTTCGGTGGCATTGCCAAGGTGCCGGCCAGCGGCCGGCACTACCGTGTTTCGATCGTCGGCGGCTCGCCATAGAACCGCCGCAGTTGCGCGTTCCCGTCCGCGGGGCATCGCCTGGCGCAACAGCGCGGGTGTTCCGGTAGTGCCGGCCGCTGGCCGGCAACCTCATGATCTTCGGTGGCATTGCCAAGGTGCCGGCCAGCGGCCGGCACTACCGTGTTTCGATCGCCGGCGGCTCGCCATAGAACCGCCGCAGCTGCGCGGCCACCTCCGGCAACGCCTGCTGCAGCAGATCCGGCGCGGAGAAGTGGTACTCGCTGGTCACCGCGAAGAACTCTTCCGGCGCTTCGGCCGCATACGGGTCGATCAACGTCTCCTCGCCGGCATCCACCTGCGCGCAGAAGGCGTCGTAGGAACGCTGGAAGGTGGCTGCCCACTCGCGCTGCCACTCGCGCGGCAGTGGCGGCGTGCCGTCCATCGCGCCATCCAGCGCATCCAGCTTGTGCACCATCTCGTGCACCGCCACGCAGTAGCCCTCGTGCGGCGCCGCCAGGTCGGCCTGCACATCGGCCCAGGACAGGATCAACGGACCGCTGTCCCACGATTCGCCAATCAGTTCGTCATCCCACTCGTGTAGTACCCCGGCCGCATCCATGTGGCTGCGGTGCACGCGGAACGCATCCGGGTAGACGATCAGCTGCGACCAGCCTTCCAGTCCTACCTCGCCGAATTCCAGCAGCGGCAGGCAGCACAGCGCGGCCAGCAGCACACCATCGCCGGCCTGCAATTGCAGGTCACCAATCGGGGTAATGGTCTTCTCATGCAGGAAGCGCGTGGTCAGCACACGCACGCGTGCGCGGCGTTCGTCGTCCAGTCCGTGCAGCCAGGCTGCGCGGCGGCAGGCGTCATCCCAAAGTGCATCGTCGATCGGCCGCGGCGCAGGCCGCAGCCACTGCAGCAACGACTTGATCAGCGGAACATTCCCGGCAGGTAGCTGTGCCACTTCGGCGCGCGGATGCGCGGCAGCATGTCGTCGTCGCTGCCACCGCCACCGGTGGTGGTGCTGGCCGCCGGGCGTACCGGTGCCGCCTTGGTGCTGGCGGCCGATGCGCTGGCGGTGGGCGCGCGCTGCGAGGCGGCATCGCCATTGGAGGACACGCACGCCCCACGGCTGTCGTCCAGCGCTGCCGTCGCAGACGCCGCGAAGGGCATCGTCAGCAGGATCAGGCAATGGGCATAACGGCGCATTGACGACATCCACGTTAAGGGAGGGTGAGTTCCCGATTCTAGCCCGAACCCGGCGCCCCGTTGGAAGCCCCCGCGAAACCCAGCGTGGCGGGCGTCGCTGGCAGCTTTCCCGCATAATTCCTTCCTGACTTCGTGGAAGCTGCCGTGGACGATCGCCAATTGCTGGCCAAACTCGCTGCCGGTCGCCTGTCCGGCGACGCCCTGGCCCGTGAGCTGGGCCAGACCCGGGCGGCCATTTGGAAGCGTATTCAAGGACTTAGGGCCGCCGGTGTGGACGTCGAGGGCCGCGCTGGCGAAGGCTATGGCCTGACCCGCCCGGTCGACCTGCTGGACCCGGATGCGATCCGCGCAGGCCTGCCTGCAGAGGTTATGCCGCTGCTGCACGACCTGCAGGTGGCCTGGACGGTGGACTCGACCAACGCCGAATTGCTGCGTTGCAGCGCGCCCCAGCGCGGGGTCAGCGTCCTGCTGGCCGAACGCCAGACCGGTGGCCGTGGCCGTCGTGGGCGTGCCTGGGCCTCGCCGCTGGCCGCGCACATCTACCTGTCGGTGCTGCGCCTGTATTCCGGTGGCCTTGGCCGCCTGGCCGGACTGAGCCTGGTGGCGGGCATCGCCGTGGCCGAAGCGCTGCACGACCTGGGCTACACCCAGGCGCAGCTGAAGTGGCCGAACGACCTGATCGTCGATGGCAAGCGCAAGCTGGTCGGCCTGCTCGCAGAAGGCGGTGGCGAGTACGCCGGCCCGGCGCGCGCGGTGATCGGCATCGGCATCAACACGCACATGCCGCCGTCGTTCGCCGAGCAGATCACCCAGCCGTGGGTAGACCTGGATACGCTGGCTGGCAAGCCGGTGGACCGCAACGTGGTTGTCGCCGCGGTGCTGGCACGCCTGCTGCCGGCGCTGGAAGAATTCGATCGCGAAGGACTGGCCCCGTTCCTGCCGCGCTACGCCGCGTTCGACATGCTGGCCGGCCGCGAAGTGCGCGTGGAACTGGACGGGCAGTGGCAGCACGGCACCGCACTTGGCCTGGCTGACGACGGCGCGCTGCGCGTGCGCATCGATGGCCAGGAACGCCTGCTGCACGCCGGCGAAGTCAGCGTGAGGGCGGCATGAGCGATTGGTTGTTCGACCTGGGCAACTCGCGCTTCAAGTTCGCGCCTTTGCAGGGTGACCGAGCCGGTGATGTGCAGGCCTGGGCGCATGGCGCCGAAGGCATGGCCGGGCAGCCGCCGCACAGCCTGCCCAGCGGCACCACCGCGTTCGTGGCCAGCGTGGCCGCACCGTCGCTGACCAGCGCCATGCTGGACCAGCTGCAGCGCCGCTTCGAACACGTGCACGTGGTGCGCACCAGCGCCGAATGCGCGGGCGTGCGCATTGCCTATGCCAAGCCGGAAAAGTTCGGCGTCGACCGCTTCCTGGCCCTGCTGGCTGCGGCCAAGGCGCAGCGCCCGGTGCTGGTGGTCGGCGTGGGCACCGCACTGACCATTGACCTGCTCGACGCCGATGGCCAGCACCACGGTGGCCGCATTTCCGCATCGCCCACCACCATGCGCGAAGCACTGCACGCGCGTGCCGTGCAGCTGCCGGCGACCGGCGGCGACTACAGCGAGTTCGCCAACGACACCGCCGACGCGCTGGCCTCTGGCTGCGACGGCGCGGCCGTGGCGCTGATCGAACGCAGCGCACAGCAGGCGCACACGCTGCTGGGCGTGGCACCGTCGCTGCTGGTGCATGGTGGCGGCGCACCGGCGCTGATGCCGCTGCTGCCCGGCGCCGACTACCACCCATCGCTGGTGCTGGATGGCCTCGCCCGCTGGGCGGTGCACCAGCCCGCAGGCTAGTATCCGCGCATGCTGACCCGTGCCCTGATCGTCGTACTGGCCATCCTCAATCTTGGCGTCGCCTGCTGGTGGCTGCTGCGCGATGCACCGCAACCGCCCGCGCCGCCGCCGCAACCGGCCGGTGTGGCCGAGCTGCGCTGGGTGCCCGGTGGTGTGGATGCCAATGCCGCAGCCGAAGCGACTGCCGCTGCCCCGACCGCACCGCTGGTGGAGCGCGAACCGGCGGCGAAGACGGCTGTGGCTGTGGCGCCCGCGCCGGCCTTGCCGGCCAAGCCGGACATTCCCAAGCCGCCGACGGCTGACGCTGCGGCGGTTGCTGCTGCCGCCAAGCCGGTAGCGCCGCCTGCACCCGTACCGTCACCGGAAAAACCCGCAACCCCGCCCGCGGCCGCTGAGCCGCCGCGCTGCGTCGCACTGGGCCCGTTCGCCGACCGCGCCGCTGCGAGCAGCGCGCAGGGCAAGGCCGGCACGCTGATCAGCCAGGTGCGCCTGCGCGAACAGCCCGCTGCCAGTGGCAGTGCCCGTTACCGGGTGATGCTGCCGGCCGCCGCCAACCGCGACGAAGCGCAGGCCACCGTGAAGCGCATCGTCGCCGCCGGCCTGAGCGACTACTACATCATCAGCCAGGGCGAGGACATCAATGCCGTGGCGCTGGGCCAGTACCGCAACCGCGAAGGCGCCGAGCGGCGCATGGCGGCGGTGCAGGCCGCAGGCTTCCAGCCGCGCCTGGTCGCCAGCGGTGACGCCGGCCAGTGGTGGCTGGAAGGGCAGCTGGCGGCGGGCACGCAGCCGGCCCAGGCCCAGCAGCGCAGCGGGGCGGCACAGAGCCGGTCGCTGGAATGCACGCGGTTGCGCTAGAATCCCCGGACCGCGGCGCTGCCGCCGGTGCACCACCCATGCCGCTTTAGCTCAGTTGGTAGAGCAACTGTCTTGTAAACAGTAGGTCATCCGTTCGATTCGGATAAGCGGCACCATCTTCGATCCCTTGGCATCCGCACATGTCTACGGGGAACAATCAACCCGCTGAAATAGCGGGTTTTTTTGTGCGTTGCCGTTCCGGAAAGAATGCGGGTCTGCAGGCGTGTTCAACGCGACCTCGTAAGACCCCTTCTGAGTTGGTTGCAACGCTGGAGCATACGTTCGCCAGACTGTTCATTCATTCGAATGCGGCCATCGACGAGAAGGGGATAGGTCTCGAGACGGACACGATAGGCTGCTTGCGAAGACAGCTGCACTGCAGCGTCGTCCGTGCCGATGGCGGCTCCAGGCAGCGAATCCTCTCGAACAACGCCATTTACCTGAAGCTGTGCGCAGAGCCCGGCGTAGTAGGCGACGCGTTCATCAAGCGCCTGAGGGTGCCTTGTGGCATGACCCAGCGCATGGAATGTCTCGTGTGCGACCAGATCGACAAGGTTTGCAACTGTCCGTCCGCGGTCGTCATGTATCGAAGCCGCAAGTGCCAATGTCTTCCCACCCGAGAACGATCCCAAAGCACGCGACTGTATCGTCGCGGCGGTATCCGTTGGCACGAGAAGAATCCGGTATCTGTTCGCCTTTGCTTCTATCCATGATTCGGAGAATTTCGCTGCTGCATCAATGCGCGTACAGGTATCGGCAACGTCAATCTGTGATCCTGCAGCCATCAAGAGCAGGATTCCGTGCTGGGTGTTGGTGCAGTGAAACGATTCCAGAGCGGGCAGGTCCTTGTGCCCTGGAACAATGGAGAGAGACCGGAAGTAGCGGAATGGCCCGAGAGGCGTGGACACCAGCTCGGTATAGCCATCCGGAGGGATGCCTTGTGGAAATCCAATCGTTGTGGCGCAGCCTGCCAGGATGGAGGCGGCGAATGCGGCGAGTACGACTCCTTTCATCGCTTCTCCCAAAGGTGCGGGTGCTCAAGGTGCACCCGCACCTCCTGTTGTTTACTACATCTCCATGCACAAGTGCGGCGACGGGTGGTTGACGCAATCCCGTCCTTCGAACTCCAGGTAGTAGCTCGCCTTGGTAATGCCTTCCTGTTTGGCTTGCCCAGCGATAACCTGCGGGCCATTTCCGTATGCCGAATGGAAGGGGAGCAGGTCGTAGCTCAAGGCATCGCCATTACCCACATTTGCGTATATCCAGGCATTCACCGCGTTAGGATCCGCAACTCGGATCACGGTGCCTGTCCTGACCCATGAAAACGTTTGGGACGCGCTGATTGCGCCGGTAGCGACGTTCTTTACCCGGAGTATCGCATTGCCCGTGGCAGGATACGGTATGGTTGATCCGGATGTATCCAGCTCAAACGTCGCGGCATCTGGGAGTACGCTGAGAGACGAGAGCAGGGAGTTGTAGATGCTCCTCTTCCCACCACCGTCCCCTTCCCAGATAACTTCCATACCCGCCTTGCACTCTCCGCCACCTGCTTGTTTTCCACTGCACTCGCCATAAGCTCGAACACTCTTCAGGGTGCAACCTGTGAACAGAAGTGCGCTTCCCAATGCGATAGTGGAGGCGGCCAGTATGCTCTTGGAATTCATTCTCATGCTAGATCTCTCCTTGGTCTAGAAGGATGCGTGGTCCACCGTGGTTTCGAAACCACGCGGAGCAGTTGAAATGAGATCGACAGAGGTAGATGTGACTTCGGTCTTGGAATTGAGTATCCGTCGGTGTCGTCGAGTATCACTCTCGGAAATGAGGCGCGTGTGCGAGTGCAAGGAAGCATTCCACAGCGAAGTAGAATCCGGGCGTTTGTGCAGAAGCTCTCGCCAGCTACCTCCCACCCACCTGCAACGCCACATACTCCGCCAAACCACGGCAGGCCAATATCAGCCCCTCGCGCGCACCATCGCCGATATCGTCTTTCTCTTCCCCATCCACGCGCACGCGCTCAGCGGCGTGATACAGCTCCAGCAGCGACACCAGGCCAACCGCAGCGCGGTCCCGGCGTGCGGCGGCCACGGCCTGGCCGGGTGTGCTGGCGGGCCCCGTCCACGGCTGTCCGTCGGCGGCATCACCGGCGCGGATGCGTTGCAGGCAGCTGGGCAGGTTGATTGGCGCGGGTGCCTCGTTCGCAGCGGCGAAGGCCGCTTCCAACGGCTGCGCCAGTTCCGGCGGCAGGCGCAGGGCGGCCTCGCCCAGGGTTGCGGTCAGGTACGGGTGATGGGCGTTGGACATGCGGGCATCCTCGTCAGGAACAGAGGTGCCGCCACGATAGGGTGGCGGGCGATGCGTGGCTTCCAAGACCGGGAATCGATGAGCCGGCGGGCACGGGGCCCCCACGCACCGCCCGCCGTCGATCGGCGAACGGATTGCCAGCCGGCGCCGCTCTTGGGAAGACGGCGCCGGCTGGCAAGCGTATACAGCATCGATTACGCGGGCTTGGAAGACCCGACCACCTTTGCAGGTGGCGATTCATCATGCGCACGTGAAATCACCGCCTGCCAGTCGTTTGTTTCGATGGCATCGGGTGATCTGACATTGCAATGCCAGAAGCGACATATCGCGCCGAGCTGCAGCCAACGACGAATCCTGGTGCGTCTTGCTGTCGCACAACCCTTCATGGCCCAGGAAGTAAAGCTGGCTTAACCGTCCCGGCAAAGCTCCAAGAACACCCTATCAGACATGAATCCCCGCGCGCGCCACGCGGATCTTGATAATCCTCACGGACAGCCCGCAGCGCTGCACCGCATACTGCCGCCACACGCCCATCCTGGGCCCCTTCGGGATCCGCACATGCGTCGCCATGCCCTGCCGCTTACCGTCGCACTGTTGTCCACCGCTTTCGTTACCCCGGCCATGGCCGCCGTGCCGTTCTTCAACGCCAGCTGCCCGGGCGGCATCGATGTGCACGCCGACGATGGCGGGCCGGTCTACGTGCAGGGCCGCGAGGCCACGCTGAAGCGCTTCAACGACCGCTACTTCGAAGCACGCGATGCCAACAGTGGCATCACGCTGTCGATCAGCAGCAACGAGGACGGCACGCCGCAGATCAGCTACACCGGCCGAGGCGGCGCCAATGGCATCTGCCAGGTCATTGTCAGCGGAACGCCCGCATCGTCTGAACATCGCGACCACCGTCGCCACGATGACGACAACGACACGGCACTACCGCGCGAAGTCACCTGCGAGTCCACCGACCAGCGCCAGGTGTCGTGCGACATGGATACCCGTGGCAACGTGGAAATCGTGCGCCAGCTCAGCCACACCCGTTGCGAACAAGGCCAGAACTGGGGCCTGTCGCGGCATTCGGTGTGGGTCAATGGCGGGTGCCGCGCGGTGTTCCGCAATGTGTCCAAGGCGGCCAACAGCGCGCCGGCGGGCGATACCGGGCTGGGTTCCTGCAACATGCGCAAGGGTGCGCAGGGCACGCTGGTGACCCAGCTACCGGTGGGCAGCGATTACCAGGAACTGATCATCGATTATCCCGATGGCCGCTTCCTGTGCATGATGCGCAACAACGGCCAGGTGCAGAGCTTGACGCCGGTTCGCCGCCGCGGCGGTTGAGTTCGTCGCGCCTGCGGCCGTATGGTGGCCCCCCATACACCCGTCTGGTGGCACCTCCATGTCCCATCTTCTGGCCAAAGCAGCTGAGAAGCAGGATCTCGACCGCATCGACGCACTGCTGGATGCCGGCGCGGACATCGAGTGGCAGCACAAGGGCACCGGTCGCACGCCGTTGTTGTCGGCGGTGATCGCCGGAAAGGCTGACGCGGTGGCGCGGCTGCTGGACCGCGGTGCCAACATCCAGCATGCCTGCACGGCGGTGGGCTTTACCGCACTGGGATGGGCGGCCGAGCGCAACGACGCAGACATCGGACGCCTGCTGATCGCACGCGGCGCCTCGCTGGACGTGGCCTCGCCGGAACTGCATCGCACACCGCTGATGGTGGCGGCGCAGGGCGGTCATCTGCCGATGGTCGAGCTGCTGCTGGCTGGCGGTGCTGATGTCGCACGCGTGGATTTCGAAGGACGCAATGCGCTGTCGCTGGCCGAAGCGCGCGGGCATGCGGCTGTGGTGCAGTGCCTGCAGGCAGCGGGCGCACAGATGCCACCGGTGTTGGAGGAGGCGTCGCCGCTTGCGTGGCCTGAACCGGCCGCAGAAGGGGAACCGGCAGCCGTGGTGCGTGGCTATATGCTGGCCTGCCATGCGTGGGAAACGCGTGGTTACCGTGATGCCAAGGCCGGTGGAGACCTGCTCGGTAGTCCATCATTCCAACAGGAGCGCGCGAACATCCTTGCGGCCTGGTGTACCGACCGGAAGCGGGTGTATTCCACGGGCATGTCGGTGGGCAATCCGCCGGTGCACGTGCCGGAGGATCTGCTGGCCGCCGTCGGTCAGCCGACGGCCTCCAAGGCCGAAGTGCTGGTACGTGACCATGCACAGAAATCCCGCGCTCTACGTTACGAACGCCTGTTCGTGCTCAAGCGCGTGGCAGGGCAATGGCGGATCGACGTGCTGAAGAAGCGCCTGTTCCGCACCGAAGCGTGGTCGTCGGCGATTCTCTGAGCGCGACCCGCCGCGCGTCAGCCACACGTCTTCCGCAGCAATACCCACGTCAGCATCAGGGCGAACGTTCCGACCAAGGTCAGGCCAAACCACAGCGCCGCCACCTTCACGTTGCCGATCAACGCTGCCAGCATCCGCTGCGGCTCGCTTTTCAGGATCGGATATTCGGCGTGTGCCTTGCGCAGACGCTGCCAGCCAAGCCCAAGGAACACCAGGATGGAGAACGGCACCACCAGCAGCGTCGCCTGCATCAGCCAGCCATTCGGCGACGCATCGATCGAGTTGCTCAAAAAAACTGCGAAAACGGCGATGGGCAGCGCCACGGTGAAAAAGCGTGGCCACGCGGTATTGATGAAGGGCGACATCGCAATCTTCCATGAGGGGCGGCTGGGTCCGCGCGGCATCATGCCATGCCAATGTCCTGCTGCACCGCCGCGAGTGGTGTCACATCCCTCTGGCTAGACTGTGCTTCTTTTTCCCCCGCAGGAGGCACCCATGGCCCATCCCATCTCCGTATCCCTGATTGGCGTTCCCACCGACGTGGGTGCGGGCCATCGTGGTGCCCGACTTGGCCCGGAAGCGCTGCGCGTGGCGGGCCTGCCGGAGGCGCTGGAGGCGCGCGGCGTGGACGTGCGTGACCTGGGCAACCTGGATGGCCCGCGCAACCCGTGGACCGCGCCGGTGGAAGGCTACCGCCACCTGGATGAAGTGGTGGCGTGGAACCATGCGCTGATGGAAGCCAGCTATGCCGAACTGCAGGCTGGCCGCATGCCGATCATGCTCGGCGGCGACCACTGCCTGGGCATTGGTTCGATAACTGCGGTGGCGCGCTGGTGCCGCGAACAGGGCAAGACCCTGCGCGTGCTGTGGCTGGATGCCCATTCGGATTTCAACACCAGCGACGTGACCCCGTCGGGCAACATCCACGGCATGCCGGTGGCCTGCCTGTGCGGCCTCGGCCCGGATGCGTTGACCCGCCTTGGTGGCACCGTGCCGGCGATCACCCCGGCGCAGATGCACCAGATCGGCATCCGTTCGGTGGACCCGGACGAGAAGCGCCTGATCAAGACCCACAAGGTGGATGTCTATGACATGCGCTACATCGACGAGAACGGCATGAAGCGCACCGTAGAAGCAGCGCTGGCAGGCATCGACGAGAACACCCATCTGCATGTCAGCTTCGATGTGGACTTCCTCGACCCCAGCATCGCGCCGGGCGTGGGCACCACTGTGCCGGGCGGGGTGAACTACCGCGAGGCGCAGCTGGTGATGGAGATGATCGCCGACACCGGGCGCATGGGTTCGCTGGACATCGTCGAGCTCAACCCCTTGCTGGACAAGCAGAATGCCACCGCCGAACTGGCCGTGGACCTGGTCGAAAGCCTGTTCGGCAAGTCCACCCTGATGCGTGACTGACGGCGCCGCCTGAACGGATCTGTGATCCGTTCACGCCCGCTCCACGCCACTGCCGCCAGATTGCACTTCACGCGGCGGTGGTGGGCGTTGGCCTTCTCCCGCCGAGCGAAACAATCCCATCCGCGAATGAAGCGGTGTAGCGGCAAACCCAAGGAGAAGCCCATGAAGCGCGTAGTTGCCCTGATGCTGTTGTCGATGTTCTCGGTGGCCCTGCTGGCCGGCTGCAACACCATTGCCGGTGCCGGCAAGGACGTGCAGAAGGCGGGCGAGAAGGTCGAGGACACCGCGAAGGGCCGTTGAGCCCTGCACGGAACGGAAAGAGAAAAGGCCGGGGATTTCCCCGGCCTTTTTTTGCGCGTGCTTTTCGCTGCGTGCTGTCGAAGCGGAGTGAACCATTCAAGCAGGTGAGCATCTATTTCATTGCCGGTTGACCGGTATTCAACAGCCGCTGCGCGAAGCTGGAGCCACGGTAAGAACGCCGTTGCAACCAAGGACTCCCAGCAATGAACAAAGACATCATTTCCGGCAAGTGGTCGCAGCTGAAGGGCAAGGCCCAGGCCAAGTGGGGCGATCTGACCAACGACGACTTCGATGTGGCTGAAGGCAATGCCGAGTATCTGGCCGGCCGCCTGCAGGAACGTTATGGCTGGGCCAAGGACCGCGCTGAGAAGGAAGTCCGTGAGTTCCAGGATGCCGTGAGCAAGGACTACCCGGACTACAAGTAAGCGCTACGGTTTTCCCCCCACGGCACAACGCCCGCACCGAGAGGTTGCGGGCGTTGTGCTGTCCGGGCGGCCGCTCAGCGCGCCGGCGGGTCCGGCACGTAGCGGTTCGGGAACGCCTGCGGTTCGCGCGGCAGGCGCGACGGCGGCGTATCGACCAGGATGCCGCGCGCGCGCAGGTTGCGGGCGCTGTCGTAGCGCAGCTGCAGAACCTGCGCCGGGCTGCGGCTGGCGCGTTCGAAGTCGGTATCGCGTACCGACGACTGCTCGCGTGCGCCGTGGCCGGTGCCCAGCGCAGGGGCCTGTGACTTGCTGGCATAGCCCTCGATGCGGCTGTTGCTGGCGCTGGCATCGGCCGCCGCTTCGGCCGTCGGGGCCGGTGCCGGCAGCGGCAGGCTGCGGCGCAGGATCGGATCCGGACGCCAGCGGCGCGCTTCCTCGAACACCGCCACGCCGACCACGCCGATGTTGTCCGGGCGACCGGTGCGGCTGGCATAGCTGCCGCTGGGGCTGCTGAACACGAACTGCGCCACTTCGTCCTGGCTCTTGCGCCAGCCGGTGATGTCGGCGCGCTGGCCGGGGTTGAGCACGTAGCCGGTCTGCGAAGGATCGGCATCTTCGCCGGAGATGGCGTTGATGCCGTCTACCGACAGCACCACCAGCACCCGGCGCGGGCTGTCGTTGTACAGGCGCACGGCGTAGCGGTGGCCGCGCTCGCCGGCCACCCAGCGCTGGCCCTCGGCGGGGTAGCTGCGCAGTTCGGTGCCGCGGTCGCGGTCGACCAGGGCCATGCGCACGGGGCCGCCGTCGTACACCGGCGGCGGCATCGGGGCCGGGCGGAAGCCGGCCAGGGGCAGGATCAGCAGCAGGGGCAGCAGGCGTTTCATCGGGCGTCTCCAGCGGGGTTGCGTGAATGAACGCGCCGCAGGCCCTGACGGGGTTGGTGGCGTGCAAGGTAAACTGGCCCCGTTCATCGAAGGTTACCCCACGCAGTCATGACGACCCGAGTCCTTACCGGCATCACCCCCTCCGGCACGCCCCACCTGGGCAACTACGTTGGCGCCATCCGTCCGGCCATCGCGGCCAGCCGCGCGCCGGGGATCGAGAGCTTCTTCTTCCTGGCCGACCTGCACAGCCTGATCAAGTCCCAGGACCCGCAGCGCACCCAGCGCGCGACCCTGGAGATCGCGGCCAGCTGGCTGGCCTGCGGGCTGGACCCGGAACACGTGTGGTTCTACCGCCAGAGCGACATCCGCGAGACCACCGAGCTGATGTGGTTCCTGACCGCCATCGCCAGCAAGGGCATCCTCAACCGCGCGCATGCCTACAAGGCGGCCGTGGACAAGAACCGCGAGGAAGGCGTGGACGAGGATGCAGGCGTCAGCGCCGGCCTGTTCATGTACCCGGTGCTGATGGCCGCCGACATCCTGATCTTCAAGGCCAACCAGGTACCGGTGGGCCGTGACCAGATCCAGCACATCGAGATGGCGCGTGATTTCGCCCAGCGCTTCAACCACGTGTACGGCAAGGAGTACTTCCCGCTGCCGGACGTGGTGATCGACGAGCAGGTGGCGACGCTGGCGGGCCTGGATGGCCGCAAGATGAGCAAGAGCTACCACAACACCATTCCGCTGTTCGTGCCGCGCGAGGAGCTGAAGAAGCTGGTGTTCTCGATCCTGACCGACTCGCGCGCACCCGGCGAGCCGAAGGACACCGAGGGCTCGGCGCTGTTCCAGATGTACCAGGCGTTCGCCACCCCGGAACAGACCGCGGAATTCGCCAAGGCGTTCGCTGCCGGTATCAGCTGGGGAGATGCCAAGCAGCAGCTGTTCGAGCGCATCGACTGCGAGCTGTCGCCGCTGCGCGAGCGCTACAACGCGCTGATGGCCGAGCCGGAGAAGATCGAAGCGCTGCTCAAGCGCCGTGGCCAGCAGCTGCGAGAGCAGCTGGCGGCACCGCTGCTGGACGAGCTGCGCCATGCGGTGGGCCTGCGTGATCTGTCCAGCGCGGGCGATATCGCCAGCGAGGATGCCGGCGTGGCCCGCGTGGCACCGCCGCTGTTCAAGCAGTACCGCGAGAAGGATGGCCGTTTCTACTTCAAGCTGACCGCCGGTGACGGCACGCTGCTGATCCAGAGCGAAGGCTTCGATTCGCCGCGCGATGCGGGCCAGCTGATCGCGGTGATCAAGCAGGCCGAGCAGGGCGACCAGTTGCAGAGCGAGCTGTTCAAGCTGGACGCCGAGGTAGACGCCGTGCTGGCTGCCCTGGCCGTGCTGCGCGAAGCGTAAGGGGTAGTGCCGGCCGCTGGCCGGCAACTGCACGTTCCCCAGGCTCCCGGAAATGCCGGCCAGCGGCCGGCACTACCACGGCATTTGCATAGGAAATGCCAGCCAGCGGCCGGCACTACCACGGCATTGACCCATGGCATGATGTCCGCGCGCCTCCGGCGCGATGACATGGAGTCTGAAATGGCCTGGTTGTCGCTGCTGCTGTTCCTGCCCTGGTTCCTGCTGCTGGGGAGCCTGTACTGGCTGTTCCCGCGCCAGCCGCGTACCGCGCGGCGGCGCCTGTTCGACAGCACCACCCTGGTGCTCGCATTCGCGCTGAGCATCGTGTCGATGCTGTGGGGCTACCGCATCGGCGTGGTGCAGCCGGGCGCCGGCCCGATCTGGCCGCAGGTGCTGGCGGTGCTGTACGCCTACGGCGCGTTCCTGGCGGTGCTGGTGTTGGCCCTGTTGCTGCGGCCGCGGTTCGCATTGCGCTCCGGCTGATCGGTAGTGCCGGCCGCTGGCCGGCACATGCATTCTCCTGGCTATCCCGAGGTTGCCGGCCAGCGGCCGGCACTACCCGACCAAAGCCGCATCGAACCCGGGCCGCCTGCGCGCCTACCATGGGGGTCTGTTCCCGATCCTGCCAGGTGCGTGCCGATGACCGCCGACCCCAGCATCCACACCATCGATACCGGTTTCCAGCGCCCGGATTTCGACGCGGCGTACCTGATCGTTGAAAACGGCCGTGCTGCGTTCGTCGACTGCGGCACCGGCCTGTCGGTGCCGGCGATGCTGCAGGCGCTGGCAGAGGCCGGCCTGGGCGTGGAGGCGGTGGACTGGCTGCTGCTCACCCACGTGCATCTGGATCATGCAGGCGGTGCAGGCCTGCTGATGCAGCAGTTGCCGAATGCGAAGGCGGTGCTGCACCCGCGCGGTGCGCCGCACATGATCGATCCGACGCGCCTGATTGCGGGTGCCACGGCGGTATATGGCGCCGAAGAGATCGCGCGCAGCTATGGCCGCATCGAGGCGATTCCGGAGCACCGTGTGGTGGTGGCCGAAGACGGCCACCGCATCGATCTGGCCGGCCGCGAGCTGGTGCTGCTGCATACCCCGGGCCACGCGCTGCACCACTACTGCGTGTGGGATGCGCGCAGCCGCAGCTGGTTCACCGGCGATACGTTCGGTATCTCCTACCGCGAGCTGGATAGTGCGCAGGGTGCTTTCATCTTCCCCACTTCATCGCCGGTGCAGTTCGATCCGGAGGCGATGAAGGCCTCGATCCGGCGCATGCTCGATTACGCGCCGCAGGCGATGTACCTGACCCACTACGGTCGTGTGGAACAGGTGGAGAAACTGGCCGACGACCTGTTCGAGCAGATCGATGCGATGGCCGCCATCGGCCGCCAGTGCGATGGCCGACCGGACCGCCACCGCTGCCTGCTGGCCGCACTGCAGGCGCTGTACCTGGAACGTGCACAGCTGCATGGCTGTGCGCTGGACGATGCGGCGGTGACTGCGGTGCTGGCGATGGACATCGAACTCAACGCGCAGGGCCTGGCCTGCTGGCTGGACCGCATCAGCAAGTAGATCCACGCCACGCGTGGATGACGTGGACCCAGGCTGCGCCGTGATGTCACGACCACGTTACACTCTGGTGACTTCCAAGCTAGCCGTGGTACTGCCGTGAATCCGATGCGCGTGTTGCTGCTTTCGTCCTGCCTGTTTGTCGGTGGCCTGGCCCATGCGGCCAACGACCTGCCCGGCGGCGGCATCGATCCGCAGGCACTGTCGCGCCATGTGCGCGTGCTGGCGTCGGATGAATTCGAGGGCCGCGCGCCGGCCACCGAGGGCGAAGAGCGCACGGTGCAGTACCTGATCGAGCAGTTCCGCAGCTACGGCCTGCAGCCGGGCGGCGTGGACGGCAGCTGGGTGCAGCCGGTGCCGCTGGTGCGCGCGCAGCTGGACGGCGCGGCCAAGGCCAGCCTGTCGCTGAAGCAGGGCAAGCGCGCGCTGGCCAACGGCATGGACGTGACCCTGCAGAGCCTGCAGCCGCGCAAGCGCGTGCAGATCAAGGATGCGCCGCTGGTGTTCGTCGGTTACGGCATCGACGCGCCGGAACGCCAGTGGAACGACTACAAGGATGTGGACCTGCACGGCAAGATCGCCGTGGTACTGATCAACGATGCCGATTTCGAAGCCGATGCGCCGGGCGCGTTCGACGGCAAGGCGGTGACCTACTACGGCCGCTGGACCTACAAGTTCGAGGAAGCCGCGCGCCGTGGCGCCGAGGGCGTGCTGATCGTGCACGAGACCGCACCGGCCGCCTATGGCTGGGCCACGGTGAAGAGCTCGGGTACCTCGCCGCTGTTCGACATCGAGCGTGGCCAGGCCGAGGCGATGGCCCAGCACACCCCGCTGCGTGGCTGGATGCAGCGTGAGCTGGCCGAGGCGATCTTCGCCGACGCCGGCCTCGACTTCGATGCCGAAAAGCGCAAGGCGATGCGTGCCGACTTCCGCCCGGTGGCGCTGGACAACGCGAAGCTGAGCGTCGATTTCGCGCTGAAGCGCGAGCAGGTGGTGACCCGCAACGTGGTGGCCAAGCTGCCCGGTGGCGAGCATGGCGACGAGGCGGTGATCTTCTCCGCGCATTGGGATGCGTTCGGTATCGGCCAGGCCGATGCCAAGGGCGACCGCATCCGCCGCGGCGCGATCGACAACGCCACCGGTGTGGCCACGGTGCTGGAACTGGGCCGGGTGTTCGCCGCCGGCCCGCAGCCGCAGCGCACGCTGTACTTCGTGGCTCTCACCGCCGAAGAGAAGGGCCTGCTGGGTGCCAGCTACTACGCCGCGCACCCGCTGGCGCCGCTGGACAAGACCGCTGCAGTGCTGAACATCGAAATGTTCAGCCCGGATGGCGCGACCCGTGACATCGCGTCGTGGGGCAAGGGCCGGGTCTCGCTGGAGGGTGACCTGGAGCGCGTGGCCAAGGCCCGCGGCCGCAGCTACAGCCCGGACCCGAACCTGGAAGCCGGCTTCTTCTACCGTGCCGACCATTTCGCCTTCGCCCGCCTGGGCGTGCCGGCGATCACCATCGGCCCGGGCCTGGACAAGCTGGACGGCGGCGTTGAAGCCGGCCGCGCGCTGCGCGAGAAGTACTTCGCCGACTGCTATCACCAGGCGTGCGATGCCTGGACCCCGAGCTGGGACCCGAGTGGCCACGCCGCCGACACCCTGCTGGTCTACGACCTGGGCGCCGAGCTGGCCAACAGCCGCCGCTGGCCGACGTGGGAAAAGGAATCGGAGTTCCGCGGCGCGCGCGACAAGAGCGAAGCGGCCCGCCGTTGAGGTAGTGCCGGCCGCTGGCCGGCAACTCCCTGCTCTTTCCGGAGGTTCATGAGGTTGCCGGCCAGCGGCCGGCACTACCGAAAGAATATGGCGTTGCCGGCCAGCGGCCGGCACTACCGAAAGAGGTGGCGTTGCCGGCCAGCGGCCGGCACGCCCGGGTATTCGTCAGCGCCGGCGCAGCAGCTTCCACGCGCCCCAGCCACTGGCGGCGAGCGCTGCCAGATAGCACGCCACCATCGTGCGCAGTCCAACCGGCGACCCTGCATTGATGCCGCGATGCAGGCGCAGCTGCAGCGAGCTGTGGCCGCTGCCCAGGTCCACCGCCAGCTGCAGCGCCAGCGCGGCGCAGAACACCAGCAGGGCAATCCCGAATCCGATGCGCGGCCACGCGGCCTGTGCGCTGGGGCGGCGCAGCAGCCAGGCCAATGCCGTGGCTGCGGCCAGCGTCGCCGCGATCCACATCAATGGCGTGGCGGGAGACGCAGCGGCCACCGGCATTGCACCGGTGGCCGCGATCAGGGCAACGCGCTTACTTGCGGGTGCCGTCGAGCCAGTTCGGGCCCTTGTTGGTGAGGAAGAACACATAGACCACCAACGATACCGCGATCGTCGCGGTCACGTAGATGGCGAACCAGTCGACGTGGCCGGTCTTCAGCGCGCCCTGGTACAGCAGCGGGGCGGTGCCGCCGAACAGCGAGTTGGCCAGCGCGTAGCCCAGGCCCACGCCCAGTGCACGCACGTGGGTCGGGAACAGCTCGGCCTTCACGACGGCGTTGATGGAGGTGTAGCCGGTGAGGATGACGAACGCCAGCGCCAGGGTCAGGAACGCCAGGGTGGCGTCATGCTGGTGCGGCAGCTGGGTGATCAGGTACCAGCTGTACAGCACGCCACCGACGCCGAAGAACACCAGCAGGGTCTTGCGGCCGATGATGTCCGACAGCCAGCCACCGACCGGCTGCAGCACCATCAGGAACGCCAGCACGCCCAGGTTGATCAGGGTGCCGGTCATCGGATCGTTGCCGGCGAAGGCGCTCTGGATCATCTTCGGGCCGTTCACCGAGTAGGTGTAGAAGGCCACGGTGCCGCCGGCGGTGATCAGAAAGCACAGCAGCAGCGGCCGCCACTGGTGCACGAACAGTTCGTACATCGAGCCGGACTTCTGCGCCTTGCCCTCGCGCGCGGCCTCGATGGACGACTCCGACAGCGACTCGTCCATGCCCCGGCGCAGCCAGAACACCACCACTGCTGCGATGCCACCGATGCCGAAGGCGATGCGCCAGCCCCACTCGGAGATCTCCGGCTTGCCCCAGAAGGTCAGCATCAGCAGCAGGGTCAGCTGGGCCAGCACATGACCACCGACCAGGGTGACGTAGTGGAAGGAGGACAGGAAGCCGCGGCGGCCGGGAATGGCGGCCTCGGACATGTAGGTCGCGCTGGCACCATATTCGCCACCGGTGGCGAAGCCCTGCAGCAGGCGCGCAAACAGCAGGATCACCGCGGCCCAGATGCCGATGCTGGCGGCGGTGGGGGTGATGGCGATCAGGAACGAACACAGCGCCATCAGCGTGACCGAGACGGTCAGCGCAAGGCGGCGGCCATGGCGGTCGGCGAAGCGGCCGAAGAACCAGGCACCGATCGGGCGCATCAGGAAGGTCGCCGCGAAGATCGCCCACACGTACATCGTGGAGTTCTTGTCGTCGGGCGAGAAGAACTGCGATTCGAAGTACACGGCGAACACCGAGTACACGTAGACGTCGTACCACTCCACCAGGTTGCCGGCGGAGCCTTTGAGGGTGTTGGAGATCGACCGCCGCAGGGCGGCGCGGTCGTTCGCGGGGACAGCAGGTTGGGACGTGGTGCTCATCTGGGTGGGAATCCTCGATGCGGCGCGTCCGTGCGCAGGGAAAACGGCGCCCGGCCTTGGGGCGGCGCGGCCGGGCAGCCCTCTTGGTACTGCATCGACCGTCAACACGGGGTAGCAGACCAGAGCAGGGTGCATGGATGGATGACAGCGTGCCACCGTATGGGGTCCCGGACCATACTCAAAACGTCCTAGAATCCGCCTTCCCCCGGCTCCCTGGTGTGTCATGTCGGCTCCCCCCTCTTCGTCTGCGGCTGCCCCCCGGGGTGGCCTTGTCGCGCTGGCACTGCTGCTGGTCTACGTGGTCTGGGGCTCGACCTACCTGGGCATCGCCAAGGCCCTGCACGGCGGCGCACTGCCGCTGACGATGGTCTCCGGCAGCCGGTTCATCATTGCCGGCGGCCTGATGTTCCTTGCGCTGCGCCTGTTCTGGAAGCTGCCGAACCCGACCCTGCGGCAGTGGCGCAACCTTGTCATCATGGGCGTGACCATGCTGGTGCTGGGCAACGGCATGGTGGTGCTGGCCGAGCGTGAGGTGTCCTCGGGCCTGGCCGCCACGGCGGTGGCCTCGGTGCCGCTGTGGATGGCGCTGTTCTCGGCGCTGCGCGGCCAGCACGCCAGCCGTGGCGAGTGGCTGGGCATCGCCATCGGTTTCCTGGGCGTGGTCTGGCTCAACGCCGGCAGCAGCCTGACCGCCTCGCCGACCGGGCTGGTGCTGCTGCTGATCGCGCCGATCGGCTGGGCCTTCGGTTCGGTGTGGGCACGCGGGCTGGATCTGCCGGGCCCGTTCATGACCGCTGCCGGGCAGATGCTCTGCGGCGGCGTGCTGCTGGTGCTGATCGGCCTGGCGGTGGGCGAGCGCCCGACCACGCTGCCCGATACCGGTGGCCTGCTGGCGATGGCCTACCTGTGCGTGTTCGGCTCCATCGTCGCGTTCACCGCCTACGTGTGGCTGCTGCAGAACGTGCGCCCCGCGCTGGCGGGCAGCTACGCGTACGTCAATCCGGTGATCGCGGTGCTGCTGGGCGCACTGCTCAACGGTGAACGGTTCGGCTGGCGCGACCTGTTGGCGATGGTGGTGATTCTTCTGGGTGTGGTGGTGCTGACGATGGCAAGGACGAGAAAGAAATGAGCATGGATGAGAAAGAACAACGCCGGGGCCTGCTGGTCACTGCGTCCACCTTCGTGATCTGGGGCCTGGTGCCGGTGTACTGGCACCTGCTCAACGAGGTGCCCTCGTTCCAGATCATCGCCCACCGCATCATCTGGAGCACCGTGCTGGTGCTGGGCTGGCTGCTGATCAGCTCGCGCCTGGGTTGGTGGCAGAAGATCGCCGCGCAGCCGCGCGCGCTGCCGATCCTGCTGGTGTCGAGCCTGACCATCGCCTTCAACTGGGGCCTGTACATCTGGGCGGTCAACGCCGGCCATGTCATCGAGACCAGCCTGGGCTACTTCATCAACCCGCTGGTGAACGTGCTGCTGGGCGTGCTGGTGCTGAAGGAACGCCTGCGCCGCCTGCAGTGGGTTGCGGTGGCAATGGCGGCGGTGGGCGTGGCCTGGCTGACCATCGACGCCGGCACACCGCCGTGGATCGCGCTGGGCCTGGCCTGTTCGTTCGGCCTGTATGGCCTGTTGCGCAAGCTGGTTTCGGTCGACCCGGTGGCCGGCCTGGGCGTGGAAAGCATGTACCTGTTCCTGCCGGCGCTGGCCTTCGCGATCTGGGCCGAGAACGGCCATGGCGGCGCGTTCTTCCATGGCTGGGGCTGGCGCAACGACCTGCTGCTGATCTTCGGCGGCGCAGTCACTGCCGTGCCGCTGATCGGCTTCGCCTACGGCGTGAAGCGCATTCCGCTGTCGCTGGTCGGCATCCTGCAGTACATCGCGCCGAGCCTGCAGCTGCTGCTGGGTGTGTTCTTCTTCCACGAAGCGTTCGACACCGCAAAGGCGATCGGCTTTGCCGCGATCTGGGCCGGCCTGGTGCTGTTCGTCGGCGACAACATCCGCACGATGCGCGCCAAGCGCTAGCGCCGCGTCCGCTCGGCTGACACGTGTGCACAAAAAAGAGCGGCGCCCCGAGGGGCGCCGCTCTGCTTCCATCCACAGCCAGGAGAGAGTTGGCTGTGACGGGAACGCGGTTGCAGGCTTAGAAGCGCTGCTGGTACTTCATGTACATGAAGCGGCCGATGTCGAAGCCACCGTAGTAGGTGAAGCTGCTGTTCGGCTGGCTGTACATGATCGGACCCTGGTGGTCGAACACGTTGTTCACGCCCAGCGACACGGTGCCATCCCACGGCAGGCTGTAGCGCACCTGCAGGTCGTGGAAGGTGTTGGAGCCCACCTTGTTGGTCGGCGATGCACTGGTGTACGACGAACTGAAGCCCGGCAGGTTGCACTCGTCCATGTACGAGCACTTCTCCTTCATGCTGGAGTAGTAGCGCGCGGTCCAGCCGATGCCGAGGTCGCCGTACTGCCAATCCAGGTTGAAGGTCGAGCGGACGCGGAAGTCGCCGCCCCAGCTGGTGCGCTGCTCCACCGGCGTGGTCGCGGCGTTGTCGTTGCGCTGCTTCAGGTAGTCGGTGTAGGTGGTGTTCCAGTTGACGGCGAACTGGCCGAACGTGGTTTCCGGCAGGCGGTAACGCACGTTGATGTCATAGCCGGCGGTTTCGCGGAAACCGGCATTGACCAGCGAGCGGTCCAGGCTGTTGACCTGGCCGTTGCTGCCACGGGTGAAGCGGCCACAGGCGGCGTCCGAACCCTGCACATAGCACTGCTCGAGAATGCTGTTGGTGGTCTCGGAGACGATGGCGTTGTTGATGCGGATCTTCCACCAGTCGAGGCTGACATCCAGGCCGGCCACGAAGTCCGGGCTGTACACCAGGCCCACGGTCCAGGTCTTGGCGGTTTCCGGCTTCAGCGCCGCGTTGGAACCCGAGTTGAAGTCGACGGTCGACTGCTGGCCCGGCTTGGTGGCAACGGTGCCATCGCTGTTGAGCTGGCGGAAGTTGGCCGGCACCTTCAGCGCCTGGCAACGGGCAGCAACGGTCGGGCTGGTGGCCGCGGTACCGAACGAGGTATCGCACGGATCGGTGAACGAATCGCGGGTGCTGACGGTACCGCCGTACAGGTCATCCACGGTCGGCGCACGGAAGCCGGTGCCATAGGTTGCGCGGACCAGCAGGCTGTCGATCGGCTTCCACTTCAGGCCGAACTTGCTGTTGGTGGTCGAGCCGAAGTTGTTGTAATCCGAGTAGCGACCGGCCACGTCCAGCGACAGTTCGCGCGCGAACGGCAGATCGGCCAGCAGTGGCACCTGCAGCTCCAGGTAGACCTCGTTGAGCGAGTAGTCGCCACGGGTCGGCTGGCCGGTGGTGCCGGTAATCTCACCCTTCTGCACCCGCATGTCCGGGGTGTAGCTGGCTTCTTCGCTGCGGTGCTCGAAGCCCATCGCGCCCATGATGTCGCCGGCCGGCAGGGTGAACAGCGAACCGGAGATGTTGGCGCTGGCCACCTTGGTGGTGCTCTTCATCTTGTCGACGAAGCGGGCGAACAGGTAGTCCTGTACGTCCTGGTTGCTCAGCGAGCCAGGGCCGGTATAACCCATCGGCGCAGCCGGGTTCCACGGCACGCAGCCGGCGATCACCGCACCCGGTGAGCCGCAGCGGGCCACGTTGCCATCCATGAAGGACGGGCCGACGGCCTGGTTGACGTGCGGCTGGTACATGCTGCCGGTACCGATGCGCTCGCCTTCATTGCGGTTGTACATGTAGCTGACGTTCCAGTCCCAGTACCGCGAACCGGTTTCGAAGCTGCCTTCCAGGCCGATGCTGGCGCGCTTGGTCTCCAGATTGTTCTCGGTGCCGCGCGGCAGCTCCTCGGAGCGGTGCGCGAACAGCACATCCTGGCCCCACAGGTTGAACGTGCTGTCCTTGGACAGGGCGGCACGGCTGCCGTTGCGCGCCTGGGCGGCGCTGACCGAGTACGGGTAGCCGGCCAGCTGCTTGGTCGATTCGCGCTTGCTGTACAGCGCGTCGGCGACGATGCGCAGGTCGTCGGTGATCGAGAAGCCGCCGTTGGCGAACACCGAGGTGCGCTCCAGGCCGGTCAGCAGGCTCATGTTGGTCTTGCTGTTGGCACCATCGGCCGGATCCGGCGCGTGGAAGTTGCCCTTCTGGCTCGGATCGCCGCCCGGGCCCACGGTCAGGTTCTTGCCACCGACGGTGACGTAGCCCCACGGGGTGTTGCCGTTCAGGTTGTCGGTCGGGTGGCGCGGGCCGTTGGGATAGCGGCTGAACTCGCGATCCTTGCCCAGCACTTCGTCTTCCTTGGTGCGCTCAGCACCCACGGTGAACCAGCCGCGGTCGAAGGTCTTGCCGAAGGTTGCGCTGTAGGAGCGCTTCTGGCCGTCACCCTGGCCGTACTGGCCGACATAGACGCTGGCTTCGCCACCGTCGAAGTTCTTGCGGGTGATGATGTTGACCACGCCGGCGATGGCGTCCGAGCCGTACAGCGCGGACGCGCCATCGGTCAGCACTTCCACGCGCTCGACGATGGCCGACGGAATCGAGGCCAGGTCGGAGTAGCCGCCGGCGCTGACGCCCATGCGGCGGCCGTCGATCAGCACCAGGCTGCGTTCCGGGCCGAGGTTGCGCAGGCTGACGTACATGCCGCCGAAGTCGCGCGAGGAGGTCAGCGAAGACGCGCGGCTCATGCTCGGCGAACCAGCAGCGGGAATGTCCTGCAGGATGTCGGCGACGTTGACGTAGCCCTTCTTCTCGATCTCGGCGCGGTTGAGCGCGATCACCGGCTGTGCGGTCTCGACACTGGCCTGGCGGATGCGCGAGCCGGTGATTTCGATGCGGTCGAGAGTGGTGGTGGCGTCGCCGGTGCTCTGTGCGAAGGCGGGGGTGGTGCAGCTGGCGGCCAGCGCAATGACGATCGCGTTGCGCAGCGGATTGGTTTTCAGGGACATCCGTGAAATCTCGTGCTTCAGAAAAAACATGCGCCCGTTCTGTGGGCGCGTGGGGTGCTGCAAACCAACGTGGGGGCGCGATTCTAGAATGTTTCCATTCGTAACTGTTTATCGCTGTGCCGCGGATGTGCGCGAAAATGAATCGCAACCAACAATCCACAGATGTGATGTGCGCAACGTCACGTGCGTTGCGTTGGCGATGGGCAGAGGCATCGATAGCGGCGGATTTCCCGCAATCTGTAGCAGTGCGTGTGTGCAGGCATCCATCCACGCATGGCGTGGATCTACTGGACGTACTGGTTCATCACCAGGCCCGGCTGCATCGCCCTGAGTAGATCCACGCCATTCGCGGATGACGCGCAAGAAAAAGGGACGGAGCGTTCGCTCCGTCCCCTGCGTGATGCGCAGTCTGTCGCTGCGTGATGCTCAGGTTTCGCGCAGCGCCGTGGTGATGGGTAAACATGCCGCGCGCAGCGCCGGGAACAGGCCGCCGACCAGGCCGATGCCCAGCGCCCATTTCAGGCCGGTCCACAGCAGTTCCGGCGACACATGGAACTTGAACACCACTGCGCTGAAGTTGCTGCCGATGGTGGACACGCTGTAGCCATTGAACAGCAGCCATGCCACTGCACACCCCAGCAGGCCGCCGAGCAGGGCCAGCAGCATCGTCTCCAGCATCACCGCCGTCACCACCGGCAGGCCGCGGAAGCCGATCGCGCGCATGGTGGCGATCTCGCGCGCGCGCGTGGCCACTGCTGCATACATGGTGTTGAGCGCACCGAACACCGCACCCACCGCCATGATGGTGCCGATCACCTTGCCGAGGATGTCGATCAGCTTGGTCAGGCCACCGCCCTGCTTGCTGTAGTACACGCGGGTGGTTTCCACGTCCAGTTTCAGGCGCGGGTCGGCAGCGACGGCGGCCTTGAACTGCTCGAAGCCGGGCTTGCCATCGGTGCGCACGCTGATCGACTGCCACGCACTGCGCTGGTAGGTGGTGGCCAGCGTATCGGCGTCGGTCCACAGTTCCGAATCGTGTGCATCGCCGGTGGCGAACACACCGACCACGGTCCAGGTCTGGTTGCCCAGCGTCAGCGTCTTGCCAACGTCCAGATCGCGGAACTGGCCCTTGGCGCCCTGGCCGACCACGATCTCGCGCAGGCCGGTGGCGAACGTGCGGCCTTCGACGATCTTGACCTTGTCATGCACCGCCCACGCCTGCGGGCCGACGCCGCGGAATTGCGCATTGACGTCGGTACCGTCGGACTTTGACACCAGGTTGACCACCTGCGACAGCTCCGGTGACAGCAACGGCCGGCCTTCGGCATCGCGGCTGATGCCGGGCAGGGTGGACAGCGTGGGTACCTGCTCGCGGGTGATGACCGAGTTGGTTTCGGCCTGCGAGCCGCCACGCAGCACGATGGCAGTGGTGTCATCGCCGGTGTTGTTGAGCGTGGCCTGGAAGCCTTCGCCCATCGCCAGCATCGCCACCAGCACGCCGACCACGCCAGCGATGCCGACCACGATCACCGAGGACGCACCCCAGCGCTGCGGCAGGCTGGCCACGCCGATGCGGGTGGCGGCCAGTGCCAGTCGCCCACCGCGGGTCAGCAGCAGCCACAGGGCCACCAGCACGGCCACGGCCAGCACGCCGATCCACGGCAGGCTGATCCACAGCACCAGGCCGATCACCAGCAGCAGCACCGTCACGCCGTTGCCCAGCCACTTCTTGAGTTTGCTCTTGAACATGTCTGCGTTCTCCTCAGCGGCCGGCCAGTGCGTCGACGATCTTCAGGCGCTTGGCACGCAGCGCCGGCAACAGGCCGACGATGATGCCGATCACCACGATCAGGCCCAGCCCCATCAGCCAGGTCGGCGTCGGCACGTGCGGCGGCAGCATGCCCATGCTCTTCGGCCCGATCGCCGGCAGGATCAGGGCGGCCAGGCCCATGCCGATCAGGCCGCCCAGGCCGATCAGCAGCACCGACTCCACCATCACCAGGGTCAGCACGGTGCTGTCCTTGAAGCCGAGCGTCTTCAGCGTGGCCAGCTCCGGCACGCGTTCGCGCACCGCCTGCGCCATGGTGTTGCCGGTCAACAGCAGCAGGGTGAAGAACACCGCACCCATGATCGACGTAACGATCATGCCGATGTCCGCGAACTGCTTGACGAAGGCCTGCTGGAACGCCGATTCGGTCTGGGTCTTGGTCTCGTGGTCGGAGTTGGCCGAGATCGCATCGATGGCCTGCGCCACCCGCGAGGACTGGTCCGGGTTGTCCAGCGTCACCGTGTACCAGCTCACCTGGTTCTTGATGTAGTCGTTGGATTCATCGAAGTACTTCCAGTTCATCATCAGCTGGCGTTCTTCGTTGGCGGCCAGCGCACGGTCCTTGGAGCGGTAGATGCCCTTCAGCTCCAGCGGCCAGTCGTTGCTGCCGCCACGCGGGAAGATGGTTGCCTGCAGCGGGATGGTGTCGCCGATCTTCCAGCCGAACTGCTTGGCCAGGGTCTCGCCGACGATGGCACCGGTGCGGGTCTGTTTCCAGTCCTCCAGCTGTGCCGGATCGATCTGCAGCTCGCGGTAGACATCGAAGTAGTTGGGTGACACCGAGAAGTTCGGGAAGAAGTTCTTCGGGTCCTGGTAGATGCCGCCGAACCACATGCCGTAGGCCACGTCACGCACGCCGGCCACCTGCCGCACCTGGGCTTCCAGACGGATCGGCAGCGACTGGGTGATCGACAGCCGCGAGGCGACCACCAGCCGGTTGGCGCCTTCCACGCTGCCGCCGGAGGTGAATGCCACGCGTACCGAATCGAGCATGCCGAACAGCAGGAACGCGGCCACCACCGAAAGCAGGGTCAGCAATGTACGGGTGCGGCTGCGGAACAGCTGCGCCCACACCAACGAGAAATATTTCATCGCCGTGGCCTCCGTCAGTGGGCCAGCGGCGCGTCGGCCAGCTCGCCCTTGTCCAGGTGTACCGTGTGCGTGGCGTACTCGGCGGCCTTCGGGTCATGGGTGACCATGATGATGGTCTTGCCGTGCTCGCGGTTGAGCTGCTGCAGCAGGCCGAGGATCTCCTCGGCGGACTGGCGGTCGAGGTCGCCGGTCGGTTCGTCGCAGATCAGGAAAGTCGGGTCGGAGACGATCGCGCGGGCGATCGCCACGCGCTGCTGCTGGCCGCCGGACAGTTCATTCGGGCGGTGGCTGCGGCGGTCGGCCAGGCCGACCAGGGTCAGCGCGATCTCGGCGTTGCGCTTGCGCTGCGCCGCATTGAGATGGGTCAGCAGCAGTGGCAGTTCCACGTTCTTCTGCGCGGTCAGCATCGGCATCAGGTTGTAGAACTGGAACACGAAGCCGACGTGGTGGCTGCGCCAGGTCGACAGCTGGCCGCCACTCATCTGGTCGATGCGCTCGCCTTCGATGCTGATCTCGCCGCCGCTGGGGTTGTCCAGGCCGCCGATCAGGTTGAGCAGGGTGGTCTTGCCTGAGCCGGACGGACCCATCAGCGCAACGAAGTCGCCGCTGGCGATGTCCAGGTCGATGCCGTGCAGCACCTGCACTTTCTCGGGGCCACGCTGGTAGGTCTTGGTGATGTTGCGCAGTGAAACCAGGGTCGACATGGGTGGTTCTCCACGGAAGGCGGGAAACGGGGAAGCGCCACGGCGGGGGCCGCAGGCGTGCGTCGAGCGGTGCTGCCGGCGGCGCCCGTGGGCGCCAGGCCGTTACTGCGCTTGTTTCTGTTGCACCTTGGCGCCATCGCGCAGGGTGTCGGGCGGGTTCACCACCACCGACTCACCCGCGCTGACGCCCTTGAGGATCTGGCGGTCCTTGCCCATCGCCTGGCCGGCCTCGACCGTGCGCTGCTGCACGCGGTTCTGGTCGCCCAGCACGAAGGCCACCGAGGCGCCCTCGCGCTGGACCACGGCGCCCGCCGGCACGCGCACGCCCTGCGGTTTGACCGCCGCCTGCGGCTGCGCCTGCTCCAGGAAGCTGACCCGCACGCCCATCTCCGGCACGATGCGCGGGTCCTTCACCTTCAGTGCCACGCGCACCTTCACCGTGGCCTTGCCGCGGTCGGCGGTGGGGATGATGGCGATCACCTCGCCGGGAATCTTCCACTCCGGATAGGCGTTGAGCGTGGCTTCCACCGGCATCTTCGGCTGCACGCGGCCGATGAAGGCTTCGCCGACCTCGACTTCGATCTCCAGCGAGTCCATGTCGACGATGGTGCCGATGCCGGTGCGGGTGAAGCCGCCGCCGGCCGACAGCGGCGAGACGATTTCGCCGGGCTGCGCGGCCTTGGCGGTGACCACGCCGGAGAACGGCGCGCGCACGATGTTGTTGTCCACGCCCAGGTCGGCGATGGCCAGCTGGTCGTTGGCCACCTTGACGTTGCGCTGTGCGGTGTCCAGCTGTGCACGCAGGCTGTCGCGCTGGGCCACGGCCTGGTCGTACTGCGAGCGCGACACCAGCTGCTGGCCGACCAGCGCCTGCAGGCGGCTGGCCTCGGCGGCGGCCTGCTTCTGCTGTGCCTCCAGCCCGGCCACCTGGCTGCGTGCGGCCTGCAGCTGCGAGGCATACAGGCTGCGCTGCGCGTCGGCATCGATCGGGTCCAGCGTGGCCATGATCTGGCCCTGCTCCACGCGCATGCCTTCCTCGATCATCACCTCGCGCACCTTGCCGGTGATCTTGGCCGACACCGTGGCCATGCGCCGGGCGACTACATAGCCGCTGGCGTCGAGCACCGAACTGCTGGCGTTGCCCTGCTGGATGGCCACCGCCGGCGCGGTTTCCACGTCCACCGCTGGCGTACGCCCGAACAGGGCGAAAGCGACAGCGGCCAGCAACAAGACGACCACGATGATCGCGATCCACAGCCAGCGGCGGCCACCACCACTGCCACTCCCTCCGGAGGCGGGCGGCGGGGACTTGCGGTCGATACGGAGTTCCTTCAACAGCTCGGCAGAAGCGTTCATTCGTTCCATCACAGGCGTTCGGGCGGGTGTGACCGGAAGGGCGGACGGCGGCGGTTCCGGCGGTGGAGCGTGCGGCACAGCATGAAGGCAGGCACAGCGATGACGGCAGTGACAGCTGTCACCCGATGACACTGACGGCGGCAACTGCGAAACGTGACCACGGCGGCACAGGATGGCAACGTCCCCGCTACCGGTACCGCCCATGGATCCGATCGCCCCGTCGCTGGCCCGCCTGCAGCAGGTGCAGGTGCGTTACCGCGACCATACCGCCCTGCATGGCATCGACCTGCAGGTCCGCGCTGGCCAGGTGCTGGCGCTGCTGGGCCGCAACGGTGCCGGCAAGAGTACCGCGATCAGCGTGTTGTTGGGCCTGCGCCGCGCCGATGGCGGGCAGGTCGAACTGCTCGGCGGCGACCCGCAGCAGCGGACCAGCCGTCTCGGCCTGGGCGTGATGCTGCAGAGCACCAGCCTGCCGCCGATGCTGCAGGTGGACGAACTGGTGGCGCAGGCCAGCGCCTGCTATCCCGACCCGATGCCGTTGCAGGAGGTGCTGCAGCGAGCTGGCCTGCAGGCGCTCGCGCGCCGCCGCTACGGCCAGCTGTCAGGTGGCCAGCAGCGCGCCGTGCAGTTCGCCATCGCGCTGTGTGGCCGCCCGCGCGTGCTGTTCCTGGACGAGCCCACCACCGGCCTGGACATCCAGGCGCGGCAGGCGATGTGGCAGGCGATCCGGCAGCTGGTGGCCGAAGGCTGTGGTGTGCTGCTGACCACCCATTACCTGGAGGAAGCCGAAGCGCTGGCGCAGCAGGTGGTGGTGCTGGAGCAGGGCCGGGTCCTGGCCGACGCGCCGCTGAGCGAGCTGCGCCTGGCCGATCGGCCGCGCCGCATCCGCTGCCGCAGCGGGTTGCCCATTGCGGACGTGCAGCAGTGGCCGGGCGTGCAGGAGGTGCAGCGCGACGGCGAGCACCTGCAGCTGCTGGCGAGCCCGGCCGAGCCTGTGGTGGCGCGCCTGCTGGCCGCCGATGCGCAGCTGCGCGAACTGGAAGTACAGGGCGCGGCGCTGGCCGACGCCTTCCTCGACATGACCCGGGAGGCCGCATGAACACCCTTGTCCGTACCACCGGATTGCCGCTGCCTGCATGGCGACAGGCACTACGTCCGTACCGCGCCGAGCTGATGGCCGAACTGCGCCGCGCCTGGCGCACGCCGGCGTTCGCGGTGCCCTCGTTGCTGTTCCCGGTGCTGTTCTATCTGCTGTTCGGCGTGCTGCTGGGGCGCGGTCATGCGCCGTTGTACCTGTTGGCCACCTACTGCGTGTTCGGCGCGATGGCCCCGGCCCTGTTCGGCTTCGGCGTGCAGTTGGCGCTGGATCGTGAAGGCGGCCTGCTGACTCTCAAGCGCGCGCTGCCGATGCCGGCGGCGGCACCGCTGCTGGCACGGCTGGCGATGGCGGTGATGTTCGCGCTGCTGGTGGCGTTACTGCTGATCGGCGTCGCGCGCGTGCTCGGTGGCGTGCAGCTGCAGGCGTTTCAGATGGTGCAGCTGCTGGCGGTGGCGGGCCTGGCGGCGCTGCCGCTGGGGGCGATTGGCCTGCTGATCGGCAGCCATGTCAGTGCCAGCGCGGCACCGGCGATGGTCAATCTGGTCTACCTGCCGCTGGCCCTGTTGTCGGGCCTGTGGCTGCCGTTGTCTGTGCTGCCCACGCTGTTCTCGACGATGGCCCCACTGTGGCCGACCTGGCATCTGGCGCAGCTGGCGCTGCCGGTGGTCGGGCTGCCGTCGGTGGGCAGCCTCGCCGGCCACCTGCTGGTGCTGCTGGCGGTCACGGTGGTGGCGCTGCTGCTGGCGCGCCGTCGCCTGCGCCGGATCGGCTGAACTGGCATGATCGGCAGCGATCGTCCCCGCCTGGATTCTCCCGTGTCGTCGAGCTGGCTTGCGTCCCTGCTGCGCCCCGCACCGGATTCGGCGGTGGCCGAGCTGCTGCGACGTGGCAAGTCGCCCTGGAGCGGAGCGATCCACCTGCTGTGGTCGGTATGGATCTTCCTCACCCCGGTGCTGGGCAATGGCTTCACGCTGCGCTGGCTGCTGCTGACCCTGCTCAGCTATCCGTTGTTCCTGCTGCTCTATGCCAGGGTGATGCTGTCGCCACGGCACCATGGGTGGCGCTATGCGCTGGGCATGATCGTGCTGGCCCTGGTACTGCTGCCCTGGTACCCCTCGGGACTGAGCTACTTCGTGTTCGGCTGCGTGATGATCCGCATGAGCGGGCGCAGCAGCTGGTGGGCGTACCTGCTGCAGCTGACCGCGCTGAACCTGCTGTTCTGCGGCACCGCGCTGTACTTCGGCTATCCGTGGCAGGCCATGGTGTGGATGCCGGCGGTGTCGTTCATCGTCGGGCTGGTGGTGAACGTGGAGGCCCTGAGCCAGCAGCGCGACGTTGCCCTGCAGCTGTCGCAGGACGAGGTGCGGCGACTGGCCACCACCGCCGAGCGCGAGCGTATCGGCCGCGACCTGCACGACCTGCTGGGGCACACGCTGTCGCTGATCACGCTGAAGCTGGAGCTGGCACGCAAGCTCTACGATCGCGATGACGCGCGTGCACGGCAGGAGATCGGCGAGGCCGAGGACATTGCACGCGAAGCGCTGGCACAGGTGCGCAGTGCAGTGACCGGCATCCGCGCCAGCGACCTTGCTGGCGAGCTGGCATCGGCGCGCCTGCTGCTGGAATGCCAGCAGGTACATCTGCAGTACACGGCGCCACCTGCGATGCCGGTGGAGGTGGAGCGCGGGCTGGCGTTGGTGCTGCGCGAGGCGGCGACCAACATCGTGCGCCATGCGCAGGCGACCCGGGTGCAGGTGGATTTCATGCTTGAGGAACGACAGTTGGCGATGCAGATACGCGATGACGGCCGTGGCGGCGTGCAGGCCGAGGGCAATGGGTTGAGTGGCATGCGTGAGCGGGCCGCAGCACTGGGTGGCCAGTTGACGCTGCAGTCGCCGCGCGGGGCGGGCACCGTGCTGACGGTACGCGTGCCGTTGATGGCCGCGACCACGCCGCTGTCGCCCACGTCGTTGGCGCAGGACGGTGCCGCATGATCCGCATCCTGCTGGCCGAAGACCAGGCCATGGTGCGCGGCGCACTGTCGGCGCTGCTGGGCCTGGAGCCGGACATCGAAGTGCTGGGCAGTGCAGCCGATGGCGAGGCCGCCTGGCGGATGTTGCAGCAGCTGCAGCCGGACATCCTCGTGACCGACATCGAGATGCCGGGCCTGAGCGGGCTGGAGCTGGCGCAACGCATCGCCCGCCACGAACTGCCGATCAAGGTGGTGATCGTGACCACCTTCGCCCGCACCGGTTTCCTGCGCCGCGCGCTGGAAGCTGGCGTGCTGGGCTACCTGCTGAAGGACGCACCGGCCGAGAACCTGGCCGACGCCCTGCGCAAGGTGAAGCAGGGCATCCGCGCGATCGACCCGCAGCTGGCACTGGATGCGTGGTCGCAGGCCGACCCGCTGACCGACCGCGAACGCCGCGTGCTGCGGCTGGCGGGCGAGGGCCGCACCGCCAGTGAGATCGCCGAGCAGCTGGGGTTGTCGCACGGTACGGTGCGCAATTACCTGTCCGAGTGCATCGGCAAGCTGGGTGTGGCAAATCGGATCGAGGCGTACCGGCTGGCGCGGCAAAAGGGGTGGTTGTAGGGGCGGCCTGCCTTCCCCGGTGATGTCATTTCCGCGACCGCGGGGGGTGTCACTTTCTTTGCTCGTGCACCACGCTGCAGGAGCAGCGTGGAACGGCGTAGCCGGCCCGCAGGGTGGCGCACATGGATGTGCGCCATCAAGAAAGTAACCAAAGAAACGCTCCGCCGGCCGCGAGCCGGCGCGCTTCGCACGCCGGTGCCCTGCGCTCCTCGGTCCGTCGAGGGACGGTGCGGGAACTCGCTGCGCTCAGACACCCGCACCTCTTCGCCCTCGCCGGACCTGCGGTGCTCGGCTCGCTCAAGGCGGACTGGAAGGTCAAGATCAACGGCAAAGGCATCCACGCATGGCGTGGATCTACTGGGTGCAGCTGCGGTCTTTGATCTGGGTCCGCCTTGAGCGAGCCGAGCATCGCAGGGGAATCAGGGGCGAAGAGGCGCCGGTGTTTGAGCGCAGCGAGTTCGGCGCCGTCCCCTGATTCACCGAGAAGCACAGGGCACCGGTGCGCAGCACCGGCTCGCGCTCTGGCGGCGCGTTTCTTTTGGTTACTTTTCTTTTCGCGCGAAAAGAAAAGTGACACCCCCCGCGGTCGCGGAAACGATCCGCCGGGAACACCCGGCGAACCCTTTCAATCCTTCCCGCGCGCCATCGCCTGGAACACCCCATCACGCCGCACCCACAGGTGGAACAGCGCCGCACCCACGTGCATCAGCACCGTGGCGAACAACACATACGCGAGCAGGCTGTGCGCGTTACGCAACGCGGCATACAGCGCCGGGGTGTGCGGCACGATCGGCGGCAGGTGCAGGCCGCCCCACAGCACGATCGGGTAACCGCCGGCCGACAGCATCGCCCAGCCGATCAGCGGCATCGCCAGCATCAGTGCATACAGCATCCAGTGCGAGGCCTTGGCCGCCATCACCTGCCATACGGGAAGATCCGCCGGCAGCGGTGGCGGGTGATGGCGCAGCCGGTTGTACAGGCGCAACAGCACCAGTACGCCGATGGCGATGCCCAGCGGACGGTGCAGGTCGATCAGCATCGGCCGCAAGTGCAGCGAGGCGACCATGGTCACGCCGATGAACAGCATGGTGATGATCATCAGCGCCATGGACCAGTGCAGCACGCGCGCGAGCAGGTTGAAGTGGCCGTTGCCGGTGCTCATCGTGCGGCCTCCTTCGGTTGCTCGACGTTGCCGGTGGCGCGCTCGCGTTCGCGGCGGTTGAAGGACTGCGAGTACACGGCGGAGCGGGCCGCCAGGATCGGATCGTCACTGCCACGCACGCCACTGGGCAGGATCAGCGGATCGAAGTTGATCTGGCCGCACGCGCCCTGTTCCTGCGACTGCATGCGGTCCAGGCTGAGTACGCCGGCCACCACCTGATCACGCGATTCGGGCCACGGTACCGACGGATCATCGATGGCATCGCCGGGCTCGGCGGTGGTCACGACCAGGTTCCAGCGCACCGGGCCGCTGGCCAGGCGCTGCTGCAGTTCCTGGCTGAGGAAATCGACGCTGGCGTTCTTGCGCGTTTCCGCATCCATCTCGACCACCGGCGCCTGCGGCTGCCAGCGCCAGCGCACCGCGCGTTTCTGGCCCTGCGCGTTGGTGAACCAGAAGCTGTTGACGCTGTTGAAGGTGGTGTCAGCCCAGCTGCTGGTCCACGGCGCAGACTTGGCCCACTGCTGGAACGCTTGTGCACTGGGGTATTTCGCCAGCACCGCGGCCATTTTCTGCGGGTCTGGCTTGCCGGTGGCCGGGTCCGGGATGGAGGCGCGCGTCTGCGCGTAGAACGCCTCGGCGTTGGGCACGGCGAAGAACGGGAAGCTGTTCATCGCCATGCGCCATTCCTGGCCATCATCGCTGACCATCTGTACCGCGAGGCTGCGTACGCGTGCGGTGTTGTCGGCGCCGTAGGGGTCGCCGCCGCCGATCGACAGGCGACCCATCACCGGCACGCGGCGCTGCGAGAACACGCGGGCGCTGGACAGGGTGGGGGCCTGCGCACTGGGTTCGAACCAACCGCTTACACACACGCCCTTGCTGTGCGCACGGCGGAAGCCCGGATGGGCCGGGCCGGTGGCCTCGATGGTGTCGGTGAAGCGCTGCGCGGTCAGGCGGCCGCCAATCCAGCCGGCCAACCAGGCGAAGGCCAGCGCCACCGCACCCAGAATGAGTGCGATCAGTGCGATCCAGAGCAGGGGGGAATGCTTGCGCGGCGCGCCCGGTGTCTGGCCGACGCGGGTGTAGCGGAAGAGCGACATGGTCGGAGTCCTGCCTTCACGGAGCGTGTGGGTGGTCGACCCACACATCCTCGCAGAACCCTTCCAGGCCCGGTATTCAATTTTTCGTCAAGTTTGCCGGGGACGGCGTGCCGACCAAGGTCGGCACCCACCCGATCAGCTGTAGCGCTGCTTCAGCATCGCCCACGCCGAACGCAGCGCCAGTGCTTCACCGCCAGCCGGCCGGCCCGGGCGTTCGCCGTCGTTCCAGGCATACACGTCCAGATGCGCCCAGCGCTGGCCGTCTTCCAGGAAGCGTTCCAGGTACAGCGCGGCGGTGACCGAGCCGGCCATGCGCGAACCGGCGTTGGCCAGGTCGGCGATGCCGCTGCTCAGGTAACGCAGGTAGGGGCGCCACAGCGGCATGCGCCAGACCGGGTCGCGGGTCGCGTCGCCGGCCTGCAGCCACTGCTGCGCCACGCTGTCGTCGTTGCTGAAGAGCGCCGGAAGGTCCGGGCCCAGCGCAATGCGCGCGGCGCCGGTAAGGGTGGCGAAGTCCAGTACCAGGTCCGGCTTCTGTTCGCTGGCGAAGGTCAGCGCATCGCACAGGATCACGCGGCCTTCGGCGTCGGTGTTGTCGATCTCCACGCTCAGGCCCTTGCGGGTGGCGATCACTTCGCCCGGGCGGAAGGCATCGGGGCCGATCGCGTTTTCCACCGCCGGCACCAGCAGGGTCAGGCGCACCGGCAGGCCGCGCGCCATCACCAGGCCGGCCAGGGCCAGTGCATGCGCGGCACCGCCCATGTCCTTCTTCATGTTGCGCATGCCGTCGGCCGGTTTGATGTCCAGGCCGCCGGTATCGAAGCACACGCCCTTGCCGACCAGCACCAGTGCCGGATCGGTGTCCTTGCCCCAGCGCAGCACGACCAGGCGCGGAGCGCGGTGCGAGGCGCGGCCGACGGCATGGATGGCCGGGAAGTTCTGCTTCAGCAGTTCATCGCCGGTGATCGCCTCGACCTGCGCACCGTGCGCATCGGCCAGCGCGCGCGCGGCGTCTTCCAGCTGCTGCGGACCCATGTCTTCGGTCGGGGTGTTAACCCAGTCGCGCACGCGCAGGCTGGCGGCGATCAGGTCGGCCACTTCGCCGGTCGGCTCAGCTACCAGGCGTGCCGGTGCACGGTGGCGCTTGCGGTAGCGATCGAAGCGGTAGCTGCCCAGGCCCCAGCCCAGCTGCAGCAGCGCCAGTTCGGCGGCCGGCAGTTCGCTGGCCAGCTGCCACACGCTGCCTTCCGGCAGGGCATGCGGGGCATGCGAGTAGCTGTAGGCATCGCCACGATCACCCACGCCGATCACCGCACCGGCCAGGCCATCGGCGCCGGGCAGCAACGCCGTGGTGAAGGCACCGGCGGTGAAGCCCTGCGACGCCAGCCATGCCTGGGTGGCGGCTGGCTGGCCGTCCTTCCAGGACGCGAACTGCTCGCGGTCCAGCACGTACAGCGGCAGTGCTGCGGCGGTGTCGGCAGTGAAACCAGTGATCTCGCTCATGCGTCAGGTACTCCGGGGTGCGGCAGCGTCGAGGTTGGCATCCAACCAGTCGGCCAGGCCGGTGAGGGTGTCGAACTGCAGGTCCGGCTGCAGCTGCGGATGGGTCCAGGTGGCTGCTTCGCGGTTGATCCAGCAGCCGCGCAGGCCGGCGGCGATCGCCCCGGCCACGTCCATTTCGGCGTGGTCGCCGACGTGCAGTACCTGTGCCGGCGCAACACCCAGGCGGGTGCAGGCGGCGTGGAAGATGCTCGCCTCCGGCTTGGCCGCGCCGTGTTCGCGCGCGCCCAGCTGGAAGGCGAAATGATGGGCCAGGCCGATCCGCTCCAGATCGGCATTGCCGTTGCTCAGCGCCGCCACCGGCACCCGCGCGGCAATCCGCGCCAGTGCGTCGATCGCATCGGGGTAGCACTCGACCTGGTTGCGCGCGGCGAAGAACACGTCATACGCCGGCTCCAGCAGATCCAGGCTGGCACCACTGGTGTGCAGCGCTTCGTGCAGGGTCAGCCGGCGCAGTGCGCTCAGGTCGTGATGGAGGTGCGGATGGGCGTGGTACAGGCGCTCGCGCAGTTCGCGCATCGCCGCCACCGGATACATCTCGGCCGTGGCGGGGCTGTGCTCACGCATCCACTCGTGCAGGACCAGGTCGATGCGGGCGCCGATCGGAGCGAACGGCCACAGCGTGTCGTCAAGGTCGAGGGTGATGGCTTGGACGGGGAAATTCACCCCGCCATTCTACCCCTGCCCGCGCGGGCTTTCATTCCAGCAGACGCGCCCAGCCCTGCATCCCGTCCAGCCGCGCCAGCACCAGCTTGATGCAGACCAGCAGCGGCACCGCCAGCAGCAGCCCGATCATGCCCCAGGCCCAGCCGAACACCATCAGCGCAAGGATCAGCACCAGTGGCGACAGTTTCATGCGACGGCCCAGCACGATCGGGGTCACCATCTGCCCTTCCAGGGTGTGCAGGCCCAGGTAGGCGGCGGCGGGCAGCAGGGCCTGCAGCGGGTCGCGGAATTCCACGGAGCCCATCAGCAGCATCAGCGCCACGCCGATCAACGGACCCACATACGGAGCGAAATTCAGCAGTGCGGCCACCGTGCCCCACAGCAACGCTTCCTGCAGGCCGATGCCGAGCAGCATCAGCACGCCGGCGAACACCAGCCCGACCAAGGTGTTGATCACGCTGATTGTCAGCACATAGCGCGACACCTCGCGCTCGATCGAACGCAGGATGTCACTGGTGAAGCGCTGCTGCTGACGGTTCGGGAACAAGGCGATCGCCGCGCGTTGCAGGCTCTGCCCGTAGATCATGAAGAACAGGGTCAGCAGCACCACCGCCAGCACCGAGGCGGCCAGCCGCGGCGCACGGGTCAACATGCGGTACGGGTCATCGAGCTGGGCGCGGATCACCTGCACCTTGCGGTTGCTGTCGCCACCGGCAACACGGGCGAAGTTCTCCGCGGCCTGGTTGGCCTGCTGCACCGGCTTGGTCAGGTCCTGCACCTGGCGGGCGATCTTGCGCAGCTGCTGCGGTGCTTCCTGTGCCCATTCCATTGCCGGGCCGATCAACTGCACCGCCAGCGAACCGGTCACGCCCAGGCCCGCGCCGAGGATCAGCAGAGCGCCCAGCGCACGCGGAATCCACAGCTTCTGCAGCAGGCGCAGGATCGGATTGCCGACCAGTGCGAAGAACATCGCCAGCAGCACCGGCAGGATGATGTCCTGTGCCGCCCACAGCGTGTAGCCCACCGCCAGGGTCGCCAGCACCACCAGCGACATCGGTCCGCGTGGACGCGACGGTGGCGGCAACGGGGCGTCGGGCTGTTCGGGGCCGGCCGGTGACGGGGACAGGAGGGACTCGCTCATCGACGCACCAACCGGGAAGGGGAGCGCATTATCCGCCGGCCGCGATCGGCGCGGCGGATTCCATGGATCAACGTTCGGACAGCTCGGTGGCCGCTTCGGCCGGATGCGGTCCGCGCGGGTCCGGCTCTGGCTCCGGCACGGAGCGTGGAGCCGGTGCCGGCCGTGGCTCGGCAGCGGAGGCCGCCGCCTGTGCCTGTTCGCTGGCTTCGTCGGCTTCCTCAGCCGCGTCGTCGGCAGTGGCTGCGGCCTGCGCCGCCATCGCCGTGGCGAACGCCGCCTGTGCACTGGCGAACAGGTTCGAGACCGAACCCACCATCTGCAGCCAGCGGGCACCGTTGACCTTGCCCGGCACTTCCAGCTTGCCGGCGATGAAGCCACCGGCCAAGCCGACCACCACGATGCGCAGCGGCGACCAGCCCTTTCGCCAGACGTCGCTGAGCGTGGACCAGTGGTCCTGGGTTTCGCCCAGGCGCACGGTCACCACCTGTTCGCAGCGTTTCACCCGCCGTTGCAGCGCGCCGAACTTCATGGCTTGCCCTCGGGCAGCTGCACCTCGGCATCGGGATCGTCTTCGCTGGGTTCGTCGAACAGGCCCAGGCGTGACAGCTGGCGCCGGGTAGCGTGCATGCCGGTGTGGTGGAAGAAGTAGGACACCCGCCAGATCGCATAACCGGTGACGGCCAGGCTCAGCAGCGAGGTGATCAGCAGCGCCTGCAGCCAGCTCAGGCCCCAGCTCTGCAGCAGGGCGATGAGGGTGGCGGCCATCAGCAGCCAGGCCGAGGCACCGAACACGATCGCCACGCCGGCCCAGGCCAGCGCGCGACCGAATGCACTACGCGCCAGCGCGAAGTCGGCCGAGGCCAACCGGCGCAGCGAGCGCAGCGTGTGCTTGGCAGAATCGGCAGCGGCACGACCGGCCGCGCCGACTTGGCGGATGCTCTCATCCAGCGGCGGGGTAGCCGCCGGATCAGGCGCTTGCGCGTTGTCTTCGCTCACGCCGCGGCTTACTTGTCGCTGCTGCCGCGGGCCAGCTTGGCGATGATCCAGCCGGCAGCGAAGGCGACACCGAACGAGGCCAGCGGACGTTCACGGATCAGCTCAGCGGCGCTGTCGATCAGGTCCTTGCCCTTGTCCATCAGTGCGTCGACCTGTTCCTTGGCGGCTGCACCACCAAACTCGGCGGCGGCCAGGCCGGACAGCGCGCTGTCGGACAGTTCAGCCTTGACGTTGGCCTTGCCGATGCGCAGTTCGTCGCCGGCTGCGCCGGTTGCACCCTTGATCGCACCGCCGGCGGCCGACGCGGCCTGCTTCAGGTGGGAACCGGCTTCACCCAGGTGTTCCTTCAGGTTCTCGGTATTGGTGGGGCTCATCGAATCACTCCTGTTGCGATGGGGGAATGGGAGTCGGCGGTGCCGACCTGGACTGACAGCAATAGCATTGCCGGGGTATAGGGGGTGTTACGGCAGGGCGATCAGCGCATCACGAGCTGGCCCTGCTGCTGGCCATTGTTGCGCAGCACGCGTATCACCAGGGTCGGCGGGCGCTGCTGGAAGTTGGCGCGCCAGCTGGCCAGGTCGGCGAATTCGCCCACGGTGGCATCGGTGATGATGTCGCCCTGCTGCAGGCCGTTGGTGGCCGCGCGGCTGCCGCGCTTGACCTCGCTGACCAGCACGCCACCGACACCGGACTGGCGCAGCGACTCGGGCAGGTCGACGAAGGTGGCCCCGGTCAGGCGCGGGTCCAGGCTCTCGCCGGTGACCGCGCGCGCCTGTTCCTTCAAGGTTGCCTTGATCTGCAGCGGCTTGCCCTCGCGGCGCACGTCCAGCGTCAGCGTGCTGCCGACCGCCGCCAGGCCTTCCACGTTGTGCAGGGCTTCTGCGCTGTCCACGCGCTGGCCGTTGGCCGAAACCACCACGTCGCCCGGCTTCAGGCCGGCGGTCGCAGCGGCCGAACCGGCCAGCACGCGGGTGATCAGCGCACCCCGCGTTTCGCCCAGGCCCAGGCCCTGCGCGATCTGCGCGGTCAGGTTCTGGCTCTCCACGCCCAGCGTGCCGCGCACCACTACGCCGTGCTTGACCAGCTGGTCGACCACGCTGCGCGCCAGGTTGGAGGGGATCGCCAGGCCCAGGCCGATGTTGCCGGCCATGCTGCCCTGCGGGTTGAAGCTGGCGGTATTGATGCCGACCAGCTGGCCCTGCAGGTCGACCAGCGCGCCACCGGAGTTGCCCGGGTTGATCGACGCATCGGTCTGGATGAAGTTCTGGTAGCCCAGCCCGCGGATGCCGCTGCGGCCCACCGCCGAGACGATGCCGGAGGTGACCGTCTGGCTGAAGCCGAACGGGTTGCCGATGGCCACCACGAAGTCACCGACCCGAAGCTGGTCGCTGTTGCCGAGCTTGATGTCGGTCAGGTTCTGCGCCGGGATGCGGATCAGCGCGATGTCGGTATCGCGGTCCGAACCGAGGAACTCGGCCTTGACCGTGCGCCCGTCGGCCAGTGTCACCTGCACGTCATCGGCGTTGTCGATGACGTGGTGGTTGGTCAGCACCAGGCCCTCCTTGGCGTCGATGATCACGCCCGAGCCCAGCGATTCGTTGATGCGCTCCTGCGGGATGTCCGGGAACAGGCGGCGGAAGAACGGGTCGTTGAAGAAGGGGTTGCGCACGCGCACCACCTGCTTGGTGTTGACGCTGACCACGGCCGGCATCGCCTTCTCCAGCATCGGTGCCAGCGACGGCACCGCCTGTCCGGCCACCGAGGCCGGCAATGCCGCCGTGGTCGGCAGTACCGCAGGCAGCGGCGCGGCGTCGGCGCGGTTGTCCAGGTGGGCATTGATGCCGGTGGCAACGAAGCCACCGAAGGCGGCGGCGATTGCGAGCGTGAGCAGGGTGGGAAGCGGTCGCATGGGAGTCGGTTCGCTGGCGTGGGTGGGGGCGGTTCGGCCCTACGGTAAAACAAGCTGAATGAGTGTGTCGCGATCTGGATAAATGCGCCATGAAAACCGGGCGCCCGGAACGCGGGTCGGCGTCGCCATCTGTGGGGCGGTGGCGACAACGTCGGGCGTGCTTCGCAATGTGCCGACGTCTGCCGAAGCGCGTGTGGATACAGGCTGATACTTGCGCAGTTCTGCGCATCCTGGTGCCGCGATGCGCCATATCGCATGCCTTTCGCAGCACTCGGGCAGGTGCGCGCAGGCAGCACCTGCCGCTACCCGCACCGTGCGGCGCAGCACTGAAAAAAAGGGGTTTCCTGTCAACCCACTGTGCTCGAGAGGGTGCTGGGCTACACCATTACCGTCGCAGCAGATGCGATTGCGGGCGCATGCCCCGTTCCACGATCGTCAATGTCGGTATAGCATCGCCCCGTTTTGATACTTAAGGCCCGCAGGAGGGCAACATGAGCAACGGTAATGGTGTGTCGGTCGTGACCGACGCCGTCGAGAACGTCAAAGAAACCGCCACCAACGTTGGCGAGACCATCGCCCACGCTGCCGAAGACGCAGTGAAGTCGGTCAAGAAGACCGTCAAGCGCGCCACCAAGGCTGCCGGCACCCGCGTTGCCAAGGCCAAGAAGGCCGTGGCCAAGGTCGAGAAGACCGTTGCCAAGAAGGCCGAGAAGGCTGCCAAGTCGGTCGGCAAGACTGTTGCCAACGCCAAGAAGAAGCTGGAAGTCGCCAAGAAGAACGCCAAGGCCGAAGCCGCTGCCCTGAAGAAGGAAGTGGCCAAGAAGAAGGCGGCTGCAGGCAAGGCCGTGACCAAGAAGGCCGCCGCTGCCAAGAAGACCACCAAGGCTGCCACCAAGGCTGCTGGCAAGAAGGTCGCTACCGTGAAGAAGGCTGCCACCAAGAAGGCCGCCGTCGCGAAGAAGACCGTTGCCAAGAAGACCGCGGCCGCCAAGAAGGTTGTCGGCAAGAAGGTCGCCACCGCCAAGAAGGCCGTGGCCAAGAAGACCGTCGCCGCCAAGAAGGTCGCTGGCAAGAAGGCCGTGGCTGCGAAGAAGGTTGTCGGCAAGAAGGTTGCCGCTACCAAGAAGGTCGCCACCAGGAAGACCGCGGCCGCCAAGAAGGTTGTCGGCAAGAAGGCTGCTGTCGCCAAGAAGGCCGTCGGCAAGAAGACCGCTGCTGCCAAGAAGGTTGTCGGCAAGAAGACCGCCGTTGCCAAGAAGGCGGTGGGCAAGAAGGTTGCCGCCACCCGCAAGTCGGTCGCCAAGAAGGCTGCGCCGCTGAAGAAGGTCGCCGCCAAGAAGGCTCCGGCCAAGAAGGCCGTGCGCAAGGTCGCCAAGCGCAAGTAATCGCGCCGTGACCGAAGGCCCTGCCACCCAACGGGTGGTGGGGCCTTTCGCGTTTCTGGGGCACGGTCTGGGGCAAGATGCAGGTTCTTCCTGCAGGAGCCCCGGGGCATGCGTGGTATCGACTTCAGTTCCTGGCAGGGCGTGCTGTCCACGTTGGCCGGCCTGGTCCTGATCACCCTGCTGGGCGTGGGCATCCGCCTGCTGGTGATGCAGACCCTGCAACAGCGCCGCGAGCGCGAGAACCGGCAGATCAACGAACGGCTGCGCACGCTGATGGCGGCCTACAAGACCTTGGGTGGTTCCTTCACTGGCGAACTGGGCGTGGATCCCAGCCATCGCCGCGACCTGCGCCAGCGCGAAAATGCCGAAGGCATCGCCGAACCCCGCTCGGATCGCGCGCGCCGTATCCGCGATGCGGTTGAAGCGGCACTGTCGGACATCCTGTTGCTGGGCACCGACGAGCAGGTGCGGCTGGCCGCGCGTGCGGCCAACGAACTGGCACAGGGGCGGCCGGTGCACCTCCACGAACTGGTGGTCTCGCTGCGCGACTTCGTGCGCGAAGCGCTGGATCTGGCCCCCATCCCGACCGACCTGCAGATTCCACCGCAGGGCCCGACCCGGCCCGCTGCCAGTGGCGGTGGCAAGGGCCGCAACGATGGCGATGCCAAGGGCGGTCGTGCGGGTGGTGGCGGTGGCGGCGGCGGTGGCGGAATGGGGGCCGGAATGGGCGGCATGGGCCTCGGCGCCGGCGCCGCACTGGGCGCCGGCCATGCCTCCGCCAGCGATGAGACGGACGCGCGCTGAGCACGTCCGCCGGATTCAGCGCGTCAGTTCGTAGAGCGGCACGAACCCACCGTAGATCATCCGCGCGCCGTCGAACGGCATCGGATTCTTCGCCGGATCAAACCGCGGGTCTTCCATCATCTTCTTCATGCCGGCGTCGCGGGTCGGCTTGTCCGGCCATTCGATCCAGGAAAATACGACCGTCTCATCTGGCGTGGCTTTCACCGCGCCGAAGAAGTCGGTGGTCTTGCCGTGCGGTACATCATCGCCCCAGCACTCGACCACGCGCAGCGCGCCGTACTCGATGAAAACGGGATCGCCTGTGCGTGCATGGGCGAGGAACTTCTCCTTGTTGGCGGTGGGCACCGCAAGGACGAAACCATCGATGTAGCTCATTGCCTGCCTCCGGATGGACCGTGCCGCATGCACGGCCTTCAAGTACCCGACGAACCAGGGCGCCGTGGATCGACATCCTGTGTGCGCCCGTTCAGCCCGGACCACCGGGCAGCGGCGCCAGCACCGTCTCCGGTGACTGCTGGCCGGCCAGGTGGCGCACGAAGTAGTCCCACATGCGGTGCGTGTAGGTGGCGTCGTTGCGGAACAGTTCGTGGTCCTGCCGGGCCAGGTACAGCAGGTCGTAGCTGCGCTGGGCCTTGTTCAGGACGGCGGCCAGCTGCAGGGTCAGCGCCGGCGGCGCGTTCTCGTCCAGTTCGCCATAGACCAGCATCAGATGCCCACGCAGGCTGCCGGCCAACGCTGCATTGTCGAGTCCGGCAAAGGGCGCCGGCACGCCATCGGCCAGGGGTGTTGGCGGCAGCACGCCACCGAACAGCCGGTCCATGCCGTGCAATGCACCGCCGTACATGCCCTGGAAATTGTGGCTGCCGGCCGAGGCCACGCCCACCTTGTAGAACGCCGGATAGCGCAGCAGGGCGCGCGCTGCACTGTAACCACCGAACGAATGCCCGTAGATGCCGACCCGCTGCAGGTCGATGCCCCGGTAGCGTTCGCCCAGCTGGCGCAGCGCAGCCACATGGTCATCCAGCTGCACATCTGCCCCGTGCAGGAAGCTGCTGTCATGGAACGCCTTGTCGCGGCCACCGGTGCCGCGCGCGTCGACGCTAACCACCACGAAGCCCAGTTCGGCCAGGCTGGCGCGTGACACCGGATTCAAGGCGGACACCGCCTCGGCGTAGGTCACCGGCGCATTGCTGACGAAGGAGCCACCGTACATCGCGTCGATCACCGGAAAGCGGCCGTCGTCGCGATAGTCGCGGGGCAGGTAGACGGTGGCGAAGATCGGCGTTCGCCCATCGGCGGCCAGCAGCCGCTCGCGCCGTGGGGGGCGCCAGCCGGCAGCAACGATCGCGCTGTTATCGGCTGTTTCCAGCACCATCACTTCACGGCCGTCATCGCTGGCCCGCAGCACGGTGCGTGGTGGCTGGTCGAGACGGGAAACGGTATCCACCAGTAGCCACCGCCAGGCGACAGCGCCTGGGGGGCGCGCCCGCCGAACAACGCACCGGTGCCGGCATCGGCCAGATGGTCGTTGCCATCGGCGGCCAGGCGCTGGACCGGTCCCCCCTGCAGCGATACCCGGTACAGGCCGCGCACGTAGGGGTCGCCACCGTGGACGCCGCCGGCGCTGAAGTACGCCCAGCCACCTGCCGCATCTACGCCCAGCAGGTCGCGCACCGCCCATTGGCCGCGGGTGAGCTGGCGCAGCACCTTGCCGTCGGACAGGCGGACCCGGTACAGATGGCCCCAGCCATCGCGCTGCGAGAACCACACCGCCGCGTCCTGGCCGGGCAGGATGGCCACCGCTGGCCGGTTGTAGGAATACACGTTGAGCTGCAGGCGGGTGTCGCTGGCCTCTTCCAGAACCGTGCGCAACGCGCCGCTGTTGGCATCGATCTCCACCAGGCGCAGCCTGCGCGGTGCGCCGAAGTGCGCGATCACGGCATACAACCGGTCGCCGTCCCAGCCGAGTACGCCGGCTTCGCTGAGGGTGTTCCAGCCTTCCGGCAAGGCGATGTCATGCTGCTGGCCGTTGCGGGTGTCGACCACATACAGGCTGTCGCGCACCTGCCGGGTGTCACCCAGCAGCCCCAGCTTCACCGTATGCACGCGCGGCCGCGCGCTGTTGGCCGGGCTGCTTTCCAGATAGGGGTAGTCCTGCAGCGCGCGTTCGTCGTAGCGGATGCCGGCCACGTAGCGGCCATCCGGTGACCAGCCGACCGCGAACGGCCGCGTCGGCATCCGGCCCTGGCGGCGGGGAATGCCGCGCAGGGTGAAGTCCGGCAGCACGCCATAGCCATGATTGGATTCACCGCCGCTGGTCAGCGCTCGTGCTGCCGTTCCGGGCGAGTGCAGCCACAGGTTGTGATCGCGTACCTGCAGCCAGGCATCACCGCCGGGCGATGGCAGTGCATCGGCCGCTGGCGCTGCGTCCTGCGAAGGCACGCACTGCAGGCGTGGCCATTGACAGCTGATCGCCGCCTCGCCGTTGAACTGCAGGCGCAGGCCTCCATCCAGTACCTGCACGTTGTTCAAGCGCAGGCGTGGTCCGCTGGCGCCGAGAGGTGCAACCGCAGCGTCCAGCGCATCGGGTTCGAACAGGATCTGGCGTGTGGCCTGGACTGGATCGACCAGTACCGCCTGGCGCCGGCCCTGCGTGGTTTCGCGTTCGTACCAGAAGCGCCCATCGGCCAGCCAGTGGGGCAGCACCGAAGCATTGCGCAGCGCACCGCGAAGGTGACTGTCATGCACGCGTTCGGCGCGCTGGTAGTCAGCGGCCTGCAGTGCGTGCGCAGCGTGGATCGGGAACAGGGCAGCGCATGCCAGGAGCGCGGCGCGAACAGGCACCAGCGGCGGATCGGAAACGTACAAGGCAACCTCCTGTTGCAATCGACGACGAATCACAAATGCACGCGCGCCGCGCGCGTATGCCAGAGACAGCCTGAATCAAGGCAAAAAATTCAGCAATGCGAAGACCGCTGTTTTCAGGGAGCGTTGTGGCGAATAACGGAGAATTTACATTCCCGATGCGATGGCGCCCTGGCGCTGCTGCACACCATAAGAAAGTAAAGGTGTACCCCCATGAAGAATTCGCTGATTGCTCTGGCCCTGGCCGCTGCCCTGCCGTTCACCGCCTCGGCTGCTGAGAACCTGTCGTACAACTACGCCGAAGCCGACTACGCCAAGACCGACATCGACGCGTTCAAGGCCGACGGCTGGGGCGTGAAGGGTTCGTACGGCTTCCTGCCGAACTTCCACGCTTTCGGTGAGTACAGCCGCCAGGAAATCGACCACACCAACATCAAGCTGGACCAGTGGAAGATCGGCGCCGGCTACAACGTTGAAATCGCTCCGACCACCGACTTTGTTGCCCGCGTTGCCTACCAGAAGCGCGACCAGAAGCACGGCCTGGACTTCAATGGCTACAGCGCTGAAGCCGGTATCCGCACCGCCTTCGGTGCCCACGCCGAAGTCTACGGCATGGTCGGCTACGAAGATTTCTCGAAGAAGCACGGCATCAATCCGGAAGGCCAGTGGTACGGCCGCCTGGGTGGTCAGGTCAAGCTGAACCAGAACTGGGGCCTGAACGGCGAGCTGAAGATGAACCGCGACGGCGACAAGGAATACACCGTCGGCCCGCGCTTCAGCTGGTAATTGCTTCCTCGGCGCGCCTGCGCGCCGAAGATGCCTCGACAGGCCCGGCCCATGCCGGGCCTGTTGCGTTTCCGGCTGGGCAAACGCTACCTGACCGTGTCGCGGCGGAAGGGCGGCATTGCAACGAATTGGATTCCGCAGGCGTCGGCTGCGCCCTAGGGTGAGTGGCCTGTTCTGCAGGAATGCAACGATGCCCACGTTTCCGTCGCCCCGCGATTCTCCCTGCCGCCTCTTGCTGCTGGATCCACACCCGCTGTTGCGGCATGGCGTGCAGGAAGTCCTGGCCCGGCAGGCGGGCCTGCAGGTCGATGGAAGCTACGGCCGCAGCGGTGATCTGCTGCAGCGCCTGCAGCAGCAGGCGGCCGCGATCGATCTGCTGCTGGTCGACGCCTTGCCGATCGGTGACAGCGGCGAAGGCCTGGAACTGCTGCGGCACCTATCACGCCACTGGCCGGCAGTGCCGATCCTGGTGCTGTCCGCACACTGCAACGCGGGTGTCGTGTCCTTGGCCCTGCAGGCCGGTGCGCGCGGATTCCTGTCCAAGGCCTGCGCGCCGCAGATGCTGCTGCGGGCAGTGAGCGTGGTTGCCCGTGGCGGGCGCTTCGTGCCGCCGGAGCTGCGTGCACAGTTGAACCAGTCCCGTCGGCAGCGCCAGCAGTCCATGCGTTCACCACGGTTGAGTACCCGCGAGCGCACCGTCCTGCAGTGGGTGCTGCGTGGTTGCAGCACCGGCGAGATGGCACGCCGCAGTGGGCGTGCAGCCAGCACCATCAGCACGCAGAAGCGAGCGGCGTACCGCAAGCTGGGTATCCGCAACGATGGCGAGCTGTTCCGCTTCCGCCATCTGATCGACGCTGATTGAGGTGGCGTTACTCGCCCTGGTACTGCTTTTCTTCCACCAGGGCCGAACCGGCCACGCGGTTGATCTCGTTCTTCACCTGCACGCGCTCGCCATTGGTGCCATAGACACCACGCGCCAACTGGATGAAGGCATCGTCGAACACCTGGGCAGCTTCCTTGTCGCGCAGCTGGTCCTGGATGTCCCACATGCGCTCGTTGATCGCCTTCAGCTGCTGCTTCAGCACGGCCAGCGCCGGCTGAGCCTGCAGCTGCAGCTGCAGCAACGGCAGCAGGCCGTCCAGCTCGGTGCGCACGTTGCTCAGCTTGGCGGCATCGTCGATGCGCTCGGCCTTGATCTCGAGAATGGTGATCTTGTCGATCAGCTCGCCGATCGATACCGGAGTCAGGATGGCGTCCACGCGGTTGGTTCCTGGAAACAGGGCGCCATGATACCGCGCTGCTGGCATGTGGCCCCGGTCCGCGGGATTTACGCCGAATTTGCGCCACGGGCCCGGCAGCACCCTCGATCCGTTACGGCCACCGCCTCGACACTGCGGTCCCGGCGGCGTGACCGCCTTCGACGAGGAACACAGTGCAGTGAACAGCAAGGGGATGATGGCGGCAGTGGTGGCCGCCCTGGCAGGGCTGCTCGGCATCGGCACCGCCCAGGCGCAGGTGCAGGTGAGTGGCAGTGCCGCATTGACCAGCGATTACGTGTGGCGCGGCAGCTCGCAGAGCGACGGCGACCCGGCGGTGCAGGCCGGCGCGAAGGTCTCGATCCCATCGGGCTGGTACGCCAGCGTGTGGGGGTCCAACGTATCGTTCAAGCCGGACAACGGCGCGCGCAGCGAGTTCGACCTGGTGGCCGGTTGGAGTGGTGCACTGGCACCGGACTGGGCACTGGATGCCAACCTGACCCGCTACGTGTACCCGGGCACCGGCCGCGCGCTGGACTGGACCGAGCTCAATACCACCCTGACCTGGAAGCAGCGCGCCTGGCTGCAGCTGGCGCATTCCAACAACGCGCTGGCGGGCGGCCATCGCGGCACCTACGCCCAGCTGGGTGTGCGGGTGCCGTTGCACGAACGGTTCCGCCTCGAAGCGGCGGTAGGCCAGTACTGGCTGGCCACCGCACAGGGGCCTGATTACCTGCATGGCCAGCTCAGTGCCATCGCCTCGCTGACCCCGGCATGGGAACTGCGCGCCACCGTGCATGACACCGACAACGCAGCGAAGCGGCTGTTTCCGGGCAATGCCGGCGGACGCTGGGAGCTGGCGCTGCAGGGCAGCTTCTAGTCAGTCACCGAAGCCTGGCGCGCGCGCAGCGCGCCGGGCAGCCACAGCAGCAGGGCCAGCATGGCCACCGCAGCACCGGCCACGCAGACGCCGGTCCAGCCGAAGCGCTGGTAGACCTGCGCCGACAGCAGCGAACCCAGCGAACCGCCGATGAAATAGCCGGTCATGTAGCCGGCATTGAGGCGGTTGCGTGCCGCCGGTTGCAGTGCGTAGATCAGGTTCTGGTTGCTGACGTGCAACAGCTGCGCGGCCAGGTCCAGTACCACCACGCCCACCAGCAATGCCAGCAGCGAGTGTGCGGACAGCCCCAGCGGCAGCCACGACAGCAGCAACAGCAGCAGTGCAATGGCAGTGGCACGTCCGGTCTGGCCACGATCGGACATGCGCCCGGCCAGGCCGGCCGCCAGCGTACCGGCGGCGCCGACCAGCCCGAACAGGCCGATGGTGGCATCGCTGTAGGCGTAGGGCGGTTGTGCCAGCAGGAACGCCAGCGGCGTCCAGAAGATCGCGAACATGGCGAAGCTGCAGGCGCCCAGCAGGGTGCGCTGGCGCAGCACCGGCTCCTGCACGAACAGCACGCCGATCGAGCGCAGCAATGCGAAATAGCCGAGGCCGGCGCTGTGGTGGAATCGCGGCAGGCCGCGCTGCAGCGCCAGCGCGGTCAGCACCAGGGTGCCGGCGGCGATCGCATACACCAGGCGCCAGTCGCCCAGGCTGGAAAGCAGGCCGGCCACGGTGCGCGCCAGCAGGATGCCCAGCAGCAGGCCACTCATCAATGTGCCGACCACGCGGCCACGATGTTCCGGCGCGGCCAGCGTGGCCGCAAACGGCACCAGTACCTGCGCCACCACCGAGAACAGGCCGGTGATCGCGGTGCCGACCAGCAACCAGGTCAGCGACGGTGCACAGGCACTGATCACCAGCCCGCCTGCCGACAGCAGGCTCATCACCACGATCAGGCGGCGGCGTTCGAACAGGTCTCCCAGCGGCACCAGCAGGATCAGTCCGGCGGCATAGCTCAGCTGTGCGGCAGTGACCACCATGCCGACCTGGCCGAATGGCACACCGAAGGCATCGGCAATGGTGTGCAGCAGTGGCTGCGCATAGTAGTTGCTGGCCACGGCCACGCCGGTAGCCACCGACATCAGCAGCACCTGCCAGCGGTGCAGAGGGGGGAGGGACGGACTCACGCGGTATTCCACAAAGCGGGATGCACAGTGTCCGCCTGCTGCGGCCATGATGGAAATGAATCATCATCATCCATGCCATCTGGAAACGAGATAGTTGGATGAATCTCAAACAGCTCGAGTTTGCCGTCGCCCTGGCCGAAGAGGGCAATTTCACCCGCGCCGCGGAACGCTGCCATGTGGTGCAGTCCGCGTTGAGCCACCAGATTGCCTACCTGGAGCAGGAACTGGGTACGCCCCTGTTCGAGCGCCTGCCGCGGCAGGTGCGGGCCACCGCCGCCGGCGAGGCGCTGCTGGTGCATGCACGCCAGGTGCTGGCCAGCCTGCGCCACCTGCGTGCCGACGTGGCCGCGGTCAGTGGCGAGGTGCGTGGCCTGCTGGCGATCGGGCAGATCTCCTCGCTGACCGACATCGATGTGGTGGCGATGCTGGCGGCCTTCCAGCAGGCGCACCCGCAGGTGGAGTTCCAGCTGCGGGTCGACAAGAGCGAGGACCTGATCGCGCAGGTGCAGTCGCGAGAGCTGGACGTGGCGCTGGTCGGATTGGCGCCGTCGGCGGGGCTGGACGGGGTCTGCCACCAGATGCTGCAGGAAGAAGACCTGGTGGCGGTGCTGGCGCCGTCACACCGCTTGGCCCGCCGCAAGCGGCTGCCATTGACCGAACTGCAGGACGAGGCGCTGGTCGACTTTCCGCGCGGCACCGGTGCGCGGCGGCAGACCGACGATGCCTTCGCTGCCGCTGGCCTGCCGCACACGGTGCGCTTCGAGGTCAATCTGATGGAACTGATCGAGCGCTTCGTCCGCCATGGGCTGGCGGTTGGCATCGTGCCAGCGTTGATCGCCGACGGGTTCCAGGGGGTGGTACAGATTCCGCTGCAGCCGACCCCGACCCGCCGCGTGCACCTGGTCTGGCAGCGACTGCCGACACCGGCGGCGCGGGCGTTCGTCGAGGCCGTGCTCAGCCGCGCAGGCGCAGGCTCAGGCCCTTGAGGAAATTGCGCAGCATCTGGTCCAGGCAGCGCCGGTAGTTGGTGTGCCCGGGCTGGCGGAACAAGGCGCCCACTTCCGACTTGGAGACGTTGAAACCGGCGCTGGCGAAGATCTCCATCAGATCGACGTCGCGCAGCTGGAACGCCACGCGCAGCTTCTTCAGCACCAGGTTGTTGTCGATGCGGGTTTCCACCGCACGCTGCGGCTGGCTTTCGTCGCGACCGCGCAGGTGCACGATCAGGCCGTCGAGGAAGTGCGCCAGCGCGCTGTCGCTCATCGCCTCGAAACCGGCTTCGTCCTCGCGGCGCAGCCAGGCCTTCACCTGTTCCGGATCCACGGCGAAGGCCGGGTCGGCCATCTGGCACAGGGTCACCACGTGGTGGTCGCCCAGGTCCAGGGAGTAGCGCACGCTGCGCAGGACATCGTTGTTGATCATGGGCCCAATTGTACCGGTCACCCCGACAGGTGGGGCCGGATCTGGCCGATCAGGCAACGCAACCCCCGGCCGACGGTGCCAGAATGGGGGTCTGGTTTTTCCCCCTGGAGTTGCCTGATGACCCGCACTGTCCTGATTACCGGCGCCACGTCCGGCTTCGGCGCCGCCGCCGTCCACCGCTTCGCCCAGGCGGGCTGGAAGGTGATCGCCACCGGCCGCCGCGGCGAACGCCTGCAGCCGCTGGTCGAGCGCTACGGCAAGGACGTGGTGCATGCCGCCGCCTTCGACATCCGCGATCCGGTGGCGATGGAAGCGGCGCTGCTGGCACTGCCGCCGGCCTTTGGCGAGATCGATCTGCTGGTCAACAACGCCGGCCTGGCGCAGGGCACCGCGCCGGCACAGAGCGCCAAGCTGTCGGACTGGACCACGATGATCGACACCAACATCACCGCGCTGGTGACGCTGACCCACCGCCTGCTGCCGCAGCTGGTGGAGCGCAAGGGCGCAATCATCAACATTTCGTCGGTGGCCGGCGTCTACCCGTACCCGGGCGGCAATGCCTACGGTGGCACCAAGGCTTTCGTCAGCCAGTTCTCGCTCGGCCTGCGTTCGGACCTGCACGGCACCGGCGTGCGCGTGACCACGATCGAGCCGGGCATGGCCGAAACCGAGTTCACCGTGGTGCGTACCCATGGCGACCAGGCGGCGTCGGACAAGCTCTACACCGGCGCCAACCCGATGACCGCCGAAGACATCGCCGAACAGATCTTCTGGGTGGCCAGCCTGCCGCCGCACCTGAACATCAATCGCCTTGAACTGATGCCGGTCAGCCAGTCCTTCGCCGGTTTCCAGGTCGCCCGCGAAGGCTGACCGCCGTCTGTAGAGTCGAGCTTGCTCGACTGCCCTTCGCCCTTTGTAGAGTCGAGCTTGCTCGACTGCTTTGAACGGCAGTCGAGCAAGCTCGACTCTACACAGACAAAAAAAAGCCGGGCTGTGCCCGGCTTTTTCATTCACTTCGGCAGACTCACTGTGCCTTGATCGCCATCGCCTGCAGGCCGGTGCCATCCAGCTTCTGCTTGGCTTCAGACAGTTCACCTGCACTGCCATACGGTCCCATGCGCACGCGGTACACGGTCTTGCCGTTGATCTGCGCCGATTCGACGCGTGCCGCCAGGCCCATCATCGCCAGCTTGGCCTTGGTCGCTTCGGCATCGCCGGAGGCACCGAACGCACCCGCCTGCAGGATGTAGCGGGCATTGTCGGCGGCAGCCGGTGCCGCAGCGGCCGGGGGAGTGGCCGCGGTCGGCGCGGTTTCCGCACGCGCTGCCGGAGTGGCGGCGGCGGTGCTGGTCGACGCCGTCGGCGTGCTGGCCGGAGGCGTTGCCGCAGCCGGTCGTTCGCTCAGCGGTGCCGGCAGCGGACGGCTGGTGGCGGTCACCGGCGCGGTACTGGCCACGCTGGCGGTTGCCGTCGGTGCGGGCGCGGTAGCCGCTGGCGGCGGAACCGGCTTGCCTTCCAGTGCCGCCTGCGCGCGCTGCGCTTCAGCCTTGGCCCGGCGCTGGTCTTCTGCACGCGCGCTGGCAGCCAGTTCGGCGTCGGACATTTCAACTTCCTTGCCCGGCAGCAGGGTGTAGAAGTCGTACTGGGTGGCGGCCGGCTTTTCCGGTTCGGCCGGCTTCGGCGTGGCCGGCTGCGCGGCCGGCTGGGTGCCGACATCGCTGTCGGCATCAGCGACCGGGGCAGGCTGCGCGTTCGGGTTCGGCTGCGGACCGGCGCGCAGGAAGCCATCGCCTTCGCCCTTGAACAGGTTCGGCGCCGCCAGGAACACCACGGCCGCAATCGCCACGCCAGCGACCAGCCACACCCATCCGGGTGTGCCCTGGCTGCTGCTGTTGCGTCGTGCCTGGTTTTTGCCGCGTCGTGCTGCCATGTGTACTGCGTCTCCTGATGCTTACATTTTTTCCGGGGCGCTGACGCCCAGGAGTTCGAGGCCGTTGGCCAGCACCTGGCGCGCGGCGCAGGCCAGGGTCAGCTTGGCGTTGCGATCCGCAGCGTCTTCCACCAGCACCGGCGTCCCGTGATACCACGTGTGGAACGCGTGCGCCAATTCACGCAGGTACTGCGCCACCAGATGCGGTTCCAGCGCCACGCCGGCCGCCTCCACCACTTCCGGGTACCGCGAGATCTCGTTCATCAGCAGCAGCGAGGCGTCGTCGGCCAGGCGGCCGAGGTTGGCCAGGCCATTGCCCTGTTCGTACACCAGGCCCTTCTCCTGTGCCTGGCGCAGCAGGCTGCAGACGCGGGCGTGCGCGTACTGCACGTAGAACACCGGGTTGTCGTTGCTCTGCTGGCGGGCCAGGTCGATGTCGAAGGTCAGCTGCGAATCGGGCTTGCGCGCGATCAGGAACCAGCGGGTGGCATCGCGGCCGGCCTCCTCGATCAGGTCGCGCAGGGTGAAGTAGCTGCCGGCACGCTTGGACAGCTTCACTTCCTCGCCGCCACGCATGACGGTGACCATCTGGTGCAGCACGTACTCCGGCCAGCCCTGCGGGATGCCCACTTCCATCGCCTGCAGACCGGCGCGCACGCGTGCCAGCGAACCATGGTGATCGGCGCCGAGCTCGGTGATCGCGCGCTCGTAGCCGCGCTGCCACTTGGACAGGTGGTAGGCCACGTCCGGCACGAAGTAGGTGAAGGTGCCGTCGGACTTGCGCATCACGCGGTCCTTGTCGTCACCGAAGTCGGTGCTGCGCAGCCACAGCGCGCCACCTTCTTCATAGGTATGACCCGAGGCCTGCAGCTTGGCGACCGCTTCGGCGACTTTGCCGTCGGCGTACAGCGAGCTTTCCAGGAAATAGATGTCGAAGTCGACGCCGAACGCGGCCAGGTCCAGATTCTGCTCGTTGCGCAGGTAGGCCACAGCGAAGCGGCGGATCGCCTGCATGTCGTCCGGGTCCTTGGCACCGACCACGGTGCTGCCTTCCAGATCGACGCTGGCGCCGGCCATGTAGGCGCGGGCGACGTCGGCGATGTATTCACCGCGGTAGCCACCTTCCGGCCAGCCATCCTGGTCCGGCGCGATGCCCTTGATCCGCGCCTGGGTGGACAGCGTCAGGTTCTCGATCTGCACGCCGGCGTCGTTGTAGTAGAACTCACGCTTGGCGTTCCAGCCGTTGGCGTCGAGCACACGCGCCACGCAGTCGCCGATCGCCGCCGCGCGGCCATGGCCGACATGCAGCGGGCCGGTCGGGTTGGCCGACACGTACTCCACGCCCACCGTGCGGCCATTGCCGGACAGGTTGCGGCCGTAGTCGTGGGCTTCCTTGATGACCGACGCGGCTTCACGCTGGTACGCGGCCGGCGCCAGGTGGAAATTGATGAAGCCGGGGCCGGCGATCTCGACCTTGCTGACGTCCTCGCTGCGCGGCAGTGCCTCGACCAGCGCCTGTGCCAGTGCGCGCGGATTGCTGCGCGCGGCCTTGGCCAGCAGCATCGCGGCATTGGTGGCGAAGTCGCCGTGGTCACGGGTCTTCGGGCGCTCGACCACGAAGTCCGGCGGCAGGGAGTCGGCGGGCAGGGTGCCATTGGCGCGCAAGGCTTCGATGCCTTGGCTGATCAGGGCGCGGAGGAGATTTTTCACGAGGCCTGCTGTGAGAATGAGCGGCGGAATCGCCCATTTTAGCGCAGATACCAGCGGCCACGCTGACCGAAACCTGCCTGTGGGGGCGACCGATGGCGCCTGGAGGGCGGGCGCTCAGCCGAACAGGCGGGGCTGGGGCGGCGACAGCAGGCCTCGTTCAGCAAACGAAACGGGGCGGCCCTCACCGACCACGAAGTGGTCCAGCAGGCGCACGTCCACCATCGCCAGTGCCTGCTGCAGTTCGTCGGTGATGCGGGTATCGGCGCTGGAGGGTTCCGGGTCGCCGGAAGGGTGGTTGTGGCTGAGGATCACCGCTGCCGCGTTGTGCAGCAGGGCGCGCCGCACCACTTCGCGGGGGTAGACCGGTGCGGCGTTGATGGTGCCGTGGAACAGCTCCTCGCAGGCGATCAGCCGGTGCCGGTTGTCCAGGAACAGGGCCATGAAGATCTCCCGGGCCTGCCCGCGCAGGCGGTGCTGCAGATAGCGGCCGACCGCGGCCGGGTTGTTGCCGACCGCTTCGCCGTGTTCCAGCTCGGCAGCCAGGTAGCGGTGGGCCAGTTCCAGCCCGGCAGCCAGCGTACAGCTGCGCGCCGGGCCGAGCCCGGGCAGGCGGGCCAGGTCACGCGCGGGGCGGTCCAGCAGCACCCGCAACGGGCCGTGCGCCTGCAGCAGGTCGCGCGCGGTCTGCACGGCATCGCGGCCACCGAACCCGGAGCCGAGAAACAGGGCCAGCAGTTCGGCGTCGGAAAGTGCCGTGGGCCCGCGCGCGATCAGCTTCTCGCGGGGGCGTTCCTGTTCGGGCCAGTCATGGATGGGCATGCCTGCATCATCGCCAGCCTGCGTGGCGGCTCCCATCGGTGCATACCGCAGCACCGGGTCGGGCGATGCCTCACCCGCGCCGGGTCTGCAGCCCGCGCCGGGTCTGCAGATAGTCGAACAGTTCCTGGTTGTTCTGCAGGCCCAGCTTGCGCTTGGCTTCGGCCTTCTGCCGGCTGATGGTCTTCGGGCTGCGCCCGCAACGCTCGGCGACGGCATTCACGCTGAGCCCGGCCGCCAGCAGATCCAGCACTTCCTGTTCCCGCGCCGACAGCGGCGACGGTTCGCGTGGAAACAGCAGGTCGCGCGCCTGCAGGTGGTGGCGCAGCTGCTGGGAGACGAAGACCTGCCCGGCCAGTGCGGCGTTCAGTGCCTGCGGCAGTTCGGCGAAATCGGCGCATTTGTCGACCAGCCCACTGATGCCCTCGCGCAGCAGTCCGTCCAGCAGCCCGGGATGGCGGGCGCCGGTCAGCACCACCACCGGCAGCCCGGGGTGACGCACGCGCAGCGCGTCGATCAGCTCTGGACCGTCCGGGCCGTCACCCGGCATCGACAGGTCGGTCAGCACCGCATCGCAGTCGTGGTGGTCCACCAGCTCCAGCAGCTGGGCGCCGTCACGTGCACTGCCGACGATGTCCATCAGGTGGGTCTGCAGCACGATACGGATGCCATGCAGGACCACGGGATGGTCGTCGGCAATGATGATGCGTGGATGCACGAGGCTCCTCGAAGGTCGAACAGGCCACGGCAGACGGCAGCCAATGCCTGATTCTGCAAAAGCGCAGACCCGTAGAGGTATAGGAAAGGTCCGAAACCGATGCCCGGCTGACCCAGGGTCAGGCGCAGCGCGCTCCATCTACTGATAGCTGTCCGCTATGTGCACCCTGCACCGGGACATTACCGACCATCGGGTAAGCTAGCGCCCTCGTTTGCACAGGAATTCCAGGTGGCTGACTCCCCCAACGCTTCCCCCGCGCAGGCCCGCGCGCTGGAAGGTCAGAAACTGCTGTTGTGCGTCGGAGGCGGGATCGCGGCCTACAAGGCCCTGGAACTGGTGCGGCGCCTGCGCGACGCCGGTGCCCAGGTGCAGGTGGCGATGACCGCCGGTGCCCAGCAGTTCGTCACTCCGCTCAGTTTCCAGGCCCTGTCCGGGCAGCCCACCCGCACCACGCTGTGGGACAGCGCCGCCGAACAGGCCATGGGCCACATCGAGCTGGCGCGCTGGGCCGACCGCATCGTGGTTGCCCCGGGAACCGCCGATCTGCTGGCCCGGCTGGCCCAGGGCCATGCCGATGACCTGGTCAGCACGCTGTGCCTGGCCAGTACCGCGCCGTTGACGATCTGCCCGGCGATGAACCATCGCATGTGGCTGCACCCGGCCACCCAGGCCAACATCGCCCTGCTGCGCCAGCGCGGCGCGCAGGTGATCGGCCCGGTCGATGGCCCGCTGGCCGAAGGCGAGTCCGGTCCGGGGCGTCTGGCCGAACCGGGCGACATCGTGGCCGCGCTGGCCGCCAATGGCAGCAGCGCGGCGTCCGTTGCCGCGCCGGAAACCCGCGCGCTGCAGGGCCTGCGCCTGCTGATCAGCGCCGGCCCGACCTATGAAGACATCGATCCGGTGCGCTATGTCGGCAACCGCAGCAGCGGCAAGATGGGCTTTGCCCTGGCCGCGGCCGCCGCCGCGATGGGTGCTCAGGTGGTGCTGGTCAGCGGCCCGGTACAGCTGCCGACGCCGCCCGGCGTGCAGCGTGTGGACGTGCGCTCGGCTGCGCAGATGCGCGATGCCGTGCTGAAGTCGCTGCCGGCCGACATCTATATCGGTGCCGCTGCAGTGTCCGACTACACGCCGCGCCAGGTCGCGCCGCAGAAGCTGAAGAAGACCGCCGACAGCCAGTCGCTGGTGATCGAGCTGGTGCGCACGCCGGACATCCTTGCCGAGGTGGCTGCGCAGACGCAGTCGCTGAAGCTGGTGGTCGGCTTTGCCGCCGAAACCCACGACGTGGAGAAATACGCGCGTGGCAAGCTGGTCGACAAGCGCCTGGACCTGGTGATCGCCAACCAGGTCGGCATCAGCGGCGGCGGTTTCGAGAGCGACAACAATGCCGCCACGGCCTTCTGGCAGGACGGTGAACAGGTATTCCCGGCCACCTCCAAGCGTGAGCTGGCCGAACAACTGCTGGCGCTGATCGCGCGGAGACTCCAGGCATGACCCAGGCTTTCACTTCCCAACCGCTGCAGGTCAAGCTGCTCGATCCGCGCTTCGGCGACAGCTGGCCGCTGCCGGCCTACGCCACCGAAGCCAGCGCCGGCATGGACCTGCGCGCGGCGCTGGATACCGCGCTGACCCTGCAGCCGGGTGACACCGCGCTGGTGCCCAGCGGCCTGGCCATCCACATTGCCGACCCGAACCTGTGCGCGGTGATCCTGCCGCGCTCGGGGCTGGGCCATCGCCACGGCATCGTGCTCGGCAATGGCACCGGCCTGATCGACGCCGATTACCAGGGCCCGCTGCTGATCAGCGTCTGGAACCGTGGCCGCGAGGCCTTCACCATCGAGCCGGGCGATCGCATCGCGCAGCTGGTGATCGTGCCGATTGCCCGCGTCAGCCTGCAGGTGGTGGATACTTTCACCGACAGCGTGCGGGGAACGGGTGGATTCGGCCATACCGGGGTGCGTTGACAGGGGACATCGATGAGCGGCATCGGGGAAGGACAGCGGGGACGGTCGTTGGGACGCAGTGCGCCACTACTGGGGGTGCTGCTGATCCTGCTGGCCGGCTGGTTCGGATGGAGCGCAGTGCAGCAATGGCGCCAGGAGGCCAACGGCCAGGCGCTGGAAGCTGCACGTGACCAGGCCGTGCAGGGCCTGCAGGAGGCCGCTGCCGGCCAGCTGAAGCAGCTGCAGCAGCAGCTGAAGAACGAGCGCGTGCAGCAGGCGCTGCAGGCCGGTGATGCCGCTGCGGCGGCACTCGCGGTCCGCGAGAGCTGGACCGGCGTCGAGCACGCCGAGGTACTGGCCGCCGATCTGGCCAACGCCTACGCCGCCCCGGCCGCCTTTGGCTATGCCCGATTGGCGCTGCTGGAAGCGGCATTGGCCGAAGGCAAGCCCAGCCTGCGCGTTGTCCGCGATGGCGGTGGCAATCGCCTGGGCCTGGCAGCGCCGGTTCAACTGGGCAGTCTCGGCCCGGCGGTGCTCTACGTGCGCCAGCCATTGCTGCGGCTGACCTCACCGCTGGACCAGGTGAGTGCGCCATCGGCCGGTTTCCTTGGCCTGCGCCAGGGCGCGCATGACCTCGTCGCCCAAGGCGATGCCGCCCTGGCCGAAAGCGCCGAAGCACTGGCGCGGCCGATTCCGGGGACGCCGTTGCGGCTGGTGGCCGCGGTACCCAATGTCGAACCTGGTCCGCTGGGCCTGGGTTCGCTGGCCAGCGCCATCGTTGCGCTGCTGCTGGCGTTCATCGCCGTGCTGCTGGTGGTGGGGCGCGGCCGCCTGCCGAAGTCGCTGCCGCTGCCGCGCCGGGCGACCGTGGCGGAAGCCGATCATGGCCCGACCCTGAGCGAGAGCCTGCAGATGGCGCCGCCGCCGGTGGCCGAGGCCAGCACAACTGATAGTGCACCGCCGCCCCCGCCACCGGTTCCGGCCGAGGAACTGGCGGCCGGTATCTTCCGCGCCTACGACATCCGCGGCGTGGTTGGCAGTGAACTGACGCCGAAAACGGCGGCGCTGATCGGCCAGGCCATCGGCACCGTGGCCCTGGAGCAGGGCCTGCGCGAGGTGGTGATCGGCCGCGACGGCCGCCTGTCCGGCCCGGAACTGGCCGCAGGGTTGGCCGAGGGCCTGAGGCGCGCCGGTTGCGCGGTGATCGACATCGGCCTGGCACCGACCCCGGTCGTGTACTACGCCGCCTTCCATCTGCGTACCGGCACCTGCGTGGCGGTCACCGGCAGCCATAACCCGCCCGAGTACAACGGTTTCAAGGTGGTCATCGGCGGCGAGACGTTGTCCGGTGATGCCATCACCGATCTGTACCAGCGCATCGTCGAAGGCCGCCTGGTACAGGCCGCCGAGCCGGGCGATTACCAGCAGCGCGATGTCAGTGCCGACTACATCCAGCGCATCGCCGACGACGTGCAGCTGGACCGCCCGTTGAAGGTCGTGGCCGATGCCGGCAACGGCGTGGCCGGCGCGCTCGCGCCGCAGCTGCTGGAAGCGATCGGTGCGGAAGTCATCCCGCTGTACTGCGATGTCGACGGTACCTTCCCCAACCATCATCCCGACCCCAGCGAGCCGGCCAACCTGGAAGACCTGGTGCAGACGGTGAAGCGCTTCGGTGCCGATCTCGGCGTCGCCTTCGATGGCGACGGTGACCGCCTGGGCGTGGTCACCGGCGAAGGAAAGATCATCTATGCCGACCGCCTGCTGATGCTGTTCGCCGCCGACGTGCTGATGCGCAATCCGGGCGCGATGGTGATCTACGACGTGAAGTGCACCGGCAAGCTGTCCGACCACGTGCTGCGCAATGGTGGCAGCCCGCTGATGTGGAAGACCGGGCATTCGCTGATGAAGGCGAAGATGCGCGAGACCGATGCCGAGCTGGCCGGCGAGATGAGCGGCCACTTCTTCTTCAAGGAGCGCTGGTTCGGTTTCGACGATGGCCTGTATGCGGCTGCGCGCCTGCTGGAGATCCTGGCCCAGCGCGAGGAGACTCCGGACGAGGTACTGGCAGAGCTGCCGGAGATGGTGGCCACGCCGGAGCTGAAGGTGCCGGTGGCCGAAGGCACGCCGCATGCGCTGGTGGCGATGCTGGTGGCGGCGGCGCAGTCGCCGGACAACCCATATGTGGGAGGTCGCCTGTCGACCATCGACGGCCTGCGCGTGGACTTCCCCGATGGCTGGGGCCTGGTGCGCGCCTCCAACACCACGCCGGTGCTGGTGCTGCGCTTCGAGGGCAATGACGAGGCGGCGCTGGAACGCATCCAGGCGCTGTTCCGCAGCCAGCTGCAACCGGTGCTGGGCGACACCCCGCTGGGGTTCTGAGGTGGGGCCGGGCTGCGCCCGGCACCCGCCGAAGCAACGGCAACAGCAACATCAACATCAAAAGCGGGCTATCCGCGGGATGGTGGGGCGGTGTCGGAGTGCGGGGACGCCGCAAGTACGTCCCTGTAGGCTTGGCAGCCGCATCCATGCGGCTGACACCCCGCACTCCGACACCGCCCCACCCCAGACAATTTCCGCGATCTGTCGGAATGGCATGGACCGCTGTTGGTAGGTGTCGACCTTGGTCGACACAGTAGATCCACGCCATGCGTGGATGCTCTTCCGGATTCGCTTTGGTGGATGCCGGCCGTTGGTCGGCACACCCTCACCCCTTGAACCGCAGCCCGACGCCCGGTTCGGTGAACAGGTAGCGCGAATCCAGCGCTGAATCACCCAGCTTGTGCCGCAGCTTGCCGACCAGGATGCGCAGGTAATGGGTGTCGTGCTGGTGGGTCGGACCCCAGATCTCCTGCAGGATCTGTGGCTGGGTCACCACCCGCCCGGCGTTGCGCAGCAGCAGCGACAGCAGCGCGTACTCCTTGCGGGTCAACGCTACCGGCTCGCCATCCAGCGCCACTTCACGGCGGACCAGGTCCACATGCAGGTGGCCATCGTCGAATACCGGCGGCGTGCCATCACTGGGCACGCTGCGCGTGCGCAGCAGCGCCCGCACCCGCGCCATCAGCTCCTGCGTGCCGAACGGCTTGGTCACGTAGTCATTCGCGCCGGTATCCAGCGCACGCACCTTCTCCGCCTCGCCGGCGCGCACGGTCAGCATGATCACCGGCACCTGGCTCCACTGCCGCAGCTGTTCCAGCACTTCGTGGCCTTCCATGTCGGGCAGGCCGATATCCAGGATCACCAGATCCATGTCCTCGCTGGCGGCCAGCTGCAGGCCTTCCTGGCCGGTGGCGGCCTGCCGCACCTGGTAGCCCTGCGCGCGCAGGCTGATGTCCAGGAACCGGCGGATCTGGGTTTCATCATCGATCACCAGCACGCGCGCGGCCGGCACGCTGGCATCAATCGGGGTCGGGCTCATCGTGGGAGGCTGGCTTGAGCAGGGGCAGGGTGATGCGGATCAGGGTACCGCGACCGTCGCGTCCGGGCAGCGCCTGCACGCTGCCGCCATGCGCGCCGATCATGCCCTGGCAGATGGTCAGGCCCAGGCCGGTGCCGTGGCGGCCACGGTCGCCACGTTCAACGCTGTAGAACATGTCGAAGATGCGCGCACGCTCGTCGTCGGGAATGCCGGGGCCGGCATCGATCACGTCGATGCGCAGCTGGCCGTCCAGTTCACGCGCCTGCACCTGCACGGCAGCATCCGGCGGTGAGAACTTGGCCGCGTTTTCCATCACGTTGAACACCGCCTGTTCGACCAGCGCCGGGTGTACCCAGATCGGCGCCAGCGTGGCCGGAATGTCCAGCTCCAGCCGCACCTTCGGCTGGTAGCGCTGCAGGCGCCGTGCGGCCGAACCGATCAGTTCGTCCACGCCGATCCAGTCGCGGTTGATCTTCAATCCCTCGTGGCCGAGGCGGGTCATGTCCAGCAGGTTCTGGATGTAGCGGTCCAGCCGTTCGCCCTCGACCAGGATGGTGTCGAGCAGGGCACGGCGATCGGCCGTATCCATTGCCGTACCATAGCTGGCCAGGCTGTCGGCCGAGCCGATCATCGCCGCCAGTGGCGAGCGCAGGTCGTGCGACACCGAAGAGAGCAGCGCCGAGCGCAACCGCTCGGTCTCGTTGCTGACGTGCGCCTGCTCCAGTTCCGCCACCAGCCGCGTGCGCAGCGCGGCCTGCGCGATGTCATCGACCATTGCTTCGGCCAGCTGCCGTTGTTCGGGCAGCAGGCGCGCCTGTGCGCCGGGCAGGTACAGGCCGGCCACGCCGATCGCGCGGTCCTCGCCATCCAGCAACGGCAGGAACCACCACTGCGCGCCGGCCAGGGTGTCGGTGAAGCGGCCACTGGGCTGGCCATGGCGCAGCGCCCAGTCGGCGGCGGCCAGGTCGGTGTCGCCGGGCTGGCTGCGGCCACCGGTTGCGGTATCGGCGCCGATCCGCAGCCACGCCGGCACGTCCATGGCCTGTTCCAGTGCATGCCGACCCGCCTGCGCCACCTCGCCGTTGCCGGCGGCACTGGCCAGTTGGCGGCCCAGCTGCTGGCGCGCACGCGCATGGCGATTGGCTGCACGCAGCGCGATCACCTGCATGCGCAGGCGCGAGGCCAGGCGCCCGGCCACCAGTGCCGCGGCCAGGAACAGGAACACGGTGATCACGCCCTGGCGTGCACCGATGGCGAAGGTGAAGCGCGGCGCGATGAACAGGAAGTTGTAGGCGAGGAAGCACAGGATCGCCGCCATCACCGCCACGCTGGCGCGCGTGCGCGCAGCGACCAGCACCACCGCCACGATGAACACCATCGACAGATCGGCCATGCCCACCCAGCGTTCGGCCAGCCATGCCACCGCACAGGCCAACGCGGTGGCGATCAGTGCCTGCGCCGGTTCGTAGCTGATGCCGCGCACCGGCGGCAGCAGGCCCTCGCGGCGCGAGCGCGCACGTGCCTGCGGCGTGCTGATGATGGTGATCTCGTAATGCGCGCCGCGCTGGATCAGCTGCTGGGTCAGGGTGCGGTTGAACATCCGCGCCAGCGGGCGTTCGCGGGTCCGGCCGAGCACCAGGGTCGAGACGCCGTTGTGCGCGGCATGGTCGAGCAGGGCATCGGCGATGCTCGATCCGTGCAGCAGTTCGGCGTCGCCGCCCAGGCGCCGTGCCAGTGCGAAGGCCGCATCGATTTCGCGCCGGGTCGCCTCGTCCTGGCGTCGGCCCTGCACGGTCACCACCGTCCACGGCGCATCGCGGCGTTCGGCGATGCGACGCGCCACCCGCACCAGGTATTCGCTCTGACCGCCGCCATCAATGGCCACCAGCACGCCGCGACGCAGCGGCAGGTTGCTCTCGCCGCGTGCGGCGCGTGCTTCACGCAGGCTGCTGTCGACGCGGTCGGCGGCTTCCTGCATCGCCAGTTCACGCAGCGCGGTCAGGTTGGCCGGCGAGAAGAACGCCTGCAGCGCCTGCGCGGCCTGTTCGGGCACATAGACCTTGCCCTGCTGCAGGCGCGCGATCAGTTCGCGTGGCGGCAGGTCGACCAGCACGATGTCGTGCAGGCGGTCGAGCACGACATCGGGCACGGTCTCGCTGACCCGCACGCCGGTGATGCGCATCACCACATCATTGAGGCTTTCCAGATGCTGGATGTTGACCGTGGTCCAGACGTCGATGCCGGCGTCCAGCAGCTCCATCACGTCCTGCCAGCGCCGCTCATGGCGGCTGCCCGGCGCATTGCGATGGGCCAGTTCGTCCACCAGCACCAGCGCCGGATGCCGTGCCAGCACGGCATCCAGGTCCATCTCCTGCAGGGTGTGGCCGTGATAGGCCACTGCCTTCAGCGGCAGCTGTGGCAGGCCCTCCAGCAGCGCCTGGGTATCGGCGCGGCCGTGGGTTTCCACCAGGCCCACCACCAGGTCGACACCGCGGCGCAGCTGTTCCTGTGCGCGGGTCAGCATGGTGTAGGTCTTGCCCACGCCCGGCGCCGCACCGAGGAACACGGTCAGCTTGCCGCCGGCTTCGCGTTGCAGGCCTTCGACCAGGGCATCGGCCTGGCGGGTACGCGCATCAGTCATGGGTGCCATTGTGCGCGCAGCCGGTGCAGGCCGGCATCACGGTGCCTTGGCCGCGTGGTCCAGCGCGAAGTTCAGCGTCACCACGTTCACCCGCGGCTGGCCGAACAGGCCCCATTGGCGACCTTCGGTATGCGCCTGCACCAGTGCCTGCACGCGTTCCACCGGCAGGCCACGGGCGCGCGCCACGCGTGCCACCTGCAGCTGCGCCGCGGCCGGCGACAGCTGCGGATCCAGGCCGCCGGCGGACTGGGTGACCAGGTCTGCCGGTACCTGTGCCGGGGCGACACCTTCGCGCGCGGCCACCGCAGCCGTGCTGGCGGCAACACGTTCGGCCAACGCCGGGTTGCTGCGCGCCATGTTGGAACCGGCCGCGGCCATCGGGTCGTAGTTGGCCGCTGACGGACGTGCCTGGAAGTAGCCGTCACCGGTGAACGGCTGCGACAACCATGCCGAGCCGCGTACCTGGCCGTTGCCATCGCGCAGCAGGCTGCCCTCGGCCTGGGTCGGGTAGGCCAGGCCGGCAAAACCGGTGGCGATACCGGCGTAGACCGCACCGGCCAGCAGCAGGGTGGCCAGGCCCAGGCCGATCGCCGGGCGCCAGCTGGCGCCGTCCTGCAGGCTGGCCACGCGGGCCTCGGCTTTTGCTTCGCGGGACAGGGAGGTGGAGGTGGAAGCGGAACGGTTCATGCGCCGAATACCAGGACAAGAAGGAGGTCAATTACCTTGATCGCTGCGAACGGCAGCAGCACGCCGCCGAGGCCGTACACCAGCATGTTCCGGCGCAGCAGTGCGGTTGCAGTGGCCGGGCGGAAGCGCACGCCACGCAGGGCGAGCGGGATCAGGGCGGGAATCACCAGGGCGTTGAAGATCAGCGCTGCCAGCACCGCATTGCGCGGGCTCGACAGCTGCATCACGTTCAAGGCGGCCATGGTCGGAACGGCCGCGGCGAACAGCGCCGGCAGGATCGCGAAGTACTTGGAGACGTCGTTGGCCAGCGAGAAGGTGGTCAGCGCGCCGCGGGTGATCAGCTGCTGCTTGCCTACTTCCACCACCGCCAGCAGCTTGGCCGGGTCCGAATCGAGGTCGACCATGTTGCCGGCCTCCTTCGCCGCCTGCGTACCGGAGTTCATCGCCAGACCGATGTCGGCCTGCGCCAGCGCCGGCGCGTCGTTGGTACCATCGCCGACCATCGCCACCAGGCGGCCACCGGCCTGTTCCTGGCGGATGCGCGCCAGCTTGTCTTCCGGACGGGCTTCGGCGATGTAGTCATCGACGCCGGCCTCGGCAGCGATCGCGGCGGCGGTCAGCGGGTTGTCGCCGGTGATCATCACCGTGCGGATACCCATCGCCCGCAGCTGCGCGAACTTCTCGCGCATGCCGTGCTTGACCACGTCCGACAGCTCGATCACGCCCAGCACATGGCGGCCCTCGGCCACCACCAGCGGGGTGGCACCATTGCGCGCGACCTGCTCGACGCGCCCGGCCAGTTCCGCCGGCACGTTGCCGCCCAGCGCCTGCACGTGGGCACGGATCGCATCGGCGGCACCCTTGCGGATCTGCCGCCCATGTTCCAGGTCCACGCCGGACATGCGGGTCTGCGCACTGAACGCCAGGTACTCGGCGTGGTCCGGTTCGGCGGTAGCGCAGCCCTGTTCGCGCGCCAGGCGCACGATCGACTTGCCTTCCGGGGTCGGGTCGGCCAGCGAAGACAGCAGTGCGGCCTCGCGTAGCTGGCTGGCATCGATGCCGGCCAGCGGATGGAAGTGGCTGGCCTGGCGGTCGCCGTAGGTGATGGTGCCGGTCTTGTCCAGCAGCAGCACGTCGACGTCGCCGGCCACCTCCACCGCCTTGCCCGACTTGGCCAGCACGTTGGCGGCCAGCGCACGGTTCATGCCGGCGATGCCGATGGCCGGCAGCAGGCCGCCGATGGTGGTCGGGATCAGGCACACCAGCAGCGCGATCAGCAGCAGCGGATCGACCTGCACGCCCACGGCCGCGCCGATCGCCGGCAGCGTCGCCACCACCACCAGGAAGGTCAGCGTCATCGCCGCCAGCAGCAGGGTCAGCGCGATCTCGTTGGGGGTCTTCTGGCGGTTGGCACCTTCCACCAGCGCGATCATCCGGTCCAGGAAGCTGTGGCCCGGCTCGGCGGTCACCCGCACGATGATCTGGTCGGACAGCACCTTGGTGCCGCCGATCACGCCGGAACGGTCGGTACCGGCCTCGCGCAGCACCGGCGCCGATTCGCCGGTCACCGCGGCTTCGTTGATGGTGGCCAGGCCCTGCACGATCTCGCCATCGGCCGGCACCAGCTCACCGGCACTGACGATCACGTGGTCGCCCGGGCGCAGTTCGGCGGCCGGCACCTGGGTTTCGGCGGCGCCCGGCTGCGGCGCCGCCAGCCGGCGTGCCACCAGGTCCTGGCGGGCACGCCGCAGCGAGGCGGCCTGGCCACGGCCACGCGCTTCGGCCACCGCTTCGGCGAAGTTGCCGAACAGCACGGTCACCAGCAGGATCACGGTCACTGCCAGGCCGAAGCCCAGCGGCGCATTGCCGGTCAGGGTGACGATCGCGGCCACGATCGTGCCGGCCATCACCACCGCCATCATCGGGCTGCGCACCAGATGCATCGGCGACAGCTTGCGCACTGCGTCGACCAGCGCACGGCGCAGGCCGGCGCCATCCAGCAGGGCAGGGCGCGCTGCATGGGTACTACGGGTTGAACTTGCTTGGGTACTCATCAGGGTGTCCTTAGTGCAGTCCCAGGCTCAGGTGGTCGGCGATCGGGCCGAGTACCAGCGCCGGCATGAACTGCAGCACGGTCAGGATGACGATCACCGAGACCAGGGTCAGGGCGAAGGTCGGGGTTTCGATCTGCAGGCTGCCGGCAGACTCCGGGGCCTGGCGCTTGGCAGCCAGCTGTGCGGCCACCACCAGCGGAATGATCAGCAGCGGGAAGCGGCCCAGCAGCAGTACCAGCGAGCAGCTCAGGTTCCACCACAGCGTGGCGTCACCCAGCCCTTCGAAGCCCGAACCGTTGTTGGCGTAGGCCGAGACGTACTCGTAGAAGACTTGGCTGATGCCATGGAAGCCGGGGTTGGAGGTCCCTGCCAGGCCGGGTACGGCCAGGGTGATCGCGGTGAACACCAGCAGGGTGATCGGCTGCAGCAGCACCAGCAGGGCCAGCAGGCGCACCTGTGGCGTCTCCAGCTTGCGGCCGAACAGTTCCGGCGTGCGCCCGGTCATCAACCCGGCCAGGAACACACCCAGCAGCAGGTACACGATGAACTGCTGCAGGCCACAACCGATGCCGCCCCAGATCGCGCTGACCAGCATGTTGACCATCGCGATGCCGCCACTCAGCGGTGCCAGCGAATCGTGCATGCCGTTGACCGAACCGTTGGAGACCTGGGTGGTCACCGCCGCCCACAGCGCAGTGCCATCGGCGCCGAAGCGCACCTCCTTGCCTTCCATCAGCAGCGGAGTGGCGGCGCTGGTGCTATGCCCTTCGCTCCACATCATCGCGCCGGTGGAAAGCAGCGACATGCCCAGCATGCAGCTGAACACCAGGGCGCCGAAGCGACGTCGGCCGGTGAACGCACCGATCATGAAGATCACCGCCATCGGCACCAGCAGGATGCCGACGATTTCCAGCGCGTTCGACAGCGGCGTCGGGTTCTCCAGCGGGAAGCTGCTGTTCGGGCCGTACCAGCCGCCACCGTTGGCGCCCAGCTGCTTGGCCGCGACCATCGCCGCGACCGGGCCCAGCGGCAGCTTCTGTTCGGCCATGCCGGCGCTGGCGTCGATCGGCGTGGCCTGCGGCCCACCGGCCATCGTCGACGGCACGCCCTGGCTGGTCAGCAGCAACGTCCACACCAGGCACAGCGGCAGCAGGAAGCGCACGCACAGGCGCACCACGTCCACGTAGTAGTTGCCCACCGCCACCTGGCGGTCATCGCCGGTACCCGTCGCCACCGCAGCCTGCGGCGCACGCGAGAACAACGCCCGCAGCGTCGCCACTGCCAGCGCCAGGCCCATCATCGGCGTCACCACCTGCAGGCCGGTGATGCCGGTCATCTGCGAGAGATAGGACAGCTGCGCCTGGCCAGAATAGTGCTGCTGGTTGGTGTTGGTCAGGAACGAGATCATCGTGTGCAGCGCGGTGTCCCAGCGCATGTTCGGGATCTGGTCCGGATTCAGCGGCAGCCAGGCCTGCGTCATGAACACCGCCTGGGTCAGTACCGCGACCACCACGTTGCTCAGCACGAAGGCCAGCACGTAGCCGCGCCAGGACATCGAGCGCGACGGATCGACCCCGAACACCCTGTACAGCGGCTTCTCGATCCAGTGGAACAGCACGTCGACCTTCATCGGAGTGCCACGCATCACGCGGGCCAGGTACAGGCCCAGCGGCCACGCCAGCAGCAGGCTGGCGGCAATAATCACAAGCATCTCAGTCATGGCCGGCTCCGCTCAGAACGACTCGGGCCGCAGCACGACATAAAGGAGATAGGCGGCGGCGACCAGCACCAGCACGCCACACAACAACGACAGCCAGGGGGACATTGCAATAGCGTCCTGGTGGAACCCCTCCACCTCAGGCCGTCATCGTCGTCCTGCCGCCCATAAACGCACTACGCGCCGGACCGGGCCGACGCGTAAAGAGTGCATAAATTCCGTGGTCCAATCCGTAACCAGGCCCTGGGTAGCGCCGGGCCATGCCCGGCGACGGGAGCGTGGTCAGCCCGCCGGAGCCTGGCTCGCCGACACCAGCCCCTTCAGCTCGCGATAGCGCTGCAGGGTGCTGTCGATCTCGGCCTTCAACGCCTGCTGCTGCTGCAGGAACCCGGCTTGCAGCCGTTGCTGCGACTGCAGTTGCACGTGCCGCTGGCGGATCGCCTCGGCCTGCTTGTCGGCCACCTTGCCACCGGCCAGTTCGCGGTCACCTGCAGCCGCCAGCAGCGCCACCAGCGACTCACGCAGGCTGGTGACGTTGTACTCGGCGGTCTTCAGGTTGTTGTCCAGCACTTCCTGGCGCTCGGCGAACACCCGGCGCAGGTCGTCCTCGCTGCCATAGGTGGTCAGCATCGCCTGCTCGGTGCGCTGGCGGGTCTGCGCGGCCATCAGGTCCAGCTGCTGCTGCGCCGCCTCCGTGCTGGCGGCTGCGCGCTCTTCGTCGGTCAACGCGCGCTGGACCTGCGCATTGCGCAGGCCACTCTTCGCGTTGAACTCCTCGCGGGCATGGTTGACCGCATCGGCCGGCAGCGAATCACTGCAGATCCGCTCCTTGCCCTCGTTCCAGCAGTACAGCTTCTTTTCCGTCTTGCCGCTGTCGCGCGACTGCGCCGGTACGGTGAACGGCACGGCCAGCAGCAGGCCGGCAAAGAGGACAGCTGGAACTCGGGACATGACCTTTCCCCTGGGTCGGTCAGCGGATCGAACGGACGCCGTACTGGGCCCGGTAGGCTTCCAGCGGCTGCCGGTAACCCACAAGTTCCGGGTTGCCGGAGGCGAAATCAAGCAGGTCGGCCAGCGACGCCACGGCGATCACCGGAATGCCGGCTTCCTCGGCCACCGACTGCGCCGCCGAACGGCGATCGGTTTCCGAAGCGATCTCCTGGCGGTCCAGCGCCACCACGATGCCGGCCGGGGTGCCACCGGCGGCGCGGATGATGCCCAGCGCTTCACGGATCGCGGTGCCAGCGGTGATCACGTCGTCGACGATCAGCACGCGCTTGCCGTTCATGTCGGCGCCGATCAGCTGGCCGCCTTCGCCATGGTCCTTGGCTTCCTTGCGGTTGAACGACAGCGGCAGGTCACGGCCACGCTGGGCCAGCTCGCAGGCCATCGCGGTGGCCAGCGGAATGCCCTTGTAGGCGGGGCCGAACACCACGTCGTACTTGATCCCGGTGGCATCGATGGCATCGGCGTAGCAGGCGCCGAGCTGCGACAGCAGCGAACCGGAGTCGAAACGACCGGCGTTGAAGAAATAGGGGCTCAGCCGGCCGGACTTGAGGGTGAACTGGCCGAAGCGCAGGGCGTCGGCGGTCAGGGCCAGCTGCAGGAAACGGTGGCGGTGGTCGCTCATCAAAACTCGATTCATCTTCATTTGGAGCACAAATCCTAATCCAGCTGGGCGTTTCGCGCTCGTCCGGGGCCCTGTGAAGGGTGTCGCGGCCCGGCCTGGCGGACTGCGCAGCCCCGCGGGCAACCGGTATGCTTGCCCGGTTTCCCGCCGCAGGTCCCCCGCATGCGCATCATCAGTTTCAACGCCAATGGCATCCGCTCCGCCGCAACCAAGGGCTTCCTCGACTGGTTCCGGTCCCAGGACGCCGACGTCCTGTGCATCCAGGAGACCAAGGCCCAGGAAGACCAGCTGACCGACCCGATGTTCCGCCCGGACGGCCACCACTGCTTCTACCGCGACGCCATCACCAAGAAGGGCTACAGCGGTGTGGCGATCTACAGCAAGCGCGAGCCGGACCAGGTGATCACCTCGCTCGGCTGGGCCCCGTTCGACGACGAAGGCCGCTACATCGAGGCGCGCTACGGCAACCTCAGCGTGGTCTCCTTCTATATCCCGTCGGGCAGCTCGGGCGACCTGCGCCAGGGCTTCAAGTTCGAAGTGATGGAATGGTTGCGGCCGATCCTCGAGGAATGGGCGCGCAGCGGCCGCGACTACGTGCTGTGCGGCGACTGGAACATCGTGCGTTCGGCGCTGGACATCAAGAACTGGAAGTCCAACCAGAAGAACTCGGGCTGCCTGCCGGAAGAGCGCGACTGGCTCAATGCCCTGTGCGCCGACCATGGCCAGGCCACCGATGTCGCCGCCGGCCGTGGCTGGGCTGACGCCTACCGCCTGCTCAACCCCACCGGCGAGGACTACACCTGGTGGAGCAACCGCGGCGCTGCCCGCGCCAACAACGTCGGTTGGCGCATCGACTACCAGTTCATCACCCCGGGCCTGCGTGACCGCCTGCGCAGCTGCTCGATCTACCGCGACGAGCGCTTCTCCGACCACGCGCCGTTCATCGTGGACTACGACCTGTGACCGAGGCTGCCAAGCCGCGTCGGCCGTGGCAGCAGGTGGTGTCCAACCTGAGCCAGCGCAAGGTGCTGGCGATGCTGCTGCTCGGCTTCAGTTCCGGCCTGCCGATCTATCTGGTGGGCAACACGCTCGGCTTCTGGATGCGCAAGGAAGGCATCGAGCTGAGCACGATCGGTTTCCTGTCATGGGTCGGGCTGGCCTACACCATGAAGTTCCTGTGGGCGCCGATCGTCGATAAGACCGACGTGCCTCTGTTCGGTCGCTTTGGCCGCCGCCGTGGCTGGATGCTGCTGTCGCAGCTGGTCGTGGTGGTGGGCCTGGTCGGCATGGCGCTGGTCCAGCCCAAGGGGGGCCAGATCCAGTTCCTGGGTATCGCCTGGCAGCACATCGTCGTGTTCGGCGTGATGGCCGTGATCGTGGCGTTTGCTTCGGCCACCCAGGACATCGTCATCGATGCCTGGCGCATTGAAAGTGCTGACAACAGCGAGCAGCTGGGCCTGCTGACCTCATCCTCGGCGCTGGGCTATCGCACCGCATTGCTGGTCACCGATGCGCTGATCCTGATCATCGCGGCCCGTGTCGGCTGGCAGGTCTCGTACGAGATCATGGCCGTCCTCATGGCGCTTGGCGTGGTGGCCGTGGTCATGGCCCGTGAGCCCGCGCGGGAAGTGGCTGCCGTGCAGGCTCAGGCGACCTCGCTGTGGACGCCGCGGGGCCTGTTCGACGCCGTGGCGGGGCCGTTCATCGCCTTCGTCCGCGAGCATCGTAGTGGTGCGATCCTGATCCTGGTGGCCATCAGCGTCTATCGCTTGGCCGACTTCGTCATGGGGCCGATGGCCAACCCGTTCTACGTCGATCTCGGCCTGGACGAGGACACCGTTGGCGCTGTACGTGGCTCGGTGGGCCTGGTCGCGACCTTCGTCGGCATTGCTGCGGCGGGCCTGGTCTCGGTGCGCTGGGGAGTGCTGGCGGCGCTGATGGTGGGCGCCGTGCTGGGTCCGGCCTCCAACCTGGCGTTTGCCTGGCTGGCCTATTCGGGCCCGGACACCACCCATTTCGCGGTGGCCATGGCAATCGACAACTTTGCCAGCGGTTTCGCCGGTACGGCGCTGATCGCCTATATGTCGAGCCTGACCAGCATCGGATACACCGCAACCCAGTACGCGCTGCTGAGTTCGTTCTACGCGATGCCAGGCAAGGCGCTCAAGGGGCTCTCGGGGTGGTCGGTACAGACGCTCGCACAGGGCCGGACGCTGCTGGAAGGCTACGCGCTGTTCTTCGTCGGTACCGCGCTGGTGGCGATCCCGGTGGTGATCCTCTGCGCCCTGCTGATCCTTCAGCAGCGTCGTCGCCAGGCCGCAAGCGCCACCTGATTGCCTGCCCGCCCGGTCTGCGGGATCATCGCCCCCGACGCGCCGAGGGGGCGGTGCCTTGCGAACGGGGAAGTGAGCATGGCCGACGTTGTGCTGCGGGACCTGGACCCGCTGCTGCTGGAACGTATCCGACGTGTCGCGGTTGCCCGCGGCTGGACCCACGAACAGACCTGCACCGCCTTGCTGGAGCAGGGCCTGTTCAGCAGTGAACTGGAGGTCCGCTCCGGCTTCGGCGATCCCGAAGTGGACGCGCTCTCCGATGCCATCGCCGCCCTGCAGGCCCTGCCCGCAGGGCAGGGCTTCGATTAGTGCCCATGTAGCGTCGAGCCACGCTCGACCGCCGTTCCCGGTAGATCCACGCCATGCGTGGATGACCACATCACGCCAGGTGGATCGCCCCCAGGATCCGCGGCCCCGTCGCCCCGGTCACGCTCGGCAGGTTGCCGGCCAGCCCGTCCATCGTCCGCTGCGCCAGCCAGGCGAAGCCCATCGCTTCCACGTACTCCGGGTCCAGCCCATGCACCGCGCTCGACTCCACCTGCACCCCCGGCAGCCGTGCAGCCAGCCGCTTCATCAGCTGCCGGTTGCGCACCCCGCCGCCGCAGACCAGCAGGCGCCGGGTCTGCGGCTGCTGCGCCAGCAGCGCATCGGCCACCGTCGCCACGGTCAGCTCCAGCAGGGTGGCCTGCACATCGGCGGCAGCGTACTGGCCTTCGCCCATGTGGGCCTCGGCCCAGGCCAGGTGGAACTGCTCACGGCCGGTGCTCTTCGGCGGCGGCAGCGCGAACCACGGCTCCGAACGCCAGCCGGCCAACAGGCGTTCGTCCACCGCGCCACTGGCGGCATACGCGCCGTCGGCATCAAAGGTGCGGCCGGTGTGGCGCTGGCACCAGGCATCCATCAGCGCGTTGGCCGGGCCGGTATCGAAGCCACGCGCCGCGCCTTCGCGCGGGATCAGGGTCAGGTTGGCGATCCCGCCCAGGTTGAGCACGGCGCGGTCTTCATCAGCCGTGCCCAGCATGCCGAGGTGGAAGGCCGGCATCAGCGGCGCACCGTGGCCCCCGGCCGCCACGTCGCGGCGGCGGAAGTCGGACACCGTGGTGATCCCGGTCAGTTCGGCAATGCGGTTGCCGTCGCCCAGCTGCACGGTGAACGCCGGATTGGCCAGCGGGCGGTGGCGCACGGTCTGGCCGTGCGAGCCGATCGCGCGGACCTGGCTGCGGTCCACGCCGGCCTCGGCCAGCAGTTGATTGGCGGCTTCAGCGAAGCTGATCGCGATCCGCGCGTCCAGTTCGCCCAGCTCCTCCAGCGAGTCCAGCGGGCCCCCTTCGCCCAGTGCCACCAGCCGCGCCCGCAGCACCGGCTCCCAGCGGGCGGTCAGGCCATGCACGAAGCGGCAGCCAGCGCCGCTGGGGAACTGCACCAGCGCGGCATCGATGCCATCGGCGCTGGTGCCCGACATCAGGCCAAGGTACAGGGGGGCGTCAGCGTCGACAGTTGTGTTCATGGCAGGCATAAAAAAAGGACGCGGCAAGCTTGGGCTGCCGCGTCCTTCTTCGTCAACGCAGGGGCTCAGCCGCGCTTGCGGCCGGTTGCCTGTTTGTCCTTGGCGCTAGCCACCTCGGGGGCGGCCTCGTCGCGGCTGGTCGGTGCCGGGCTGGCGTCGGCGTAGATCAGCTTCTCCATGCCTTGGATGCGCGCCATCGCCGGTGCGGTCTGCGCGCGGAAGGCGACCAGCTCGGCGCCCTTCAGCGGCTCCGGCGGCGGCATGGTCACGGTCAGCGGGTTGCGGTGCTCGCCGTTGACGCGGAATTCGTAGTGCAGGTGCGGGCCGGTCGCCAGCCCGGTCGAGCCGACATAGCCGATCACCGTGCCCTGGGCCACGCGCTGGCCGGTCTTGATGTTCGCAAAGCGCGACATGTGGCCGTACAGGGTGGTGTGGCCGCGGCCGTGGTCGAGGATCACCACGTTGCCGTAGCCGCGCTGCACCCCGGCGAACTGCACGCGGGCGTCGCCGGCGGCCATGATCGGGGTGCCGGTGCGCGCGGCGTAGTCCACGCCCTTGTGCATGCGCATCTTGCCCAGCACCGGGTGCTTGCGCGCGCCAAAGGTCGAGCTCAGCCGCGCGAACGGGATCGGCATGCGGATGAAGCTCTTCTTCAGCGAACGGCCGTTGATGTCGTAGTACTCGGACTTGCCGTTGCGGTCGAAGCGGAAGCCGGAATAGGTCTTGCCACCGGTGGTGAACGTCGCCGCCAGGATCTTGCTGGTGTCCACCTTCTCGCCTTCGCGCCAGGTTTCATCCATCACCACGCTGAAGCGGTCGCCCGGCTGCAGGTCCTTCGAGAAGTCGATGTCGTACTTGAAGATGTCGTCGGTCATCGTCGCGATCGCCGACGGCGACAGCCCTGCCCGGCGCGCCGCGGCGTACAGCGAGCTGGTGATCTCGCCGCTGGTGACCACGGTGCGCGTGGAGGTCTCGCGTTTGGTCACCTTCTCCTTGATGTCATCGCCGGCCAGGCTCAGTTCCACCCGGTTGTCGGCATCGCGGTCGAAGCGGATGCTGCGCAGGTCACCGGACAGCGGCATGTCGAAGGCGATCTCGGCACCCGGGCGCAGCTTGGTCAGCGCCTCACGCGCACCTGGGTGGTCCAGTACCCGGTGCAGGGTGGTGGCCGGAATGCCGGCCTTGTCGAACAGGTCGCTCAGGGTCTGGCCGCGCTGCACCCGCAGCACCTGCCAGCTGTCTCCGGGCACCTGCTGCTGGCGGGCCATGGTCAGCGGCGGCAACGGCAGCGCCAGGCTGGTGTGGCTGTCGGCGAAGGGCGCGTCGATGGTGTGCGAGAAACCCGGGACGATGGTCGCCACCAGGGCGCCGATCGTCGCGAACAGGCTGGCATGCATCCAATGACGGCGCGTCCAGCGCTCATTGAAGGCGGCGGGAAGATGTTGCCTGAGCTTCCGATGCAGGGCGTTGTCGTGCAGGACGTGGAGGCGTTCCTGGAAGCGCTGCTTGCGTGCGCGCCCTTGTTCGGAATTGTGCATCGGCGGTTTTTTCCTGGCAGCCCGGGAGCGCGGGCCTGATCGCCGGTTACCATAGACACCTGAGAAAACCGCGTCAAACCCTTGTGCCCATTGGCTTTTGTGAAGCCAATCGGGTTAACTTTGCTTTAACACCCCACACAAGAATCGGCGTTGCCGGGAGTAGTCACGTGTCCTCGATTGAAGAAGCCCTTGCCCAGATCGGCCGTGGTGCCGACGAGATCCTCAAGCTCGAGGATCTGCGTGCGCGCCTGCAGGAGGGCCGCCCGCTGCGGATCAAGGCCGGCTTCGACCCCACCGCGCCCGACCTGCACCTGGGCCACACGGTGCTGCTGAACAAGATGCGCCAGTTCCAGGACCTCGGCCACCAGGTCATTTTCCTGATCGGCGACTTCACCGGCATGATCGGCGACCCGTCCGGCAAGAGCCTCACCCGCAAGCCGCTCAGCCGCGAGGACGTGCTGGCCAACGCCCGTACCTATGAGGAGCAGGTGTTCAAGGTGCTGGACCGCAGCCGTACCGAAGTCCGCTTCAACTCGGAGTGGTTCGGCAAGATGGGCGCGGCCGACATGATCCGCCTGGCCGGCCAGCACACCGTGGCACGCATGCTCGAGCGCGACGACTTCGCCAAGCGCTACGCCGCCCAGCAGTCCATCGCCATCCATGAGTTCCTGTACCCGCTGGTGCAGGGCTACGACTCCGTGGCCCTGGAGGCCGACGTGGAGCTGGGCGGTACCGACCAGAAGTTCAACCTGCTGATGGGCCGTGGCCTGCAGGAGCACCA